>NZ_JBSFNO010000038.1:0-79288 GCF_053981095.1 Nocardia sp. NPDC003693
CCTGGAACCGCCTGAACGTGATCGCGGGGATGACGGGCGGTGAGTACGTGCCCGCGCCGCGGCGCGCGAGGGCCCTTCGGCCGGGATTCCGGTCAGGACACCAGGTTCTTCCGCAGTTTCACGATGGTCCAGGCGTCGAGCCCGAGGCCCTCGGTGAGGAAGTCGCCGAAGTCGCCGAACCGCTCGTCGATCTGCGCCACCGCGATGTCGAGGTACTCGGTGCGCACCTCCTGCAGCGGGATCAGCAGGTCCGGGTTCTGCATGATGCCGCCCTGCTTCAGCTGCGCCCGCAGTGCGGCGTCGGCCGCGGCCCGATACTGGTTCGACAGCAGATAGTCCTGCCGCGCCACCGATTCCGGCACGCCGACCGCACGCAGCACCACGTAGGACAGCCAGCCGGTGCGATCCTTGCCCGCGGTGCAGTGGAACAGGGTGGCGGTTCCGGTGGTGGACAGATCCTTCACGGTCTGGCCGAACTTCGCCAGCGAATCGGGGTCGAAGAAGCTGCGGTACATGTCCCGCATGATCGTCTCGGCCTTACCGTCGCCCAGCAGCGCCTGCTGCTGCACCGGATCCCGGGACGAAATGGCCTGGTACATCTTGGCGAACATGCCGTTGTCCTGGATGGGCCGCGCCACCAGCGGAACCCCGTTCGGCAGCCGGTCCGCGCCCATGGCCTGTACCTCGCTGGGCACCCGCAGGTCGATCACGGTCTGCAACCGCAGCGTGCCCAGCTTCTGTACATCGGCGTCGGTCAGTTTGGCGAGCGCGTCGGCGCGGATGATCTTGCCCGCCTTGACCTTCGCGCCGTCGTAGGTGCGGTAGCCGCCCAGATCCCGGACGTTCGCCGCGCCCTGCAGATCGATGCGCGCCGGACCCCCTGCGGCCGGCGCGCCGGCGGCCGTGCCGCCCACCCAGACCAGGGCCATGCCGACGGCGACGAACAACGCGAATATCATTGTGCCGAGCGACTTTCTCGCTCGTGAATCAGAAAAATATCTCACCCGCGAGACAGTATGAGCGGCTTACCAGCTGTCGGCCGATACCGGGTAAAGGCTTCGCTCAGCGGGACTCGGCGATCACTCATCGAGATTGACTCTGGCGCCGGAGAAAATCGCGGGATGTTTCGAAAAACACTATGGCTCAGCATATTCCGAACAGGTATAGAATATACCGGAGTCGGCGATTCACGTCCGGCGCCGCGGTCGAGTTTCTCAGGTGCAGGCCGGCGAGGTGGCCCCGGTGTTCGTCAGCATCTGGCAGGCCCACGCCAGCTGTAGTTTCCAGCGGCCGTTCTCCGCGACGAAGGGGATGACGGCGTCGCCCTCGACGGGCTTGCCGTTCAAGGACAGCTTCGCGGTGGCCTCCATGATGCCGTTGCCCGCGTACCGCACCCCGGTCACGGTGATCTGCACGCCGTTGCTCACCCCGGCCCGGGCCATCTTGGTGACGAGTTCGGGATCGACATCCGAACCCTGAACCACGTCCACGGCCTGTGCCCGCGGCGAATTCGGGTCCAGCGCCAGCGTCAGGCCGACATTGAGATCGGCGACGCCGGGCAGCGGGATGGGCGGCTGGTCGGTGACCGGCGCGGCACTGGACCGGCTGACCGGCGCGGTGGAGTCACCGGAATCCCCGCACGCGGACAGCGTGCCGGTCACCGCGCACAGGACCGCCGCGGCGATCAGGGCGCGGACTCGAAAAGACCTGCGAAGAAACATGATTTCCCTCTGCTTCATTCGATGCTCACCGCATCGATGATATTGAGCCGGGCGGCCCGCACGGCGGGTGGAATCGAGCCGAGCAGGCTCAGTCCCACGGCCCCGGCCGCGAAGGCGAGCGCCAGCGGGCTCGGCCGGTAGGACACCTCGAGATTCATGATGTTCGGGGTGAGGGCATCGAAGAAGTACTGACTCGCCAGGCCGAACCCCAGCCCGAGCACCCCGCCGACCACGCCGATCCCGGCGGCCTCGGCGAGCACCATGCGCAGGGTGCGGCGGCGGCTCGCGCCCATGGCGCGCAACACCCCGATCTCGCGGCGGCGTTCGAGCACCGACAGCGTCAGGGTATTGAGCAGGGCGACCGCCGCGATCAGGACGATGATCATCCACACCGCGTTCGACACCGCCATGCCCTGCCGGGCAGAACTCTCCACGTTGGCCAATGACGTTGCGCCGGAATAGACCTGGAGTCCGGGCGGTGACAATCCCGCGACCGTCTCGAGCAACCGATCCCCGTCCGCGCCGGGCACGCCCTCGATCTGCAGGATGGTCGAACCGGGCCGGTCGAACCACTGCCGCATCTGGTCCAGGCCCATCCCGACCGTGCCCGTCATCGCCGAGAAGTAGGACACGACGCCCACCACGCGGGTGCGCTGCGGGCCGCGCGGGGTATCGATCGACAGTTCGTCGCCGGCGTCGACGCCGAGGCCGCGCGCCATGTCCCGGGACACCACGATGCCGCGTCCGGCGACGACGTCCGCCCGGAGTGCGTCGTCGAGTTCCTCGTACATCGGATTGACCGTGCCGGCGGCGAGCCCGTACAGGATCACCTTCTCGTCGCCGATGGTCGCGTAGGCGACCTGGCCCTCGATGACGCTCGCGACCCCGGGTGCGGCGGCGACCCGCGCGGCCAGGTCGGCGGGCAGCGCGGGGCCGGTCGGGAACTCGTCGGGCGGGTGCGAGCTCACCCAGACCTCGACCGTGCCGGTCGAGCCCAGCGAGCCGCGGATCGCGCCGAGCAGATCGTTGTTCGCGCCGGTGATGGTCACCGTCACGGCCACGGCCATGAACACCGTCATGAGGGTGGCCCACACCCGGCGCGGCGCCCGTTCGAGCGAGGTCGCGGCGAGCTCACCCGCCCGCCCGAAGCGGCGCGCGACCCATGAGGTGGCCGCGACCAGCGATCCGGTCAGCGCGAAACACAGCATGAGGCCGGCCCCGAAGAACAGGCACAGCGCCACACCCGACCAGACGAAGGCGTCCAGGTGCAGGCGCACCAGCACGATCGCGACGGTCACGTTGACGATCGCCGCCCACGCCGCGAACAGGCGCAGCAGCAACGGAACCCGGTCCGCGACGCCGGCTCCGACCGGAGCGAGCGCCTCGACCGGCGACACCTTGTACACCTGGTACGCCGCGACTCCCGAGGCCACCATGGAGGTTCCGGCGGCGGCGACGATCGCGATCGGAATCGCGTAGAGGGGAAGGGAATACGTCGTGCGCGCCTCGATCGACTGCATGAGCGCCATCGGCAGCGTGTCGATCGCGGCGCGGCCGAGCAGCACGCCCAGCGCCGACCCGGCCGCGCCGCCTATCGCGCCGATCACGGCGGCTTCCACGAGCAGATCGGTGACGATGGTCGACCGCCGCCCGCCGACCGCCCGCAACATCGAGATGACCGGTCGCCGTTGGACGATCGCCATGCTCATGGCGGTGTAGATGAGGAAGGCCGCCACGATGAACGCCAGCGCCGCGCCCATCAGGGTCATGTAGCGCAGCATGCGCAGCGCGCCGCCGGTCTGCACCGCCCGCACGCTCGGTTCCGCGACCAGCGCCCGATCCGCCACGGCGGCCTCGACCGCGGTCCGCAGTTCGGCCGAATCCTCCTCGGGCGCGGGAACGATGAGGACCGAGTCGAGCTGGCCGCTGCGATTGGTGATCTGCTGTGCGACCGCCAGCGAGGTCAGTACGTAGTGACCGGCGTTGAGCTGCTCCAGTTTCGGGCCGGACAGCACCGCCGCGACGGTGACCTCGCCGGCCCCGATCCGGAAGCGCTCGCCCGCCGCGACGCCGACCCCGGGCCCGACCAGGGCGCCGTTGGCGGTGGTCATCAGTGTGCCCAGGTGTCGCTCCACCGCCTCCTGCAGATCGCTTTCCAGGGCCGCCGCGCTCAGATCGGCGCCGAGCAGCAGCATGGGGCCCGACGCGCTGGGCACCTTGGTGCGCAGCATCGGCACCGCGTGCGCCACCCCGGGCACCGCGGCGACATCCGCGCGGATCGCGGCGGGCAGGCCGGAATCGGTGACGCCGGAAATCTCCAGCGTCGCCTTGCCCGCCAGGCTGTCGATCAGCTGGTTCACCGATCCGGACAGCGATCCGAAGATGCCGAACACCGCGACCAGGAAGGCCGCCGATACCGCCATCACGGTGGTCGAGGCGATGGTCCGCCCCCGATGCACGGCGAACTCCCGCACGCTGAACAGCCGCCAGCGATCCAGCAGTGCCGTCACGGGTGCACCGCCGACGCCGTAACCGGTTCGTGCACAGCGGGTTCGGCGGATCCGGCCGCGTCACGCACTATCCGGCCGTCGCCGAGGGTGAGTACGCGGTCGGTGGTGCTCGCGGCCTCCGCGTTGTGTGTGACCATGACCACGGCGTGATCGCCGTGCGCGATGTCGGCGAGCAGGGCCATGATGGCGGCGCCGGTCTTCGAATCCAGGTTGCCGGTCGGCTCGTCGGCCAGGATCAGCGGTGGATCCATGATCAGAGCCCGGGCCAGCGCCACCCGCTGCATCTGCCCGCCGGATAGCTCGGCGGGGCGGTGTTCGGCCCGATTGCCGAGGCCGACGAGTTCCAGCAATTCCAGCGCCCGCCCCTTGGATGCACGTAATCCCTTGCCGTCCAGCAGCTTCGGCACGGCCACGTTCTCCCAGGCGGACAGCGTCGGCAGCAGATTGAAGAATTGGAAGACGAATCCGACATGGTGCCGCCGGAATTCGGACTGCTCGTCGTCACCGAAGGCGCCGATCTCGCTGCCCCGGAATCGAATCGACCCCGATGTCGGTACATCGAGGGCGCCGAGTACATGCAGCAGGGTGCTCTTGCCCGCTCCCGACGGCCCGACCACCGAGACGAATTGCCCCGCCGAGATGGTCAGACTCACGCCGTCCAGCGCCCGGACGGTCTCACCGCCGATGCGATACTCCCGCACCACATTCGCCAGTTCGAGCAGCGGCGCCGTAGCCGCCATCAGGCGTCTACCTGCGACAACGTCGCCAGCTTGCGCATGGAATTCGTCAGCTGGGAATGCGCGTCCCGCTCGATCACCTGCTCGAGCTGAGCGTTGAGCATCGAGCCGGTGAAATTGCCGGCGATGGTGAGCTGCGAACCACCCGGGCGTCGTTCGATGCCGAAGGTGAATTCGCAGACCAGCCCGATCTCACTGCGCCCGGACAGGGTCAGTTGCATCGGCGGTTTGAACGCGGTGATGGTCAGTTCGAGTTTGTGCGACATCCCCAGCATGCGAATGTTCTGCACCAGTGTGGAATTCACGGCCATGCGCTCGGGCGGCTGCTCGAGGAAGCCGTCGTGCATCAGGAACCAGTCCTGCCACGTCGATGTGTTCGCGATGATCGAATACAGCTGCATCGGACTGGCTTCCAGCGCTCTCGAGACCTCGAATTCGGCCATTACCCCTCCTGAAGAGACGCGTCAGCAAATCTGCCGCATACCTACTCGCCGGTACGTGAACGGACGCACGCACCCGGCGCCCGGGCCGTGTCGGCCGAGACGTGGCAGGGAGCTTCTCACCATCGCGCCGCGATTTGCAAGTGATTCCGAGTAGCGTTTACTTCAGATTCGCCGAGATCCTGTTGCAGGCCTCCATGGGATGCGGTACGTTCCTGCTCGTCGGCGCAATAGCCATCTGGCAGAAGCGCTTTGGGTCGCCGCAGGGGCGCTGGAAATTCATCAATTCTGAATCCCGTTCTTTAACCCGAACGGGACATCTCTACCCGCATGGGGGCAGTCGTGACTGATCACGTTCTCGTTGACGATCCGATCGCGGTCGTCGGTATGGCGTGCCGTTTTCCCGGTGGCATCGATTCGCCCGAGGCGCTGTGGCGCTTCCTGATCGATGGCCAGCATGCATCCAGCAAGTTTCCCGCCGATCGGTCGATGACCGAGCTCGCGGATATGGCATCGCCCGAGGTGGCCGCCGCGATGGCGCCGATGGGCGGGTTCATCGACGAGCCGGGCGAGTTCGATCCCGAGTTCTTCGGAATCAGCCCCCGCGAGGCCAAGGCAATGGATCCGCAACAGCGGATGGTGCTCGAAACCAGCTGGCAAGCACTGGAATCCGCGGGAATCGACCCGACGACCCTGCAGGACAGCGACACCGGGGTCTACATCGGCGCCATGGGCGGGGACTACGCCTACCTGATCCCGGGCCAGAAGGACCTGGATCCCGGCTACGTCGCCATGGGCGTGAGCCAGAGCGTGCTCTCGGGCCGGGTGTCCTACATCCTGGGCCTGCAGGGCCCGACGATGAGCATCGACACCGCCTGCTCGTCGTCGCTGGTGGCCATGCACCTGGCCGGGCAGGCCCTGAACGCCGGCGAGTGCTCGCTGGCCCTGGTCGGCGGCGTCTCGATCATGTCGACGCTGACCGGCTTCTTCGCCCTCGGCCAGCACGGCGCCATCTCCAAAGCCGGTCGCAGCAAGCCCTATTCGGCCGACGCCGACGGATTCTGCATGTCCGAGGGCGTGGCCGTGCTCATCCTGGAGCGGCTCTCCGATGCCCGGCGCCTGGGTCACGAGGTGCTCGCCATTCAGCGCGGCGCGGCCGTGAACCAGGACGGGGCGACCAAGGGACTGACCGTGCCCAGCGCCGCCGCGCAGGGCAAGCTCATCCGGGCCGCCCTGGCCGCGGCCGATCTCACGCCCACCGACATCGACGTGGTCGAGGGGCACGGAACCGGTACGCCCGTGGGCGATCCCATCGAACTCGAAGCGCTGTTCGACACCTACGGGCGCGATCATTCGGCCGCCGAGCCGTTGCTGCTGGGGTCGATCAAGGGCAACTTCGGCCACACCCAGGCCGCCGCGGGCATCGCCGGCGTGATCAAGATGATCCAGGCGATGCGGCACGGGGTGGTGCCGCCGACGGTGAACGTCAGCGCCCCGACCACGGCCGTCGACTGGTCCGCCGGGACGGTCGATCTCGTCACCGCGAGCGTGCCGTGGCCCGATCGCCCGGGTCCGCGCCGGGCGGGTGTCTCCTCCTTCGGGATCAGCGGCACCAACGCCCACGTGATCCTCGAGCAGGCGCCCCCGGCCCAGCCGATCGCACCTGCCGAGCCCGGACAGCAAGTGCCGCTTGCCATCTGGCCGATCTCCGGCAAGACCCCCGAGGCGCTGGCCGAACAGGCCGCCCAGCTCGCCGAGCACGTCAAGGCGAACCCGGAGTTCACCTCCCGCGAAGTGGGTCACGCGCTCGCCACCACCCGCGCCACCTTCGATCATCGCGCCGTGGTGCTCGGCGGCAACCGCGTCGATCTGCTGGCGGGGCTGGCGGCGGTCGCCGACGGCGCGCCGGTCGGGCCCATCCGCGGCCAGGCCGCCGAGCGCCAGGTCGTCTTCGTCTTCCCCGGCCAGGGCGCGCAGTACGCCGGTATGGCCGCGCAGCTCATGGCCGAATCCCCGGTCTTCGCCGGGCTCATCGCCGAGTGCGAGGCGGCGCTCTCGGAATTCGTCGACTGGTCGCTGACCGACGTGCTGAACGAGGCGCCGGGCGCGCCATCGATCGAACGCGTCGACGTGGTACAGCCCGCGCTCTTCGCGACGATGGTTTCCCTTGCGGGACTGTGGCGTTCGCTGGGCATCGAGCCGGACGCCGTCCTCGGGCATTCGCAGGGCGAGGTCGCCGCCGCGTACGTGGCGGGCGCGCTGTCGCTGGCCGACGCCGCGCGCATCGTGACCCTGCGCAGCAAGCCGCTGCGCGAGCTGGCCGGTACCGGCGGCATGGCCTCGATCAACGCCCCGGTCGCCCGGGTGCGCGAGCTGCTGGCCGGTATCGACGACATCTACGTCGCCGCCGTCAATTCCCCGTCCACCACCGTGGTCGCGGGCGGGGCGGACAGCGTCGCCGAGGTACTCGCGCGCTGTGAGCGAGATGCCGTGCGGGCCAGGCAGGTTCCGGTCGACTACGCCGCGCACACCTGCCACGTCGACGTGTTGCGCGAGCAACTCGAGGCCGCCGTCGCCCCGGTCACCGCGCGCGCGAGCGACATCGTCTTCTTCTCGACCGTGACCGGCGACGTGCTGGACACCGCGGCGCTCGGCCCGGACTACTGGTTCGGCAACCTGCGCGAGGCGGTGAACTTCGAAGGCGGTTTCCAGTCCGCGTTCGAATCCGGCTACAACGCCTTCATCGAGATGAGCGTGAATCCGGTCCTGACCGCCGCGATGCACGAATCACTCGGCGGTTTCGCCGAATCCTGCCTCATCACCGGATCGCTCAAGCGGGAGGACGCCGGCATCCGGCGGCTGCTGACCTCGGTGTCCGAGGCGCACGTGCAGGGTGTCTCGCCGAACTGGCAGGCCATCTACCCCGCCGGCTCGGCGCGCTCGATTCCGTTGCCCACCTACGCTTTCCAACGGCAGAAGTACTGGCTGGCCAGTGTGTCGGGCACCGGCGGCGGCAAGCCGAGCGGGCTCGGCCTGGCCGAGGCCGGGCACCCGCTGCTCGGTGCGGTCGTGGAACTGCCCGGCGCCGACCGCTTCCAGTTCAGCACCCGGATCGCGCTGGCCACCCACGCCTGGATCGCCGACCACGCCCTGCACGGCAACGTGCTGCTGCCCGGCGCGCTGCTGCTGGAACTGGCGTTGCACGCCGGCGACCGGCTCGGCGCGCCGCAGGTCGAGAAGCTGACCATGTACACCCCGGTCACCCTGCCCGCCGACGGCGCGATCCACCTGCAGGTCGTGGTGGGTGAACTCGTCAAACCCGGGCGGCGGTCGGTGGCCATCTACTCCCGGCCCGAGGACAAGGACGGCGCGCCCGGCCAGAGCCAGTGGAGCCTGCACGCGGACGGGCATCTGACCGCGGTGAAGCGAACCGAGGACGCCGACACCCAGGGCCTCGAGCTCTGGCCGCCGGTCGGCGCGGTCCAGGCCATGGAGCCCGGTCCCGCCTACGAGACCCTGGCCGCGCTCGGCTACCAGTACGGCCCGGTATTCCAGGGCATGAAGGCGGTCTGGCGCCGCGGCGACGACATCTTCGCCGAGGTCGCGCTGCCGGACGCGGTGGCCGACGCGGACAAGTACGGCCTGCATCCGGCGCTGCTGGACGCGGCCATGCAGACCGGTTCCGCCGCGGCGGCGCTGATTCCGTCCGAAGCGGGCGCGATCCGGCTCCCGTTCGCCTGGGAGCGCGTGGAACTGCGCGCGGTGGGCGCGAAAGCGCTGCGCGTGAAGCTGACGCCCGCGGGCACCGACCGGCTGCGCTGGGTGCTGGGCGACAGCACCGGCCGCATCGTCGCGGCGGGCACGCTGCAGGTGCGCACCATCTCGACCACCAAACTCGCCACCCGTGGTCTGTCCGGGCGTCAGGACTCGCTGTTCGGCGTCGATTGGCTGAGCGTTCCGGTGCAGCGGGCGCGGTACTCCGGCCGTCCGGGGGAGTGGGCCATCGTCGGGAAGCAGCCGCTGGGCGTGCACGGCGATCCGGCGCCGTCGACCTATCCGGATCTCGAAACCTTCTACGCCGCAATGGATGCCGAGGGCGCTGAACCACCGAAGGTGGTGGTGCTGTCCCGGGTCGCGGCCTCGGCGGGCACCGAGCCCGGCGCGCACCCGAGCGCGGCCGTGCGCGCGGAACTCGCCGACATGCTCGGCACGATCCAAACCTGGCTGGCCGACGAGCGTTTCGCCGAGACCAAGCTCGTCGTGCTGAGCCGCGGCGTGCAGGCGGTCGCGGCGGCGGAGGATGTCACCGATCTGGCCGGGGCCACGGTCTGGGCGCTGGTGCGCAGCGCGCAGTCCGAGCACCAGGACCGGATCCTGCAACTCGATCTCGACGAGGCCGGCATCGGCCTGGATCAGCTCGCCACCGCGCTGCAGACCGACGAACCCGAACTCGCGCTGCGGCGCGGCGAATTCTTCGGCAGGCGAATCCGTTCCGGTCTGGACGCCGCCGCCACCGCGGGCGCGCGGCTGTCCGGGCCGTGGCGGCTCGACATCCCGGCCTCGGGGAATCTCGAGGACGTGGCGCTGGCCGAGGTCGCCGACGGCGACACCGGCGCGGACCTCGCGCCCGGCACGGTCCTGGTCGAACAGCGGGCCGCGGGACTGTCGTTCCCCGTCGCGCTGACCGGTGTCGCCGCCGGCACCGGCACCCCGGCCCGGCTCGTGCACGAGGCCGCGGGCATCGTGCGCGCGGTCGGCGCGGGCGTGACCGGATTCGCCACGGGTGACCGGGTATTCGGTCTGTTCGACGAGATCGCCGCGACCGCGGCCGCCGATCACCGGCTGCTCGCCCCGGTGCCCCCGGCCTGGTCGTTCGCGCAGGCGGCCGCCGCGCCGGTGGCGTACCTGACCGCCCTGCACGGCCTGCGCGATGTCGCCGCCGCCCGTTCCGGGGAACGGGTGCTGGTGCACGCCGCGACCGGCGGGGTGGGCACGGCCGCGGTCAACGTGGCCGAGCACCTCGGTCTCGAGGTGTTCGCCACGGCGAGCAAGCCCAAGTGGGATGTGCTGCGGGGCATGGGTTTCGCCGAGGATCATCTCGCCGATTCCCGGTCCGGCGCGTTCGCGGAACGGTTCACGAGCGAACGCGGCATGGACATCGTGCTGAACCTGCTGCCCGACGCCTTCACCCTGGACTCGCTCGGCCTGCTTTCGGACACGGGACGTTTCGTGGAGATCGCCCGCGACGCGGTGCACGATCCGGCGGCGATCCGCACCGAGCACGGGGTGTCCTACACGTCCTTCGAACTCGGGGCACTGGACCCGAACGTGGTGGGCGGCCTGCTGTCCGAGCTGTCCGCGCTGTTCACCTCCGGTGCGCTGGCGCCGTTGCCGCTGACCCGATTCGACGTGCGGCACGCCGCCGCGGCCCTGCGGCACCTCGGTGAGGCGCGGCACGTGGGCAAGGTGGTGCTCACCTGGCCGACGGCCTTCGATCCGGAGAGCACCGTGCTGATCACCGGTGGTACGGGCAAGATCGGCGGCATCATCGCCCGGCACCTGGTCACCGCGTACGGCGCCAGGAACCTGCTGCTCACCAGCCGCAGCGGCGCCACCGCCGGCGGCGTCGACGAGCTGATCGCCGAACTGGGCGCGGCCGGGGCCCGGGTGAGCGTGGCGGCCTGCGACGCGGGCGACCGCGACGCGCTGGCCGCGGTGATCGCCGGCGTGCCCGCCGCGCATCCGATCGGCGCGGTCGTGCACCTCGCGGCCACCCTCGCCGACGCGACCTTCGCCGCGCTCACCACCGATCACCTGGACGCGGTGCTACCCGCCAAGGCCAACGGCGCGTGGTACCTGCACGAGCTGACCCAGCACCTGGATCTGTCGATGTTCGTCCTGTTCTCCTCGGCGGCAGGCACTTTCGGCGCACCCGGCCAGGCCAACTACGGCGCGGCCAACGTGTTCCTGGACAGCCTGGCCCGGCATCGCTACCACCGGGGGCTGCCCGCCACCGCGATGGCGTGGGGCTGGTGGGCCGAGGACACCTCCAACACCGGCGGCATGGACGAGAAGGACCGCGCCCGCCTCGGCCGCATGGGCATCACGCCGATTCCGACCGGGGAGGCGCTGGGCCTGTTCGATTCCGCGCTGCGGACCGGAGCGCCGTACGTGCTGCCCATCGGCATGGACCTGTCGCTGTTGCGGGTGGCCCAGTCGGTGGCCGAACTGCCGCCGTTCTTCCGGGCGCTGCTGCACGCCCGCCCGCGCGCCACCCAGCAGCTCGGGGATCCGACGCAGCTGGCCAAGCGGCTGGCCGGCCTCAGTCCGGCCGAACAGCACGAGACGGTCGTCGAGCTGCTGAAGACGCCGATCTCGATGGTGCTGGGGTACTCCTCACCCGATGCGGTGCAACCGGATCGGGAGTTCACCGAGATGGGCATCGACTCGCTCAGCTCGATCGAACTCGGTACGCACCTGCGGGCCATGACGGGCGTCAAGCTCGCCAACTCGGTGATCTTCCAGTACCCCACGGTGAGCTTGCTGGCCCGGCACGTGCTGGACCAGATCACCCCGCAGGACGCCGAGCTCGCCGACCCGATCATCGCCGAGGTCGAGATGCTGCTCGAACGCCTGTCCGCCATCCACGACGGTGGACCGGTGCCCGCGGAGCTGATGGCCCGGCTGAGCGGATCCATGGGCAGGCTCGGCGCGGCGGTGGGAGCGGCAGAGGGTTCCGCGTGAGCGGCGACGGATCCCGCGTGAGCGGCGTGGAACCCGGCGTGCTGGCGGTCAGTGATCTGCACGTGAGCCACCTCGGCAATCGCGAGGTGGTCGAGCGGATCCGGCCGCACACGCCGGGGGACTGGCTGATCGTGGCCGGTGACGTGGCGGAGAAGACCGATGCCGTCCGCTGGGCGCTCTCGACCCTGCGCGAGCGGTTCGACAAGGTGATCTGGGTGCCGGGAAACCACGAACTGTGGACCACCGCACTCGATCCCGGGCATCTGCGCGGTGAGGGCAAGTACCGCCGCCTGGTCGAGGTCTGCCGCGAGCTGGATGTGGTGACACCGGAGGATCCCTACCCGGTGTGGGAGGGCGCGGGCGGGTCGGCGGTGCTGGCCCCGCTGTTCCTGCTCTACGACTACTCCTTCCTGCCGCGCGGAATCGACACCAAGGCAGCGGGTCTGGCGCTCGCCGAAGCCAGGGGCACCCTGGCCACCGACGAGCACCTGCTCGCGCACGATCCCTACGACTCGCGGGAGCAGTGGTGCGCCGAGCGCGTGCGCTACACCCGCGAGCGGCTGGACGGCGTGGACCCGGCGGTGCCGCTGGTGCTGATCAATCACTTTCCCCTGGTGCGAAATCCGACGGATCGACTGCTCCGGTCGGAGTTCGCGATGTGGTGCGGCACCGATCTCACCGCGGACTGGCATCGCCGGTACAACGTGGCCTGCGTGGTCTACGGGCACCTGCATCTGCGCCGCACCGACCACTACGACGGGGTGCGGTTCGAGGAGGTCTCCATCGGCTATCCGCGCGAGTGGCGCCGGCGCGGACTGCCCGATCCGCTGCTGTGCCGAATCCTGCCCGCCCCCGGCACCTCCGCGCGCACCGAATCGATCGGGCGGCGGACCGTGGATCGCGCACTGCGATTGGCGGTTTCGCTCGCTCGCCACGCACCCGGCGACAAAGGACGGCTATCACGATGAATTCGACGACGGACCCCCGGGGAGCCCTGGAAGGGGAACTCGGGGCGCGACTTCCCGCCCTCGCGGCGCTCTCCCAGCAGCAGTGCGCCGACCTGCTGGCGCTGCTGCGCACCGCGCCGGTGCGGGACCGCGGGCTGGCCCGCCGGGAGCTGGCGGCCAAGAATTCCGCCCGCCCCCGCCCCGTGCGCGCGCTCCTGGGCGCGGTCCTGCTCGGGCGGCGCCCGTGAGCGACCGCGCGAACCGGATCCAGCTCGGCAAACTGGCCGAGGCCCTGCACGTGGAGCCCGACCGCCTCGACTATCTCGAACAGCTGGACGCACAGGACCTTTCGGATCTGCGCGACCTGGTGGTGGCGTATCTGCACGAGCGCTACGCCGTCGAGTACGCGCGGCTGACGCGGATCGGCCGGCTCGCCCCGCTGCGGGTGGCGGTGCCGCTGGCCACCACGGTGCTGCCGCCGCGGCTGCTCGGGCGCTCGCTCAGCGCGCAGCTGCTGGACAACCGGACCGAACGATCCATGACGCTGCTCTCCGGCATCGACGCGGCGGCGGTCGCGGACGCCGCGCCGTTCATGAACCCGAAGGTCATGGGCGAGGTCGCCGAGCGCGCCGATCCCGAACTGCTCGGCGCGGTGATGGACGAACTACTGGCCCGCAAGGACTTCGCGACCGCCGACCTCTTCGCGGACTACGCCGCCGCGATGTTCATGACGCCCGAATCGGCCGTCGACACCGCGGTGGCGACGGCACCCCCGCGCCCCCGAACCCGCCGCATCGCCGCGCGCGGGCGGGCCCTCACCCTCCGTGTCCGAGAGTTCGTCAGGAGACGCTCATGACCGACAAAGACGCCCTGCTCGAGGTAGCAGTCATCGGCGCCGGATTCTCCGGCATCTGCGCCGGTATCAAACTCCGCCAGGCCGGGATCACGAACTTCGCGATCGTCGAGCAGGCCGAGGACATCGGCGGGGTGTGGTACTGGAACACCTATCCCGATGTGGCCGTGGACATTCCGGTCTGGGGCTACAGCTTCTCCTTCGAGCGGAATCCGAACTGGGAGTACGCCTACGCCCGCGGGCACGAGATCAAGGCGTACGCGGATCGGTGCGTCGACCGGTACGGCGTGCGGCCGCACCTGCGGCTGAACACCGAGGTCCTGGCGGCCACCTGGGACGACGCCGAGCACCACTGGCGGCTGGACACCACCCAGGGGCCCATCCACGCCCGCTTCATCATCGTGGCGTACGGCGGGCTCGGCCGGCCGAAGTACCCGGACATCGAGGGTCTCGACCGGTTCAACGGCCGGGTGATCCACAGCGCGCGCTGGGATCACACGCACGACATGACCGATACGCGGGTGGGGGTCATCGGTACCGGATCCTCTGCCGTGCAGGTCATTCCGGCGATGGCGAAGATCGCCCGGCGGGTGAGCGTCTTCCAGCGCACGCCGATCTGGGTGCTGCCCAAACCGGATTTCCCGCTCCCGGCGCTGCTGCGCTTCGGCTACCGGATCCTGCCGTTCATGATGTTCATCCCGCGCTGGATCGCGGTGTTCTGGCTCGAAGTCCTGTACAACGCCGTGTTCCGCTACAAGATCCCGGCGTCGGTGACCTTCCTGGAATCGATCATCAAACTGGCACTGCGGATGTGGGTTCCGGATCCCGAGATCCGGGCCAAGCTCACCCCGAACTACCGGTTCGGGTGCAAGTTCCTGTCGATGTCGAGCACCTACTACAAGGCGTTCGCCCGCGACAACGTCGATCTCGTGACCGCCGACATCGCCGAGATCACCGAAACGGGTCTGCGCACCGTCGACGGCGTGCACCACGAGTTCGATACCCTCATCCTGGCAACGGGTTTCGAGACCCTCGACGAGACGAACCTGCCGCGCTTCAAGACCACCGGCCGTGACGGGCAGGACCTGCGCTCGCTCATCGTGTCCAACCGCAAAGGCCAGTACGAGGGCCTGACCCTGCCGCAGATGCCGAACAACTTCACCGTGCCCGGCCTCTACGCCATGACCGGGGCCTTCTTCGTCACCATCGAGAGCAGCGTCGATCACGTCGTGCGCTGCATCCTGGAGGCCCGGCGCCGGGGCGCGACCGCCGTGGAGATCAAGCCCGACCCGTACCGCGCGTACGTGTCGGAGATGATCGAACGCCAGAAGAAGACGCTGTTCTACCGATCGCACTGCGAACGCACGTACAGCTGGTACTTCGACGAGAACGGCGACGTGCCGCTGTTCCGGCCCACCAGCACCGTCGAGGCGGCGTGGCGCACCAGGCACTCACCGATCGACGACTACTCCTTCACCTCGATCGAAAAAACCACGGCCTCATGACCGAATCGCTCATGCGTGACGTCTCGGACACCGCCCGCTGGGTGGCGGGGTTCCGGGCGCTCGAATCCGCCCGGCCCGACGCGCTGTTCCGCGATCCGCTCGCGGCCGCGCTGGCGGGACCCCGGGGCGCGGCCATGGCGGCCGAAACCACCATGTGGCCGACGGTGGTCCGGACCAAGCTCCTGGACGATCTCATCCTGGACACGCTGGCCCGGGGCTGCGACCGGGTCGTCAACCTCGCCGCCGGGCTCGACACCCGCCCATACCGGCTGCCGATTCCGGCCGAGATCGACTGGTACGAAGCGGATCTGCCCGCGCTGAGCGATTACAAGCAGTCGGTGCTGGCCGCGGAGCAGCCGAACTGCCGGCGCGTCGCGGCACAGCTCGACGTGACCGACACCGCGGCCCTGACCGACTTCCTGGCGGAGGCCACCGCCGGGGCCGAACACGCGCTGGTGCTGACCGAGGGACTGCTGCCGTACCTGCGACCCGAGCAGGTCGCGACGCTGTCCGAGCGGCTGCGCCGGGCGCCGATCCGCTGGTGGCTGATGGATCACTGGTCACCGGGGGTGCGGTACGGGGTCAACCGCACCCTGGGCCGCCGATTGGGCGCCGCGCGCTGGCATTTCGCGGCCGGGCTCGACTTCTTCGAGGGCTGGTCCGTGGACGCGGCGCACTCCACGTTCCGCGCCGGGGCGCGCTGGCGGCGCTCGCCGCTGGCGCTGCGCGGCTCGGCCCTGCTGCCCGACACCGGGATCGGGCCGATCGGGCGGTCCCGGCTGTGGTGCGGGGCCGTGCGGCTCGTCCACACCGGCGCCCGGGAACCGCTGCCGCACAACAGCTATCAGGAGACCGGACAATGAGCGAGGCCGAACCCCGGCGCGTGGAAGTCGCCGTGATCGGCGCGGGATTCGGCGGCATCGGCGCCGGAATCCGGCTGCGCGACGCCGGGATCGAGGACTTCGTCATCCTCGAACGGGCGGACCGCGTCGGCGGCGCCTGGGCCGCCAACACCTATCCCGATGTCGCGGTCGACATCCCGATGTGCAGCTACGCCTTCTCCTTCGAGCCGAACCTGCTCAGCACGCGCACCTATCCCACCGGCGCGGAGATCCAGGCCTACGCCGAGAGCTGCGTCGACAAGTACGGGCTGCGCCCGCACCTGCGGCTGCACACCGAGGTGAGCGGGCTCGTGTTCGACGAGCGCGAGCACATGTGGGACATCGCCACCGACGCGGGTCCGCTGCGGGCGCGCTTCGTCATCGTGGCGCACGGCCCGCTCGTGCAGCCGCGGACACCGGACATCGAGGGCCTGGATTCGTTCGCGGGCACGGTGATCCACACCGCGCGCTGGAATCACGAGCACGATCTCGACGCCGCGAGCGTCGGGGTGATCGGCACCGGATCCTCGGCGGTACAGCTCATTCCGCCGGTGGCCGCGCGGGCGAAGCGGCTGCACGTGTTCCAGCGCAGCGCCGTCTGGGTGGTGCCCAAGGTGGACCTGCCGGTGCCGCGGGCGCTGCGGTGGCTGTTCCGCCTCCTGCCGTTCATCCTGCGGGTGATCCGGTTCCAGATCGACGTGATGCACGAGGCGATCGCCTATTTCGCGTTCCGGCGCAAGTTGCCCGCCACGGTGACGCTGATCGAGCGCCTGTCACTGAACGCCATGCGCAAACAGGTGAGCGACGAACGGGTACGCGCGCAGTTGACGCCGGACTACCGCTACGGCTGCAAGCGGCCGTCGATTTCGAGCGACTACCACCGGACCTTCGCCCGGGACAACGTCGAACTGGTGACCGACCCCATCGCGCGGATCACCGAGACCGGAATCCTGACCGCCGACGGCGAGCACCGCGAGCTCGACACCCTGGTACTGGCAACCGGTTTCGAGGTGTTCGGCCGGGGCGCCAACCCGCCGTTCCCCATCGTCGGGCGCGATGGCGTGGATCTGGCCGACTACTACGAGACGAATCGTTCGGGGGCCTACGAGGGGGTCACGCTGCCCGGCTGGCCCAACAGCTTCGCGGTCCTGGGCACCACGTATTCCTTCACCTCGCTGTACTTCCCGATGATCGAGAACTCGACCCGGCACGCCGTGCGGTGCATCCGCGAGATGTACGCGCGCGGCGCGACCTGCGTCGAGATCCGGCCCGAACCGCACGCCGCGTTCGTGGCGGACATGCGCGAGCGCCAGTCCACCTCGGTGTTCCTCACCGGCGCCTGCACCACCTCGACCTTTCTCGATCAGCACGGCGACTCGCCGGTCTTCCGGCCGACGACCGCGCTGACCGCGTGGTGGCGCGCCGGGCACTTCCCGATCGAGCACTACAGCTTCACCACGAGCATCGCGACGGGCCGGGGGTCCGCGCGGGACGGGAGCCAGTCATGACCGAGCCGTCGATCCGCGATGTCTCCGATACCGCCCGCTGGGTGGCGGCGTACCGGGCGATCGAGTCCGAACGCCCGGACGCCCTGTACCGGGATCGGCTCGCGGCGAAACTCGCCGGGCCCGAGGGCGTCACGATGACGGCCACCGGGCCGAGCATGTGGCCCACGGTGGTCCGGACCAAACTCATCGACGATCTGATCCTGGATTCGATCGCGGCGGGCTGCGATCGGGTCGTGAACCTGGCCGCGGGTCTGGACACCCGGCCGTTCCGGCTCGAGCTGCCCGCCGAATTGGACTGGTACGAGGCGGATCTGCCCGATCTGCTGGGCTACAAGGAGTCGGTGCTCGCGTCGGAGACGCCGAACTGCCGGCGCGTCACCCGCGCGCTGGACGTCACCGACACCGCCGCCCTGACCGCGTTCCTGGACGAGGCGACCGCGGGCGCGCGGAACACCCTGGTGCTCACCGAGGGCCTGCTGCCGTACCTGCCGCCGGCCGAGGTGGCCACCCTGCGCGACGCGCTGCGCCGCCCCGACATCCGCTGGTGGGCCATGGATCACTGGTCGCCGGGCATGCTGCGCATGGTCAATCTGACGCTCGGGCGCAAACTCGCTTCCGCCCGCTGGCAATTCGCCGCGCCCCTGGACTTCTTCCGGGGGTGGACGGTCGACTCGGCGGCGTCGGTGTTCCGGGCCGCCGCGCTGGCCAAGCGATCGCAGCCGGTACTGCGCGGCTCGGCGTGGACCCCGGAACACGCGATCGGGCCGCTGGAGAAGTCGCTGCTGTGGTGCGGCGCGGTGCGTTTCACGCACTCGGGTGCGCGCGCGGAACGGTGAATCGAAGGGGCGGAGACATCCGATGAACACATACTCGAGCGAACCCGTTGCCATCGTCGGCATGTCGGGCCGGTTTCCCGGCGCCGCGGACATCGGCGCGCTGTGGGAGCTGCTGAACGCGGGCGGCACGGCCATCGGGCCGGTGCCGCCGCAACGGTGGGACGCCGACGCGCCCCTGGACCGTGACAAACGGATCCAGGCCGTCGGCGGGTTCCTCGAGGGTGTGGACCTGTTCGACGCGGCGTTCTTCGGAATATCCCCGCGCGAGGCCGCCGACATCGACCCGCAGCAGCGGCTGATGCTCGAAATGACTTGGCGGGCATTGGAAGACGGGCGGGTGCCGACGGGCTCGCTACGCGGGAGCCGGACCGGGGTCTACATCGGGGCCTCCTGGCACGACTACCAGATCCTGCGCAAGGAACTCGGTCTGGGCGCGAGTCAGCACAGTGCGGTCGGCACGGCGCTGGACATCATCGCCGCGCGGGTGTCGTACTTCCTCGGACTGACCGGGCCCAGCCTGACCGTCGAGACCGGGTGCTCCTCCGCGCTGGTCGGACTCGACCTGGCGGTCCGGGCGATCCGGTCCGGCGACATCGACGCGGCGGTGGTCGGTGGCGTGAATCTGATTCTGGCGCCGGATGTCTCGATAGGTCTCACTCACTTCGGCGGCCTGTCCGAGCGCGGCAGGTGCGCGGCGTTCGGCGCGGACGCGGACGGCTTCGTGCGCGGTGAGGGCGTGGTGGCGCTCTATCTGAAACCCCTGTCCGCGGCGCTCCGCGCCGGCGACCGGGTGCGGGCCGTCATCGAGCACACCGTGGTGAACAACGACGGCGGCGGCCGCAGCCTGGTCACGCCCAGCCTCGACGGCCAGCGCGACCTGCTCCGCCGCGCCTACCCACCCGGAACCCTGGACCCCGGCAGGCTCGCCTACCTGGAAGCGCACGGAACCGGCACGCGCCGTGGCGATCCCATCGAGGCGCGGGCGCTGGGCGAGATACTCGGCGCGAGCCGCGACCAAGCGGCCCCCCTCCCGATCGGCTCGATCAAGACGAACATAGGCCACCTCGAAGCCGCAGCGGGCATAGCGGGCCTGGTCAAAGCCGTCCTGTGCCTGGAACACGGCCGCATCCCACCCACCCTGCACGCCGATCCCCCCAACCCGGAGATCCCCTTCGACACCCTGAACCTGCGAATCACCCGGGAACACACCGCGTTCGAGACCGGCCCCGATGCCCTGGTCGGCGTGAACTCCTTCGGCTGGGGCGGCACGAACGCCCACGTCGTCCTCCGCGGCGCGGACAACCCGCGTTCCGCCCGACCGGCGGACCGGGCCGAACCGATCCCCGCGACTTCACCGGCCGGGGGATTCGTGGCGGTGTCGGGGCACTCGGCCGAGGCGCTGCGGCAGCGCTGCCGGGACATCGCGGACCTGGTGGACTCCGCGCCCGAGCGGCTGGACGAGGTCCGGGCCGCGCTCGTGCGGCAGGGGCCGGACCTGGCGCTGCGGGTCGCCGTGCTCGGCACGGACGCGGGGGAGGTCGCGGGGGCGCTGCGTGGATACGCGGACGATCCGGGGGGCGAGACGGCCGGGGTGGTGAGCGGGCGGGCCCGCGAGGGCGGGCGTACGGCGTTCGTGTTTCCGGGGCAGGGGAGTCAGTGGCACGGGCTGGGAGCCGCGCTGTACGGGCGGGATCCGGCGTTCACCGGCGCCGTCGACGCGTGCGCGGCCGCGTTGCGGCCGTACGTGGACTGGGACCCCGTCGCGGTCGTGTCGGGCGCGGCGGGGCCGGGGTGGCTCGACCGGGTCGACCGGGTGCAGCCGGTGCTGTGGGTGCTCTCGCTCGGGATCGCGGCCATGTGGCGGCGCGAGGGCATCGTGCCCGACGTGGTGATCGGGCACAGTCAGGGTGAGATCGCGGCGGCCACCGTCGCGGGGCTGCTCGACATCGACGACGCGGCGCTGATCGTCGCCCGGCGCAGCGCGCTGCTGCGCTCGGTCGCCGGTACCGGGCGGATGCTGGCCGTGGAGCTGCCGGTCGACGAGATCGCCGGAGCCATCGCGGGTTTCGAGGACGACGTGGCGCTGGCGGTGCACAACGGGCCGACCTCGTGCGTGCTGTCGGGCGACGCCGACGCCATCGAGGCGCTGGCCGAGATACTCGGCGCGGACGGCGTGTTCTGCCGGATGGTCACCGTCGACTACGCCTCGCACAGCCCGGGGATGGCGGCACTGCGCCCGCCGCTGCTGGCCGAACTCGGCGGCGTGACACCCCGGCCGGGTGCGATCGAGATGATGTCCACGGTCCTGGTCCGGCCCGTCGCGGCGCAGGACCTCGGTGGTGACTACTGGGTCGAGAACCTCTGCGAGCCGGTGCTTTTCGCCGACGCCATGACGGCGGTGTTCGAGTCGGGCGTCACCCATGTGATCGAGATCAGTCCGCACCCGGTGCTGCTGCCCGCCGTGGAACAGCTCGCCGCCGAGCGCGCTGTCCCGCCCGTCGCGCTGCCGTCGTGCCACCGCGACCGCGACCCGGTCGCGGAGATGACGCGCAGCCGCGCCCGCGCCTTCGTCGCCGGACTGCGACCGGGCCCGAGTACGGTCGTCGGATCCGGCATCACCCTGCCGCCGTATCCCCTCGCGGGGCAGTCACATTGGTTCACCGAGGGTGCCTCGGCGACCACGCCCGCCACCGATCCGCTGCGAGTTCCGGTGTATCCCAGCGTCATCGACGCCACCGCGTGGCAGGCCACGGTCACCATCGACCGGAACGCCCTGCCGTGGCTGGCCGATCACCGGGTCGGGGAAGCGGTGGTGACCCCCGGCGCGATGCTGGCAGCCCTCGCGATCGCTACGACGGGCACCCACCTCGGCACCCGACCGGTCGCACTGTCGGGGGTGCGATTCATCGAGAAGCTCGTGCTCGGGACCGCCCCGGCTCGCGCCGAAATAACTCTGCGCCAAGACTTCTCGACCGGCGTGAGCTTCGAGATCGCCTCACTGACCACCGACACCGGCGGCTGGACCGTGCACGCGCGCGGCCGCGCCCTGCACACCCTCGACCGGCCCACCTCACCCCGCCACTACCCCGCGGCCGATCCCGACCACGCGGAGATCATCGACCCCGCCGACTTCTACGCCGCCTGCGCCCGCCGCGGCCTCGACTACGGCCCCGATTTCCAAGGCGTGCGCGCACTGCGCCACCTGCGAACGGACGGGGAACACGTGGCGCTGGCCGAGATAGCCCTGAGCGATCGCGCCCGCGCCCAGTCCCATCCCGGCGAACTGCACCCCGTCCTGCTGGACTGCGCCATGCAGACCGCCCTGACGCTGTTCGACGGCGAGACCACCGTGCTCCCCGCCGGCATAGGCGAATTGGTGCTTGATGCCGAACCGTCCGGCTTCATCGATGCCGCCCACGTGTTCGCGATCCGCCGCTCGGACACCACCGCCGACATCCACCTCTACGCCCCGAACCACGAGCCCCTGGCCCGCCTGCTCGGCCTGGAACTCGTCGAGATCGCCCCCGATCCCACGCAGACCCGCCCTTACGACCGCGAGTTCACCCTGACCCTGCGCCCCACCCCTCGCCCGGCCTCCGCCGCCCCCACCGAGGTGTTCGCGGTCACCGGTTCCGCGCCGCAGGCCGCCGTTCTGACGGCCGCCCTGCGCCGCGCAGGCGCACGGATCGTCTCCGCCCCGACCACCGCCACCGCCGGTGCGGCCCCGGTCGCCACCGAATTAGATCTCACCGTCGTCTACCTCGCCCCCGCCGAACAGCAGGGCCTGGCCGCGCAGCGGGGGGGCCTGGCGGAGCTCGCCGACCTCGTACGCGCCTGTGTCCGAACGACATCCACGCCGCCGCGCTTGGTCGTGGTGACCACCGGGGCCCAGGCCGCCGACGCGGGCGACCGACCGGACCCGGGCGGCGCGCTCTACTGGGGATTCGTGCGCGTGCTCCGGCGCGAGCACCCCGAACTGTCCGCCGAGCTCATCGACCTGGCCCCCGAGCGCGACCTGGAACCGCGGTTCGACGACTGCGCCGCCGAACTCCTCGCGCGCACCGGCGCGGACCAGGTCGTGCTGCGCCCCGACCAGCGCTTGGTCGCACACCTCGAGCGGGGCGAGCGCCTCGAACCGGCCGTGGCCGCGCGCCCGTGGCGCACGCCCGCCCAACCGTTCCGGCTCGCCCGGACCGCGGGCGGATTCTGGGACGGTCTGCGGTACCGGCCGCTGGACGTGCGGCAACCCGGGGCGGGGGAGGTGCTGATCGAAATCGACGCCGCGGCACTGAATTTCATCGACGCCATGAAGGCCGCCGGCACCTACCCCGACGATTCGGCCGCACCGGACCTGCTCGGGCTCGAATGCGCCGGCGTCATCCGCGCGGTCGGACCCGAGGTCACCGGCCGTGCCGTGGGAGATCGCGTGGTGGGCTGCGGATTCGGCGCGATCGCCTCGCACCTCACCGTGCGCGCCGACCACACGCGGCCGATCCCCGCCGGGATGGCCACCGAGATCGCCGCGGCCCAGCCGATGGTCACCACCACCGCCTGGTACGCCCTGGTCACCCTGGCCCGGCTCGCACCGGGCGAGACCGTGCTCATCCACTCCGGCACCGGCGGATTGGGGCTGGCCGCCATCGGCGTCGCCCGCGGTATCGGGGCCCGGATCATCGCCACCGCCGGCACCCCCGAACGCCGCGCGTACCTGCGCCGCGAACTCGGCCTCGAGCACGTCTTCGACTCCCGCGACCTGAGCTGGGCGGACCGGGTCCGCGAGGTGACCGGCCCGCACGGGGTGGACGTGCTGCTCAACTCCCTCACCGGCGCCGCCATCGATCTGGGCATGGCGCTGCTCGCCGAGGACGGCCGCTTCATCGAGGTCGGCAAGAAGGACATCTACGCCGACCGCCGCATCGGCCTGCACGCCTTCGCGAAGGGAATCACCTTCGCCGCGGTCGATCTCACGGGATTGATGGCGCGGCGACCCGAACGCTTCGCCGCGGTCTTCGGCGCGGCCTGGGATCGGATCAGCTCGGGCGCCCTCGCCCCGCTGCCGGTCACCGCGTACATCTTCGCCGACGCCGCAGCCGTTCTCGCGCGCATGACCCGGGGCGCCCACATCGGCAAACTGGTGCTCACCGCACCCGAAACGGTGGCCGAGATCGCCCCGGAACCCCTGCCGGACGGCCGTTTCCGCGCGCACGGCACCTACGTGATCACCGGCGGCCACGGCGCGCTGGGCCGCAGCCTGGCCGCCCACCTGCGCGCCGCCGGCGCCGGGGCGGTCGCGCTGATCGGCCGCAACGCACCGGACACCACCGGTGAGCCCGGGATTCACAGCTATCGGGCCGACGTCTCGGACGGGGAATCCCTTGCCGCCGCGCTGGATTGCATCCGCGCCGAACTGCCCCCGGTACGCGGGATCTTCCACGCGGCGGGAATCCTGGACGACGCGACGATCCTGGGCCTGCGGCCCGATCAGCTCGAACGGGTGCTGCGCCCCAAGATCGACGGCGCCCGCCACCTGGACGCCCTCACCGCGTCCGACCCCCTGGACCTGTTCGTGCTGTTCTCCTCGGCCGCCGCGCTGATCGGCAATCCGGGACAGGCCGCCTACGCCGCGGCCAACGCCTACCTGGACGCCCTGGCCCGGGCCCGGCGCCATGCCGGACAGCCCGGACTGAGCGTCCAGTGGGGCCCCTTCGCCGAGATCGGCCTGGCCGCCGCCCAGGAGAATCGGGGCGCGCGCCTGGCCGAACAGGGCATGGGCGGCTTCGGCGCCGACGCGGCCTGGGCCGCGCTGACCGCCTTCCTGACCGAGGACCGCGACGTGGTCGGGTACCTGTCCTTCGACCCGCGCCAATGGTTCGACGCCCACCCCGACGCCGCCGCGCAGGCGAGCTGGCAGGGACTGCGCGCGAGCGCGCGGGACGGGCGGCCCGGCCGGACCGGCGGCGAGTTCCAGGCCGCCTGGTCCGCCGCGACGAGCGACGACCGGCAGATCCTGGTGCGGGACAAGATAGTCGAGGTCGCCGCGCGCGTACTGCGCATGCCGACGGCCGAACTCGACGCGAGCACCCCGTTCAAGGCCCTCGGACTCGACTCGCTCATGAGCCTGGAACTGCGCAACCGCCTGGAATCGGCGTTCGTGCTGCGGCTTTCACCCACGCTGCTGTGGACCTACGGAACCACCGAGACCCTGGCGGGCGCGATCGGCGAACGACTCGACCGCGCGCTGTCCGAGGTCGAGGCGGGCACCGCCTGACGGCACCGGACATCAGGAGAACACTCATGGACAACCCCAGCCCACGCGCGGCCGAAGGCGCCGCGCTGCGCCGCGCCACCCAGACCATCAAACAGCTGCGCGCCCAACTGGCGGAACGGGATTCGAGCGGCCCGATCGCCATCGTCGGCGCCGGGCTGCGGCTCGGCGCCGGCGTCGACGACCTCGACGGCTACTGGGACGTCCTGTCCCAGGGCCGCAACCTCATCGCCGACATGCCCTTTCACCGGCGCTGGCCCTTCGAGGACGAGTGGGACATGCTCCCGTCGCGGGGCAGCTTCATCGACGACGCCCTCGACTTCGACCCGGAGTTCTTCGGCATCAGCCCGCGCGCGGCACAGGCCATCGACCCGCAGCACCGGCTGCTGCTCGAGGTGTCCTGGGAAGCCATGGCGCACGCGGGCATCGACCCCGCCCGGGCGCGCGCGGAGATCGTCTCGGTGTTCGTCGGCATCACCGGCCGCCACGACTACGCCGACTGGGCCCGCCAGCAGACCGACGCGCACTGGGCGCTGGGCAACGGGCACAGCTTCGCCGCCGGGCGCATCGCCTACACCTTCGGATTCACCGGCCCCGCCGTGGCATTCGACAGCGCGTGCTCCTCCTCGCTGGTGGCGATCCATCACGCCGTCGGATCGCTGCGGCGCGGCGAATCCGATATCGCACTGGCCGGCGGGGTCAATCTGGTGCTGTCCCCGGGGTCGACCCGGGCGATCAACCACACCGGATCCCTCGCGCCCGACGGGCTCTGCAAGACATTCGATGCGCGCGCCAACGGCTACGTGCGCGGCGAAGGCTGCGCCATGATCGTGCTGAAACGGCTCGCCGACGCCGAACGCGACAACGACCGGGTGCTCGGCGTGCTGCACGGCACCGCGATCAATCAGGACGGCCGCTCCTCGGGCTTCACCGCGCCCAACGCCGACGCGCAGCGCCGGGTGATCGAGACCGCGCTGGCCGACGCGGGCCGCACGGCCGCGGACATCGGGCTCGTGGAAGCGCACGGCACCGGCACCGCGCTCGGGGATCCCATCGAGGTGAACGCGATCGTCGCCGCGCTCGGGGCTCGAAACGGCGGCAGGGCACTACATGTCGGGTCCGCCAAGGCCAATCTCGGTCACCTGGAGGCGGCCTCGGGCGTGGTCGGCGTGCTCAAGGCGCTGCTGTGCCTGCGGGAGCGCACCGTGCCGCCGGTGGCGAACTTCAGGACTCTGAACCCGCGCATCGACCTGGAGGGCGCCGATATCCGGATCTCCGGGCAGAGCGCGGTGTGGTCCCCGGCGGAGTCCGGACCGCTCGCCGGGGTGAGCTCGTTCGGCATCATCGGCACCAACGCCCACGCGATCGTCGGACCCGCGCCCGCGAACCTGACCGCCGACGTGGATGTGGCACGGCCGCAATGGAATCGGGTCACCTGCGTCCCGTCGTTCCTGGGCACCGCGCCGCGCGCCACCCCGGCGCTACGCTGAACCGCCTGCCCAGTCACCCGAAAGGCGTTGCCGCTGTGTCGACCCCACCGGATTCCCGTCCCGGCACCGAGCGTGCGCCCGCCCCGCGCGGCGCGCGGTCGATACCCGTCGGCCCGAAGCTGTTCCCGTTGTTCATGAGCTCGTATCCGCCGTTCCTGTTCGCCGGGGTCCGCGTCCGCGAGGTGGCTCCCGACTGGACCTGGGTGCGCGTCACCCACCGCGTCCGCCCCTGGAACTGCAACGTGAACCGCTCCGCCTTCGGCGGCACCCTCTTCGCCATGACCGACCCGTTCTACGCGGTCATGGCCGGTCGTCAGCTCGGGCCCGGCTATCGCATCTGGAACACCACCGGCTCCATCGACTTCCTCGCACCCGGCCACGGCACCCTCACCGCCACCATGACCCTGCCCGCGCCGGAGCTCGACGCGATTCGCGCGGCCACCGCGGGCGGCGAGAAGTCGATCACCACCCATGTCACCGAAATCCGCTCCGCCACCGGCACACTCGTGGCCCGGGCCACCCAGTCGCTGTACATCCGCCGTGCCGCCTCCTGACGCGCGGCCGGGGCGTCGCCGCCCATCGCTGCCTAGGCTGGTGGAGTGAAACTCACCACCGACGTCGCGCGCGGCGACCGGCTCCTGGCACGGGTCGGCGAGAACGGGCCGGGGAGCGTCGCCGGCACCGGTTTCGAGGCGTACGCGCGCATCCTGCACCCGGTGGAGGCGACCCGTCGCGACGGCACGGTCATCGACGAGTGGGGTATGCCCGCGATCGTGGAGGAGGCGCGCTGGCCGTGGGCCGAAGTCGCCGCGCGCAACGGCGGGGTCATGCATCCGCTGGTGCAGTGGCGCAACCTGACCGACGGTGAGGACGAGGCGGCGATGTCGTTCGCCGACGGCTGGTCGGTGGGGCAGAGCGAGGAAGGCTGGTTCGACCCGAGCCTGCTCGCCGCGCTCACCGTCCATCTCCGCGCCGCCACCGCGACGCCGGACGAGGTGACCGCCGGGGTCTGGAACGGCTTCGGCCAGTTCGATTCCGCCGGCGGCACGCTCCTGGTCGTCGCCACCGACGGTGATCCTCGCGACCTCGACGACGAGCGCACGCGCGTCGCGGCCGAACTCGCCGCCTCGGTCGCACCGGAGGTGGAGCGGGCGGCCACGGCCGGGCCGTTCCTGCGCTGGCCCGGCCGTGATTTCCTGCTGTTCGACACCGGCCTCGCCGAACTCGCCGACCCCGCCTGGGTTTTCACCGCGGGCCTGGGCTGGACGCCGGACTTCCCCGGGGTCACACCGCAATTGCTCTGGCCCGCCGATCACGCCTGGGTCGTGGCCACCGAGATCGACTTCGATTTCACGATCGTCGCGGGAGACCGGGCGCTGATCGACGCGGTCCTGGCCGACAACGGATTCGAAGCCTTCGAGATCGCCGAGGATTCCGACCTCAGCTGGGACGGCGACACGATCAACCCCGCACCGCGGGGCTGAATCGGCGAGGGCGCCCGCTGCCGGCTAGATGACCAGGCAGGAACTGCCGCCGTTGATTCCGGTGCCGACCGTCAGCATGATGACCTTCGACTCGCCGCCCTGGGTGACCTCGATGGCATGGGTTCCGACGGTGGCCGGAATCCAGTTGGCCACGTGGGTTTTCGGGGCGTCGCTGCCCTCGGTCGCGGCGAACCGGACGCCGTTGTCGAAGAATTCCATGCCCGCGCCGGTGTTGCCGGTCGCCACCACCTGGTACGTGCAGCCCGTTCCGAACCCGTTGCTGAGCCCACCGCCCGCGATCACCACGCGCGCACCGATCTCGGCCGACGCCTGCGGTGCCCCGAGCACCACACCGGCCGCGCTCAGCGCGATCGCGGCCGACACGGAATTCCGGAGATTTCTCATCAGTACCGACTCCTCACATTGCAGGGATGAAGTCGGCAATGCTGCCAGCGCCGCTTACCCGGCGGTATCGGACATCTGCCCCTAATTGCCGCCAGGCACCCTTGACGGCGATAGGACCGTCGATTCCGTAGCGTCACCGATCGCCGACGGCACCGTCCGCCCGGTCGAGCCGCTGGGCGCGCAAGGCGGAGCGGCGCACCTTCCCGGCGTCGTCGCGCAGCGGGTGGTCGACGATCTCCAGGCTCCGCGGCAGTTTGTAGGGCGAGAGCCGCTCCCGCAGAAACGCCAGGACGGAGTCGAAGTCGAGCGCCGCCGACGCCTGCACGATCGCGTGCGGCGCCGCGCCGAGGTCCTCGTGCGGCAGGCCGATCACGCACGCGTCGGCGATATCGGGATGCTCGGCCAGGGCCGCCTCGACCTCGGCGGGATAGACGTTGGAACCGCCCACGAGCACGAGATCGGTGTTGCGATCGGTGAGGTAGAGGTAGCCGTCCTCGTCGAGACTGCCGAGATCGCCGAGCGACTCCCAGCCGCCCGCGCGGGCCCGGGCATCGCCACCGAGATAGGTGTAGGAGGCCGGAGCTCCCGCACCCCGGCGGACCCACACCTCACCCACCTCGCCGGGCCGCAGCGGTTCGCCGCCGGGACCGAGCACCGTGATCTCCCCGAGCACCGCGCGCCCGACCGAGCCCGGATGCTCGAGCCACTCGTCACCGGTGATCGCGGTGGCCGCCTGCGCCTCGGTACCCGCGTAGATCTCGAGAATCCGCTCGCCACCGAGCCAGTCGATCCAGGCCCGCTTGAGCCAGGCCGGACACGGCGCGGCCATGTGCACCACCAGATCCAGCGTGGACAGGTCGTAGGCGTCGCGCACCTCCGGATCGAGCCGCCAAACGCGCTGCATCATCGTGGGCACCGCGTAGAGCCACTGCACTCGATGGGAGACGATGTCGGCCAGCAGGTTTCGCGCGTCGAAGCGGCCCTGCAGCACCACGTGCGAGCCGCGCAGCAGCGCCAGCGCCGCGAACATGAACGGCGCGTTGTGATGCAGCGGCCCGGGAACCGCCACCACACCCTCGCCGGGAATGCCCAGCACGTCGGCGAATCCGATGACCTCGCCGAGCACCGCGGCGTTGCCCGCCACGACCACCTTGGGCCGGCCGGTGCTGCCGCCCGAGGCGGGAGCCTTCCACGCGGGGGAGATGCGCAGCGGCAGCGGGTCCGCCGAGTCGGCCGGGTCGGCGACCGCCGGCAACCGGACCCGGTTCGCGGCGTCCGGGCCGAGGCCGTCGGGCAGTCCCACCACGCCGGCCGGATCCACCACCGCGAGAATGGCATCCAGCTCCGCCGGCGTGATCCGCGCGGACAGGGGCTGCGGCACGGCGCCGAGTTTCCAGGCCGCGAACGCCGCGGTCATGAACGCGGGGGAATTCTCGAGCATGATCGAGACGTAGGCGCCGGGGGTGACGCCCAACCGAGTCCACGTGCGGGCCAGCCGGTTGCTGTCGCGGTCCAGCTCGGCCCAGGTGCGGGTGTCCGCGCCACAGGTGACGGCCGGGGAATCCGGCCGCGCCGCCGCGTGTTCGGCGAGTACCTCGCCGAATGTCGTTGCGGTGGTGGTCATTTCTCACTCCGTTCCGTACCCAGCCGATTGGCCAGGCCGCCGGTGATGAAGTCGCGGTAGAGCGCGACGACGTGGTCCTTGGGTACCTCGGGATTGGCGATCCACCACCGCCCGAGCTGTTCACCGACGCCGCTGATCGCGTAGGCGAACGGGGTGTCGATCGCGGTGCCGCCGGAGAAGTGCGCGACCATCTCGGCGATGCGCTCGATGGTCTTGCGGCGCAGTTCGGTCAGCTGCTCGGCGAGCTCGGGGGTGAGCGCCGCGCTGGGATTGAACAGCGCCATCCAGCGGCGCGGGTCGCGCTCGAGCAGCTCGAACAGGATCTCGCCCGCGCGCTGCATCACCGCCTCGATGCCCGCGCCCGCCTCGATGAGTACCTCGGGCTCGCGGATACGGGACTCCAGCTCCGCGCGAGCGCGGCGCGCGCACTCGAGCAGGATCACATCCTTGCTCTGGTAGTGCGAGTAGACGATCGGGCGCGTCACCCCCGCCTCGCGGGCGATGTCCTCGATCGAGGTGCCCTCGAAGCCGCGGGTGGCGAACAGATGCTCGGCGATGTCGAGCAGCTGGGCCGCGCGGGCTTCGCGGGACATGCGGGTGCGTCGCTGGGGTGCCGGAGTGTCCACGCCGGTCAGTCTGCCCGACGCCGGCGCGCCCGCGATGCCCGTGATCACGGCATGCTCCGGGTCTTCGCCCAATCCCACCACAGGGCCGCGAGATCGGGGCCCGCGTTGTCGACGAGCGGACCGGAACCGGTGCCGGGCCAGCGATGGGCCATGCCGGACACCAGGACGTAGTCGATCAGCGAGGTGTCCGCGCCCTGCGCGTGGTACTTCGAGTACGTGTACGGATGCTGGTCCGGGTTGTCGACCTGCTCGACCGACTCCGGGATGTCATCGACCGGGCCGTCGAGCCCGCCGGTCATCGCGAGATCGTCGATCGCCGCCCAGTGCGTGACCAGGCGCGTGGCGAAATGCGGTGGCACGGTGGTGTCCTGGTCGCCCTGAACCACCATGAGCGGAACCGCGCGCGCTCGTGGTCCCATCTCGGCGAAGGCCCGCTGCGCGGTGTCGACGGGCCCGAGATGCACCGGGTCGAGTTTGCCCGCCGCGTCCCGGCCCGCTTCGTTGATCTTGTACTCGGCGCCGGCCATCGACATCGCGGAGGCGTAGACATCGGGGTAGGTGACCGCCATGATCACCGCGACGCCGGCGCCGGACGACGCGCCGAGCACGTGCACGCGGGAGCGGTCGGCGCCGTACTCCGCGATCACCCGTTCGGTGAGGCCCGCGATCAGCGCCGGCTCGCCCTCGCCCCGGCGCTGATGGGCGGCGTCGTCGCCGTTCCAGCAGTTCAGGCGCAGGCCGCGCGCCAGATCCTGGGACGGGTAGACCACCAGGAAGCCCTCGCGGTCGGCCAGCGCGTTGAGGTCGGTCATGTCCTTCATCGAGTTCAGCGTGAAACCCGTCATGCCGCAGCCGTGCACCGCGACCACCAGGGGCAGGGCGCGGCCGGGGGAGTGCGCGGGCGGAACGTGCACCTGGTAGCTCACCGCGCCCGCGTCTCCGTGGAAGACCGCGGTGCGGTCGTAGCCCTGCGGCTCGGGAGTCGCGTGCGCGGCGGCGACGCCGGTCAGCGCGACCGCGAGGGCGGCCGTGAAACCCGTTCGCGCCACAGCGAATCGGACGGAGTGACGGTTCGTCATGCGGTTGCCTCCCTTTGCGCGGCCCTGCGGCGATCGCGCTCGATGGTCGTCATGGCGCCGGCGACGCCGAGCGCACAGGTCAAGCAGGACAGGGGAATCAGCCACCCCATGCTCGCGTGCAGGCCGAAGGCCGACGCGGTGATCTCGGCGGTGGCGGTGGCGCGGTCGGCGAAATGCTCCGACAGCGCACCGGTCAGGACCGGGCCGAACGCGCCGCCGAGAAGATAGAACGCGCCGAAGTAGATCGCTACAGCTGAGGCGCGCCGGCGCGCCTCGACGATCTCCGAGACCGCGGGCAACGCGACCGGCTGCACCATGTTGATCAGGACCGACGCGAGCGACAGCAGCAGGACGAAGGCGACCGCGCTGCGCGGCGACAGGCCGAAAGCCGCCCACGCGAGCGGGGCCGCGACCGCCATGCCGATGGCGGCCACCGCGAGCCGGGCGGCCGACGAGCGCCGCCGTGCCCGGTCCGCGATCGGTCCCGCGATCAGCAGACCGGCCAGGCCCGCGACGCCCATCACGAGACCGGCGCCGGTCCCGGCCTCGGACAGGCTCAGCCCGAAGTAGCGCTGCAGCAACGGAACCAGGAAGGTGGCCACCGAATAGGTGCTGATCTGCAGGCCGATGCCGGCCAGGATCAGCCACCACATCGTCGGGATACGCAGCAGGTCCCGCAGCGCCCGGCCGCCGCGTTCGGCCGCGAGCTGCTGTGCGGTGGCGGACGCGCGCTCGGGCATCGGGACGACGAGCAGCAGCGCGGCGACCACCAGCCCGGGGATCGCGGCGAAATAGAAAGGCGTGCGCCAGGAGTCGGACGCCTCAACCAGCGGGCCGGTGGTGAAGAACGCCAGCAGCAGGCCCAGCGGCAGCCCGAGCTGCAGCATCGCCGTTGCCTTGGAACGCTTGTCGACCGGGAACATGTCGAACACGGTGGCGTTGGCGGCCGGGGCGTACGACGCTTCCCCGACCCCGACCCCGAGCCGGAAGATCAGCAGCGCCGCGAAGCTCCACGCTCCGCCGCTGGCCGCGGTGAGCAGGCTCCACACCACGAGTCCGCCCGCCATGATCACCCGCCGCGACCGCCGATCGGCCATGCGCCCCAGCCAGATTCCCGCCAGCGCGTACACGACCGTGAACCCGCTCATCAGCACACCGAGTTGGGTGTCACTGAGCGCGAATTCGGCCTTGATGTCCTCGGCGACGATCGTCGGGAGGGCTCGGTCGTAGAAGTTCAACACGTTCGCCACCGCGAGCAGGGCGACGAGTCGCCACGCGTACGTGGGCACGCCGGCCGCCGCGCCCTCCGAGCTTCCGGTGGGTTCCTGCGGTGGAACGGTCCTGCTGGTCGCCATGGCGTCCTTCGTGCTGCTTGCGTGACTGCCGTCACTCTAACTATACAGCGCGTAACTATAAGTATACGGACTGTAACCGTCAAGCCTGCGGTTCTGAAACGAAGCGACTGCCTGATTCGAGGCCGGAAACGGACGAAGCCCCACCCGCCGGAGCGGATGGGGCGTCGTGAGAGTGGTTGCTACACGGTGGTTTTCGTGTCAGGCGCCGTCGACGGCCATCGAGGTCACCGTGCGCGTCGAGCAGCCGTCCGGCGCGGGCTGCCCCGCCATGCGTTCGTCGAGCCAGCGCAGGGCCGCGGATGTTCCGGGTGGCGACACCGGTCGGCAGGGGCGGGGTACCGTCGAGGCTGCGGACGTCAAGGGGTGGATATGCCGTTGGTGTGGATGGTAGTAGGCATCGTTGTATTCGCAGTGGTGCTGGACCGGTTGTTCGTGTTGGCCGAGGTTCGAGGCTGGGTCGCTCCTCGCGGAAAGTTCGGCTCCGGCGGGGTGGCGGGCCTTTTCGGAGAGATGCAAGCTCTGTTCGCTCCATCGAGCCAGCACACGCAGCAGGAGATTCGAAGCCGCGAACTGCGTGGTGAGCAGCTCGACAGCGGTGCTGATCCATTCGGAGTGGACATTGCGAAAGGCACTGTGCGCCTGCCCCCTGAGACGCAGAACCGGGTCGAGCCGACCGAGCTTTGATCGGCCTTGCCAACGCCTCAGCCGATGCGCGCTCATGCCGCTGATCGCTCGGGTGCCCGGGGACTTGTCTTTTCCTCTTTCCTCATACCGGCCATCCTCTGTGGAGGAATACCGTCAATCGGCGGCATCCAATTGATCAGCGCGGCGGCGCAGGTCTGCGGCCACCTCGTCCCAATCGGGTCCGTGCAGATACAGACTGTCGGCCGCTTCGCGTAGCAGCGCAGAATCATTCGGTCGCTGCAGGATCGCGAGCCGGTAGGCCAGGTTTCGAGCCCAGACCGGCAGGTGCCCGTCCACGATTTGCGGGCACAGCTCGTGGAGCATTCCGACGATCTCGTCGGCGGCGGCGAAGGTCAGTTCCTCGACGAAGTAGTGCTCGCGATGCTCCCGTTCACATCGCGGCGTCGGGCCGTGTTCGTCCCGGAACAAGCAGCGGGCGTGCTCCGTCAGCGTCTCGTGCATGGAGCCGAGGCTACGGGCGAATCTGTCCCCTGCGACACCCGGAAAACGGGCGAGGCCCCACCCGCCGGAGCGGATGGGGCCTCACGAGACCGTGTGCTACACAGACGATTTAGACGTCGTAGTAGAGCTCGAACTCGTACGGGTGCGGGCGCAGGTTGACCGGGGCGATCTCCTGGTTGCGCTTGATGTCGATCCAGGTCTCGATCAGGTCCTCGGTGAACACGCCGCCCTCGGTGAGGTACTCGTGATCTTCCTCGAGCTTGTCGATGACCGACGCCAGCGAGGTGGGGGCCTGCGGGATGTTCTTGGCCTCCTCGGGGGGAAGCTCGTAGAGGTCCTTGTCGACCGGAGCGAGGGGCTCGATCTTCTTCTTGATGCCGTCCAGGCCGGCCATCATCATGGCGGCGAAGGCCAGGTACGGGTTGCCCGAGGAGTCCGGCGCGCGGAACTCGATGCGCTTGGCCTTCGGGTTCGAGCCGGTGATCGGGATGCGAACCGCGGCCGAGCGGTTGCGCTGCGAGTACACCAGGTTGATGGGGGCCTCGTAGCCCGGCACCAGACGGTGGTACGAGTTGACGGTCGGGTTGGTGAACGCCAGCAGCGACGGGGCGTGGTGCAGGATGCCGCCGATGTAGTGACGCGCCAGATCCGACAGGCCCGCGTAGCCGGCCTCGTCGTGGAACAGCGGCTTGCCGTCCTTCCACAGCGACATGTGGGCGTGCATGCCCGAGCCGTTGTCGCCGAACAGCGGCTTCGGCATGAACGTGACGGACTTGCCTTCCTGCCACGCGGTGTTCTTCACGATGTACTTGAACAGCTGCAGGTCGTCAGCGGCGCCCAGCAGCGTGTTGAAGCGGTAGTTGATCTCGGCCTGACCGGCGGTACCGACCTCGTGGTGGCCGCGCTCGAGCTCGAAGCCCGCGTTCTGCAGGTTGGTCGAGATCTTGTCGCGCAGGTCCACGTAGTGGTCGTACGGGGCGACCGGGAAGTAACCACCCTTGTTGCGGACCTTGTAACCACGGTTACGGGTGCCGTCGAGGTTGAATTCCTTGCCGGTGTTCCAGGAGCCGGACACCGAATCGATCTCGTAGAACGAGCCGTTCATGCCCGAGTCGTAGCGGATCGAGTCGAAGATGTAGAACTCGGCCTCGGCACCGATGTAGCAGGTGTCGGCGATGCCGGTCGACTTCAAGTACTCCTCGGCCTTGCGCGCGATGTTGCGCGGGTCGCGGGAGTAGGCCTCGCGGGTGAACGGGTCGTGGACGAAGAAGTTCAGGTTGACAGTCTTCGCGGCACGGAACGGATCCAGCCGGGCGGTGCTGAAGTCGGGGAGCAGCAGCATGTCCGACTCGTCGATCGACTGGAAGCCGCGCACGGACGAGCCGTCGAACGCGAGACCCTCTTCAGCCAGATCGGCCGTGAAGGCCTTCGCCGGGATCGAGAAGTGCTGCTGCACACCGGGGAGGTCGGTGAAACGAATATCGACGTACTCGACCTCCTCCTCCTTGATGTACTTGATGACCTCGTCGGCCGTGCTGAACGCCACTTAGTACTCCTTACGGATCGGTTCCCAGCCAGTTCAACTGCATGGGTTCGTCGCGACCAGACGGTATGGACGCGGTGTTTCCCCGCAATCAAGGCTGTGTTTCGCCAGTGTTACACGTACAGCTGGGCGGGTGTTCGGCGGTCTCCCACGGGGTGGAATTCGCCTAGACCGACCGCCGTGTGGCGTTCGACCAGCACCGATATCCTGCCACCGACCTCGGTCGAAGCGCAGGTAAGGGCCCCAAAAGACAGGGGTCTCATCGTGTCGCGGCCGGTCGCCGTGAGAATCCTCACCGCACGCGCCTCGCCCCGGTTACTTTCCGGTCACGCCGGTGTACCCCTGTGTTTCGTAGCCTCGCACCGATCGCCGCGTCCCGCATCTCGGGGCGCCGCGCGCGTGACGTGTCTCGCTCGATGGGATGCGCGGGCACCGGGGGTGTTCGGCGGCCCTCGCGGGCCGAATAAGGTGGGGGCATGTCACGCATCACCGGCTCCTGGCTGTCCGGCCCGAACGGCGAACCCCGCGACGAGGCCCCCGGTGATTACCAGGGCAAGGACCTCGGTCTGCCCAAGTCCGGCGTGGGCGCGCTCGCCCCGATGGTCCGGCGCGTGCCCGCGTTCATCCTGGACTGGTTCATCGCCCTGGGCCTGACCGCCATCATCGTTCGCCCCAACGGCGACGCGCTGGTCGCGAAGTTCATCAGCAACTATCCCGATCAGGAGATCCCCTCGCGCTTCACGCTCATCGCGGGCGAGCTGGTGAACTACAACATCTTCGTCTGGTTCGGCATCGGCCTGCTAGGGGTGACGCTGTTCGGCTTCACGCCCGGCCAGTACTTCCTACGCATCCGCGTGTCCCGCGTCGACGCCGACGCCCCGGTGGGTTTCATCCGCGCGCTCGTGCGTCAGCTCATCCTGATTTTCGTGATCCCGGCCCTGTTCACCGATGCCAACGGCCGCGGCATGCACGACCGGGCCACGGGCACCGGCTTGGTCTACAGTCGCTGAACCAGCCTGAGCCGCAGCTGAATTCCTTCGATCTTTTCCCTGACACCTGCTTGACCTGCGGGTCCATTCGGTGCTCGCAGATTAGAATTGCGGTGTTTGCGCCATAACTCCCGGTCGAGGCCGAAAAGTGGTGTTCAGGGGGACCTCTGTACGTAGCCAAGCGTTCACCGTGTGTTGTTTTGGGTCGGTATGGTGCAGAGCATCTGCCGTGGAGTGCTGCTCGAGCGCGCGCCACGGCAGATAGCTGTTGATGTGCTGATGGAGGATTCGATGGGCTCGACGAGCCATGAGGCTGCCGACCGGCGTGTCGCGCGCAGGTTCAGCAGGCGTTCCATCCTGGCGACAGCGGGACTACTCGGCGTGGCGACGGCCGCCGCCGCGGTGGGCACCGGCGTGCAGGCCGCCCCGGACAACGACGTGGCGCATACCGTGTTCGGCATCGACCCGCTGATCCGCACCGAGCGCCTGTACTCGGCCGCGCGCGGGCGCGACGTGGACGTGGTCGCCATCCTCCCGCCCGGCGTTCCGCACGAGGGCCTGCCGATGTCGTTGCTGCTACACGGTTTGCACGGCAATGCCCGCAGCGCCGCGGTCGGCGGGCTCGCCGAGGTGCTGGCGGTCGCCGTCGCCGCGCGACTGGTCCCGGCCTTCGGCTTTCTCGCCGTGGACGGCGGCGACAGCTACTGGCATCAGCGCAACGTGAACGACGACCCGATGCGCATGCTCACCGACGAGGTTCCGCACTGGCTCAGCGAGCGCCGTCTCGGTGGTCCGGTGGGCGAGCCGTTCGCGTGCACCGGCATCTCCATGGGTGGTTTCGGCTCGCTGCTGTACGGTCGCCGGCGCAACGAGCGGGGCCGCCCGGCCAACGCGATCGCCGCGATCTCACCGGGTCTGATCACCTCCTGGGACGAGATGAGCAAGCGCAACGCCTTCAGCAGTCACGAGGAGTGGACGGCGCTGGACCCGCTGCGCAACATCGACAAGCAGGGTCCGGCCCCGACCGGCGTCTGGGTGGGTGACCGCGACAAGTTCGTCGAGGGCTGCCGGCAGTTCATCGGCGCCGCACCGCTGGAGGTGGGCCGCATCAGCCCCGGCGGGCACACCGAGGAGTACTGGCGGACGATCACGCCCGAGGTGGTCGCCTTCCTCGGCAGGCATGTGCGCTGATTCGAGCCGGGTGACCGTGGGCCGCATCGGCGACCGTGACTCGCGCCGAGCGAGCGGCCGCACCCTCGTACTGAGCGACCGTTAGGTCCGGTTCATCCGGAATTCCGGACCTTCCGGGCGTAGTCTGTCCGAGTACCAGGCCCAGCGTGCAGTGCCACCGACGGCAGTCCGGAGGGATCGCATGAGTACCTTCTCGCCAGGATTTCAGGGACGCCCGCGCCCGCAGGACGATCGCCTGCCGCCCGGCCAGTACCTGACCGAGGACTTCCCGGTCCTGTCGGCGGGCCCCACCCCGTCCGTCGATCTGGACCGCTGGCAGTTCTCCATCACCAACGAGACCGGCCGCCAATACAGTTGGAGCTGGCCGCAATTCATGTCGCTGGCCCAGCAGCGCCCGCACGTCGACATCCACTGCGTCACCCGCTGGTCCAAGCTCGACACCGTCTGGCAGGGCGTGAGCCTGGACACGCTGCTCGAAAACGTCGTCACCGACGCCGAATTCGCGTACATCACCAGCTACGGCGGCTACACCACCAACCTGCCGCTCGAGGATCTGACCGACGGCAAAGCGTGGATCGTGCACACCTTCGACGGCGCGGATCTGGATCCCGAGCACGGTGGCCCGGCCCGGCTGCTGGTCCCGCACCTGTACTTCTGGAAATCCGCGAAGTGGGTCAGGTCCATTCGCCTGCACGACTACGACGAGCCCGGCTTCTGGGAAACAGCCGGCTATCACAGCTACGGCGACCCCTGGCGCGAACAGCGCTACCGGGACGACTGATGCGCTGGCAGCCCGCCGAACTCATCGCCGACCGCCTCGAGACCGACACCGCGCGCACCCTGACCCTGCGGGTTCCGGGCTGGCCCGGGCATCTTCCGGGCCAGCACCTCGATATCCGGCTCACCGCGCCCGACGGCTACCGGGCCGAGCGCAGCTACTCGCTCGCCGCGCCGGCCCGCGGTGACGAGATCGAGGTGACCATTCAGCGCGTGCCCAACGGCGAGGTGTCCGGCTATCTCGTGGACATCTTCCCGGTCGGCGCGCTCGTCGAGGTCCGGGGACCGGTCGGCGGCTGGTTCGTCTGGGATCCCGAGGCCGGGGGACCGGCGACGCTCATCGCGGGCGGCTCGGGCATCGTCCCGCTGGCAGCGATGCTGCGCGCCCGTCGAAACTCGCCGAACCCCAGTGCTTTTCGGCTGCTGTACTCCCTGCGCACCCCCGACGATCTCTACTACCGGGACGAGCTGACCCCACTGCGCGAGCGCGCGCCCTTCGCTTCCGCGGACCAGGACTCCGGCGCCACGGAGGGGATCGAGCTGTTCCTGGCCTACACCCGCACCGCGCCGCCGGGCGATCCTCGGGTCCCGGCCCGGCTGACCGCCGCGGAGATCGCCGCGCACGCGCTGCCGCCCGCCTCGGACACCACCTGCTACGTCTGCGGCCCGACGCCGTTCGTCGAATTCGCCGCCACCGCACTGGTTTCCGCCGGGCACGATCCGGCCGCGATCAGAACCGAACGCTTCGGACCGACGGGGAGCTGACCATGTCCGCAGACGCGACCTCCGCACCCGGCCACCTGGACGGCAACGTCCTGGCCGGGCTGCTCGCCGAGATCTTCACCGTCGACCCCGTCGCCCACGGCTGCCGCTGCGGCTGCTGCGGCGCCGTCGAACCCCTGGCTCGTGCCCTGGTGTTCATGAACTGCCCCGGCGCGGTGGCGCGCTGCTCGCACTGCTCGGCGGTGGTGCTGCGGTTGACGGTCACCCCCGCGGGCCGCTGGCTGGACCTGGGCGAGGGCGCGTCACTGTGCCTGCCCGTGCCGGATGAGTAGGTCGGCGGCTCGGGAAACCTGGTGATTCAGCGTCGATCGGGCGAATTCGGGCGCCAGATTCCCGGGCGCGCCCGCCGCACTCACCACGATCACCACGCCCCGGCCCGTGCCCGCCGAGCCTCGCTCCCCGCGATCGAACACGAACCGCCGCGCGCCGAGGTTGCACGTGGTCGAGCGGAGATCGGTCCGCGACCGGTGCGCTCGGCGGCGGAGATGCCCTGTGCCGCCGCAGCGCCCAGCCTGCTGAGCCCGCGCGGGCGGCCCCCACGCGGAACAGCACGCCCGGCAGCCGTCACCCCAGCGTGCGACCCAGGAAGTCGCGGATGAGCGCCGCGATCTCCGCGCCGTGCGTCTCCAGCGCGAAATGGCCCGCGTCCAGCAGGTGCACCTCCGCGTCGGGGAGATCGCGCAGGTAGGCGCGGGCGCCGTCGGCGCCGAAGATCTCGTCGTTCGCGCCCCAGGTGATCAGGGTCGGCGGCCGGTGCTCGGCGAAGTACTTCTGGAAGGCCGGGTAGCCGTCGAGGTTGAACTGGTAGTCCCAGAACAGCTGGAGCTGGATCTCCTTGTTGCCCGGGCGATCCAGGTACGCCTGATCCAGGGTCCAGGTGTCGGGGCTGACGAGCGCCAGGCGGTCGGCCGGAACACCGTGCGTGTACTGCCATTCGGTGGCGGGACGCTCGAGCAGTTCGCGGACGGCGGACTCGTTGGCGGCGCGGTCCTTCGCGTGGGCGAACAGCACGTCCCAGAAGGGCGTGAAGCCTTCGAGATACGCGTTGCCGCTCTGGGAGATGAGCGCGGTGACCCGTTCGGGATGGCGGGCGGCGATGCGCAGCCCGATCGGCGCGCCGTAGTCCTGGATGTACAGCGCGAACCGGTCGAGGCCGAGGGTGTCGAGCAGTTCCTCGGTGATCGCGGTCAGCGCGTCGAAGCTGTACTCGAACTCGTCGACCGCCGGCATGGCGGACTGCCCGAAGCCCAGGTGGTCGGGTGCGATCAGGTGGTAGGCGTCGCCGAGGTCGCGCAGCAGGTTGCGGAACATGGCCGAGCTGCTGGGGAATCCGTGCAACAGCACGATGGTGGGATTCGCCGGGTCGCCGGCCTCCCGGTAGAAGATCTCGCGGCCCTGAATCTCGACGGTGTGGTGCTGCACGGTGGTCATGGCGTCGTCCTTCGGTCGGTGCCGGTCAGGCGTTCTAACCGGCTATCGATAGTTAGAAGGTTAGCCGAGCCGAAGGCATTCCCGATCTCGTGAATTTTTTTCCCGAGAATCGAAGGAGGCCAAGCGAATAGGTGCTGAGCACCGGTTTTGCGGTGCGAGACGGCGAAGCCCGCGCCCGGACGGGACGCGGGCGGAGGGGGTAGGGCATCGGATCGGCCGGTTACCGGCGCTCCGTTTCGGCTACCGGAACCGGGCGGTCGACTCCGTTTCGGAGTCGGGTTTCGCACGCACGGAGATCGAGTTGTGCGGACAGCAAAAGGCCCGCGTCCGGATCCGGACGCGGGCCTCGTGGGAAGTGTGGTGTCAGCGGCGGCGAATCGAGCGCTGCACGCCCTTCATCTTCGCCCCGCCCGGCAGCGGACCCTTCGGCAGCGCCGGTCCGCCGCGGGTGGCCAGCGCGGACAAGCGGCCCTCGATGACGTCGATGCGCTTGGCGTCGATGTTGCGCGGCAGCTTGGTCAGGTAGCGCTGCAGATCCTTGAGCGGAATCTGGTCGCCCTCGGTGCCGATGATCACGTCGTAGATCGGCGTGTCGCCGACCAGCCGCGCGACCTTCTTCTTCTCCTGCGCCAGCAGCGACTTCACCCGCGAGGGCGAGCCCTCGGCGACGAGCACCACGCCGGGTAGGCCGACCACGCGATGCACCGCGTCGAGCTGGGTGGTGGCCGCCACGCCCGGGGTCACCCGCCACTTGCCCTGCAGGTTGTCCAGGACCCACGCGGCCGCGCCCGCCTGCCCCTCGGCCTTGGCGTACACGTTCTTCTGCACCCGCCGCCCGAACAGGATGAACGCCGCGAGCGCGCCGAGAAGGATGCCGATCGGCAGCAGGAACCAGCCCAGGTCGAAGACCAGTCCGATCACCAGGAACAGCGCGGTGACGCCGACCAGCGCGCCGATCATCAGCGGCAGCAGCGCCTTGTCTTCCTTGCGCTGCATCTGGAACGCCTGCCACAGCTGCTGGCGACGCTCCTTCGACGCCTGTTTGCGCGCCGCCTTAGCCGCGGCCTTCGCTTCCTTCGACGGAGCGTTGCCGCCCTTACCTGCTGCCATGCCCCCCAGGATAGTGGCCCGGTATGCGCTGGTTCGCGACGGGATCCAGCGCGCCCCGCCCCATTGATCCGAATCCCGCCCCCGCACCCCCCAAATCCACCCCCAACCCAATTGCCCGGTTCTGAGCCACTTGCCGGCCCCCGCACCCACGTCCTGCCGCTCCTCGATCGTCCCTTTGCGTGACGGCCCCCACCCTGCCTCCGCTGCCACAGCTGACCTGTACTCCAGGGGCCGCAGTCGCCCGGGTCCTGCGGCGTGTCATCGGGTGTGCACGCCGTGTCGTAACGGCGAGCGCTCGAAGCGTGATTTCTCCAGCGCGCGAGTCACATTCGAGTCGAGGGGGAATCCGATCACACGCGACACAACCTGCGAATCCACCACCGGATTCGGTTCGTTCACGCTCGTGGATGTGGAGACCTCGGGCCTGCATCGCGCCCGGGATCGGGTGCTGTCGGTGGCGGCGCTGACATTGGCCGACGACGGTCGCATCGTGGAGGAGTTCCACACCCTGCTCGACCCGGGCTGCGACCCGGGGCCGGTGCGGATTCACGGGCTGACGCGCGAGAAGCTGCGGGGCGCACCGCGATTCGATGCGGTGCGGGCGCGCCTGGCGGAGCTGTTGCACGGGCGGGTCATGGTCGCGCACAACGCGACATTCGACCACGGGTTCCTGGCGGAGGAGTTCACCCGCGCGGGTGCGGTGCTCCCGGTCGAGCGACAGCTGTGCACCCTCGCCTTCGCTCGCCGTATCTCCCCGCCCACGGAGAACTTCAAGCTGGGCACCCTCGCCGCCCACTACGGGGTACCGCAGCGTCGAGCGCACGATGCCCTCGACGACACCCGGGTCCTGGCGGGCGTGCTGCACGGTCTCATGGCCGACGCGGGCCGACTGGGTGTGGCACTGCCCTTGATCCGCCCGCGCACCGGTGGCGCCGACCGCCCGAGCCGTTTCCCGATCGAGCGCACCACCCGCAAGATTCCCTGCTCGTTCAGCTATCCCGGCCGGTTCGACAACCGCCTGATCCAGGGCATGAAGGTCGCGTTCACCGGCGATACGGCGATCGATCGCGCGGAGCTGCTCGCCCGCGCGGAGGCCGCGGGCCTGGACGTGACCACCGCGGTCAGTCGCCGCACCAGCCTGCTGGTGACCAACGATCCGAACGCCCGGAGCCGAAAGACCCGCGCCGCCGCCGAACATGGCACGCCGATGATCACCGAAGCCGAATTCCTCGCCCTGTTGGCCGACATCGGCCCGGGCCTGCCGAAGAGCGCGCCCGGCGACCCGGCTCCCACGCCGTCGCCATCCCGGTCCGCGCCGTCTCACACCGAGGAGCCCCTGCCCGTCGCCGCGTCGGAATCGAGCCATACCGAGACAACCGAACCACCGCCGACGCCCGAATGCGTGGCAGGTGCTACGAGGGCTCCCGACTCGGCGCCCCGCGGCCCGCTCACCGGGCGGCGCTTCCTCATCCTCGGGGGAACCCACACCCGGCGGGCGGACACCACCGCCCGCGTGGTCGAATGCGGGGGGTCGGTCGCGGTCGACATCTCCGCGAGCGTCACCGACGTGCTCGTGTTGGACGGGGCCGAACAGGACCCGCGGTTCGAGCGGGTCCGGGCGTTGGGGTTGCCCGTGTGCGGGCCGGAAGTGCTGGGTGCGAGGCGAATGGACGAGAAGCGGGAACCCGCTGTGCCACAGTTGAATATGGGCGCACAGCTGACGCGGGGCCAGGTGATGGACCTGGCCGGTGGGCGACACGGGACCACGTGGACGGTGCGGGCGGCCTGGAAGCAGGACGGGCGCTGGGAAGTGGACCTGGTCGCCTTTCTGCTCGATCGGGACGAGAAGGTCACGGGGGACGCGGATTTCGTGTTCTACAACCAGCCCGAGACCGCGGGCGCGGTGCTGACCGTGGACGCGCCGGGGGAGCAGTCGATCACCCTCACCGTCGACGACCTGCCCGACCACTGCCGCCGCGTGGTGTTCGCCGTCGCCCTCGACGACCCGGAGGCGCGGTTCGGGGCGGTCGGCGCGATCGAGATCGAGGTCAGCGGCGGGCCCGAAGCCGGTGTGCTGGCCCGCGCCACCCTGGACGCCGCCACCGAGGAACGCACCCTGCTGCTGGCCGAGATCTATCAGCGCGCCGACGTGTGGCGGCTGCGCGCGGTCGGCCAGGGATACCCCGCCGGGCTGGGCGAATTGGCATCCGGCTTCGGTGTCGTGGTCGAGGGGTAAGGTGCCTCGGCGGGGGTGGTTCCACTACTCCTCGAATTCGGAATCGACTGTGGAAGAAGAAGAGTGAAGAAGTTTCTGACCTGGTTCGGCGTCATCGCCATCGTTGTCGCCGCGCTGCTGATGGGCACCAAGTCCGCGCAGGCCGAAGAGGTCTACTACAAGAACTGCGCCGCGGCCCGCGACGCGGGCGCCGCGCCGATCCTGCGCGGTGAGCCGGGCTACCGCTCCGCCCTCGATCGCGACGACGACGGAATCGCCTGCGAGCGTTAGTCACCCAACGCGTGCGGCCGTGCGCGCCCTAGCAGGTGTGCTGCGCGCGCATGGCATCGGCCAGCGGCGCGGGCATGGATTCGTGCCGACTGTAGGTGCGGGTGAACGTCGCCGCGCCGTGGGCCAGCGAACGCAGGTCCACGGCGTAGCGACGCAACTCCAGTTCCGGCACCTCACCGCGAATGGCGGTCCGGCCCGATCCGACCGGCTCGGTCCCGAGCACGCGCCCGCGCCGGCTCGACAGATCACCGAGCACCTGCCCGACGTACTCGTCCGAAACCACCACGCGCACTTCGGCCACCGGCTCGAGCAGTTCGAGCCGCGCCGCGGCCGCCGCTTCGCGCAGCGCCAATCCGCCCGCCGTCTGGAACGCGGCGTCGGAGGAATCCACCGAGTGCGCTTTCCCCTCGAACAGCGTCACCCGGACGTCGACGAGCGGGTACCCCGCGCTGATTCCCCGCGCGGCCTGCGCCCGCACCCCCTTCTCCACCGACGGAATGAATTGGCGCGGTACGACTCCGCCCACGACCTTGTCCACGAATTCGATACCGGATCCGTTGGGCAGCGGCGCGACCTCGATCTCGCAGATCGCGTACTGCCCGTGCCCGCCGGACTGTTTCACGTGCCGCCCGCGCCCGACGGCGGTGGTGGCGAACGTCTCGCGCAGCGCCACCAGATGATCGGTGACATCGACCTGCACCCCGAACCGCGCCCGCAGTCGCTCGAGCGCCACGTCCCGGTGCGCCTCGCCCAGGCACCACAGCACGAGCTGGCGGGTGTCGGGGTTCTGCTCCAGCCGCACGGTGGGATCCTCGGCGACGAGCCGGGCCAGCCCGAGCGAGAGTTTGTCCTCGTCCGCCTTGCCGTGCGCGCGAATCGCGACCGGCAGTAACGGATCCGGCATCGGCCACGGTTCGATGAGCAGCGGAGAGTGCTTGGCGGACAACGTATCCCCGGTCTCGGCCCGGGACAGTTTGGTGACGCACACGATGTCGCCGGCGATGGCGTGCCCGAGCGGGCGCTGCTGTTTGCCGAACGGCGCCGACACCGCCCCGATCCGCTCGTCGGAATCGTGATCGAGGGTCCCCGGCCCGCCCGCGCGATGCCCGCACAGGTGCACGGTGTCATCGGCCCGCAGCGTCCCGGAGAACACCCGCACCACCGACATGCGCCCGACGTACGGGTCCGACGCGGTGCGGATGATCTCCGCGGCCAACGGTGCGTCGGGATCGCACACCAGCGCCGCGGGTCGCCCGTTGGCTCCGACGGCCGACAGCGGATGCTCTGCGGGCGTGGGGAATCCGCGCGTGATGAGATCGAGGATCTCGACCGTCCCCAACCCCTGCCGCGCACCTTCGGGCGGCGGCGCCGCGATCAGCACCGGATGGAAACTGCCTCGCGCGACCGCCTTCTCCAGATCGGTCACCAGCGTCTCGAGGTCGATCTCCTCACCGCCGATGTACCGGTCCATCAGGGTCTCGTCCTCGCTCGCGGCGATGATTCCCTCGATGAGCCGATCCCGCGCCGCCGCCATGAGCGCGAGCTGTTCGTCCGAAGCCGGTGTCTCGGTGTGCGATCCGGCCGAGTAGTCGTACACGTGCTGGGTCAGCAGATCGATCAGGCCGATCACCGGCCGATGCCCGTCCGCGCCCCTGTCCCCGTATACGGGAAGATGCAGCGGCAGAATACTTTCGGAGATCCCGCCGCCCAGGATGTCCCGGCAGGTCTCGGTCATCTCCTCGAAATCGGCTCGCGCGGTATCCAAATGGGTGAGCACGATCGCGCGCGGCATCTCCACCCCCGCGCATTCCTCCCACAGCGCCAGTGTCGAACCGCTCACGCCCTCCACCCCGGCGGCCGCCGAGAGCACGAAAAGGGCCGCGTCCGCTCCGCGCAGACCGGCCCTGAGTTCTCCCACGAAATCCGCGTAGCCGGGGGTGTCCAGGAGATTGATCTTTCTCCCGTCCCACGCCATGGGCACCACCGACAATTGCACGGAGCGATGTTGTCGCTGCTCGATGTCGTCGTAGTCCGAGACCGAGGTGCCGTCCTCGACCCGCCCCGCCCGCACCACCGCCCCCGTGGCGACCGCCAGGGCTTCGACCAGCGTGGTCTTGCCCGAGCCGCTGTGCCCGACGAGTGCGACATTGCGTATCTCGTCCGGCCGTTGTGCCGTCACCGATTTTCCATTGGCGCCTGCCGACGCCGTTGTTCGCTCGACCATATGGCTCGCTCCGGGGTCGAAGTGCGGTACTTCGAGCTTCCCACCGCCGGGGCGGTCCCGTCCACGAATCGGACGATTACCCCGACCAACTCACCGCCGGTCGCCGACGGAACGGCGGTGATACCCGAGTCCGGCCCGAATGCGCGGAGAGGCGGCTATGAGCCGTAGCGCGCGAGCACGCTGGTCGCCTCCTGCGAGGCGGTGCCCTCGTCGGCCAGATGCGCCATCTCCGGCGCGATCTCACGCCCGTGATGCCGCATGGCCTGCGCGTAGAGCCGTCCGGCGCGGTACGACGAACGCACCAGCGGCCCGGCCATCACGCCCGCGAAGCCCATGGCGTTGGCCGCGTCGGAATGCTCGACGAACTCCTCCGGCTTGACCCACCGATCGACCGGATGATGCCGCGGCGAGGGCCGCAGGTACTGGGTGATGGTGAGGATGTCGCAACCGGCCTCGTGCAGGTCGGCCATGGCCCGGGTGACCTCGTCGGGCGTCTCGCCCATGCCGAGAATCAGATTCGACTTGGTGACCAGGCCGGCCTCGCGCGCCGCGGTGATCACCGCGAGCGAGCGCTCGTACCGGAAGGCCGGGCGGATGCGCTTGAAGATGCGCGGCACCGTCTCGAGGTTGTGCGCGAGCACCTCGGGCCGGGTGGCGAACACCTCGGCGAGCTGATCGGGCTCGGCGTTGAAGTCGGGGATGAGCAACTCGACGCCGGTGCTCGGGTTGAGTTGCTTGATGGCGCGCACGGTTTCCGCGTACAGCCACGCGCCGCCGTCGTCGAGATCATCGCGCGCGACGCCGGTGATGGTGGAGTAGCGCAGCCCCATGGCCTGCACGCTCTCGGCCACCCGGCGCGGTTCGTCGCGATCGAGGGCGGCGGGCTTGCCGGTGTCGATCTGGCAGAAATCGCAGCGCCGCGTGCACTGTTCGCCGCCGATCAGGAAGGTGGCCTCGCGGTCTTCCCAGCACTCGAAGATGTTGGGGCAGCCCGCTTCCTCGCAGACCGTGTGCAGCCCTTCGCGTTTCACCAGACCCTTGAGCTCGGTGTACTCCGGGCCCATGGTGGCCTTGGTGCGAATCCACTTCGGTTTGCGCTCGATCGGGGTCTCGGCGTTGCGCGCTTCGATGCGGAGCAGCTTGCGCCCGCCCGCGGTGGGGGAGGTCGCGGCGGCGGATCCCGGACGCGGCGCAGACGGTTCCGGCGCGGACGGGGTGTTCGATGTCGGGGTGTCGACGGAGGTCACCCTTGTCACCCTACGCTCGCGATCATTTCGCTTCGGCAGGCCCCGGGGCGGCCGGGCGGTCCAGGGTGTGCTCGGTAACGGGCAAATCGCCGTCCAGCGCCCGCGCGATGGCGTCGGCGACCAGCGGCCGCACCTCCGCGACGGTGACCTCGCGGCCCAGTTCCCGGCTCAGGGTGGTGACGCCGGCGTCGCGAATCCCGCACGGCACGATGGCCTGGAATCCGTCGAGGGCGGAGTTGCAGTTGAGCGAGATCCCGTGCAGGGTGACCCCGCGCTGCACGCGCACGCCGATCGCGGCGACCTTGCGCTCGGGCAGGAAGTCCGAGGCGGGCAGCCAGACGCCCGAACGTCCTTCCACCCGACCGGTTTCCAGTCCGAGCCCGGCGCACACGGTGATCAACGCCTCTTCGAGCCTGCGCACGTACTTGACCACGTCGACCGGTTCGGCGAGCCGAATGATGGGGTAGCCCACCAGTTGCCCGGGACCGTGCCAGGTGATCTTGCCGCCGCGATCGACCTCGATGACCGGGCTGCCGTCCACGGGCAGATCGGCGGCCTCGGTGCGCCGCCCGGCGGTGAAGACGAAGGGATGCTCGAGCAGTAGCAGCCGGTCCTGGCCGCGGCCCTCGGCGCGTTCGCCGGCGATGGCGCGCTGCACGTCCCAGGCTTTCGTGTACTCGATCAGGCCCAGATCCTCGACCAGCAGGGGTGTGCTGTCGAAGCGGGCCGAGGCGCCGCGTACCGGTGCGGTGGGCACCGGTGCGGTAGCCGTCGTGCTATCGCTCACGAGAGCGACGTTACGCCATCGTCGAGCAGCAATTGCATCAGCGTCAGGTCCATCCACCGGCCGAACTTGTGGCCCACCTCGGGCATCTGCCCGACGATCCGGAACCCGAACTTCTCGTGCAGGGCGACCGAGGTGAGGTTGGAGGATTCGATGACCGCGATCATCGCGTGCACGCCCCCGCGCTCGGCCCGGACCAGCAGTTCGGTCATCAGGGCCTTGGCCACCCCGCGCCGGTGGAACCGATCGGCCACGTAGACCGAGTTCTCGACCGAGTACCGGTACCCCGACTTCGGCCGGAACTGGCCGTAGCTGGCATATCCGGCGATCGCGCCGTCGATCTCGGCGACCAGGATCGGGCACTCCGCCGCCGTCCGGGCCGCGAACCAGGCTTCCCGTTCCGCCAGATCGGCGAGTTCGGTATCCCAGATGGCGGTGGTTTCGGCGATCGCGGTGTTGTGGATCGCCAGGATCTCCGGAAGATCACTCACGCGGGCGTCGCGCACCAGCAACTCGGCGGGCGCGAGCACGAACGGTTCACTGCTCACCGGGCCAACGGTAGCGACGCTCCCGCTGTGATCCGCGCCTCGGTGCCGGTCACTTGTCCATGCATGCCATGAGGCCGCCCGGGTCGATGATGTGCAGTGTGCAGCGAACAGGATCCTCGACCTGGTCGACCATGTTTCCGGCGACTACGAGACCTACCGCGACGATGAATTCGGCAATGATTGTCTTGATCATGATGTGACCCCAGCATTTCTTCGCTGGCCCGCATCCGGTACGAGCCAGACAGGGGGTTACTCGGCAATCGGGATCGCCGATTCTCTCTGCTGCCCCACCGTTGTCAGTGGTCAGGGCCGATCACTACAAGATCAAGCATGACATACCGGGGCCGCGCCGAACACCCTTTCGCTAATTGCGTTCGCGCGATGATTTATTCAGTCCCGGCCGCCGGTGACGGCATTCAACGCGGCGCCGATCGTCGGATGCCGGAATTGATATCCCGCCGCTTCGAGGACGGTGGGAATGGCCCTGGGCCCGTGCAGGATTCCTTCGTCGGCGAATTCCCCGACGGCCAGGCGCAACGCGAACGCGGGTACCGGCAGGGGAGTGGGACGATGCAGCGCGCGCCCCACCGCGCGGGTGAATTCGGCGTTGGTGACCGGGGCGGGACCCACCATATTCACGGGGCCGGATACCGATTCATCGCCGAGCGCGAACAGGATCGCGCCGATTTCGTCGTCGAGCGAGATCCACGGAACGTATTGCCGCCCATTGCCGAGACGGCCGCCCAGCCCCAGAAAGTAGAGCGGATACAGCATTCCGAGCATGCCGCCGTGCCGGGCCAGCACGACCGCGCTGCGCAGGCACACCACCCGGGTTCCGGCGGCCGCGGCCGGTGCGGTGGCCGCCTCCCAGTCACGGCACAGCCCGGCCAGGAATCCGGTTCCCGCGGGGGAGGTTTCGGTCATCACCCGGTCGCCCGAGCCGCCGCCGTAGTAGTGCACGCCGCTGGCGTTGACCAGCGTCGGCACGCCCGCGGCGGCGACCGCGGAGGAGAGTACGTCGGTGGGCACGATGCGGCTGTCGCGCAGCTCCTGCTTGTAGCCGCCGTTCCAGCGCCGCGCCCCGATGCCGGCGCCGCAGAGATTCACCACGGCGTCGGCCCCGCGTAGCGCCTTGGCGTCGAGTTCGCCGCGCGCCGGGTCCCAGCGATATTCATCGCGGGCATGGGCGGGACGGCGCACGAGGCGGGTCACCTCGTGCCCGTCGCGGCGCAGTGCCGCGACGAGCGCCGTCCCGATCAATCCGGAGGACCCGGCGACCACGACCTTCATGCCGATAGCGCCCTACAGCCCGAGGTCGCCCTCGAAAGCCGCCTCTTCCAGCCGGTGCCGGATGGTGGTGAGGAAGCGGCCCGCGTCGGCGCCGTCGATCAGGCGGTGATCGTAGGTCAGGGGCAGGTAGGCCATCGAGCGAATGCCGATGAACTCGCTGCCGCTGTCGGTGATCACCATGGGGCGCTTGACGATTGCGCCGGTACCGAGCATCGCCGCCTGCTGCGGCATCAGGATCGGGGTGTCGAACAGCGCGCCCTGGGACCCGATGTTCGTGATCGTGAAGGTGCCGCCGGACAGCTCGTCCGGCTTCAGGCCGCCGTTGCGCGCGCGGTTGGCGATATCCGCGATGGCCCGCGCCAGCCCCGCGAGGGACAGGTCGTTGGCGTTGTGGATGACCGGCGAGAGCAGGCCCTGCTCGGTGTCGACCGCGATGCCCAGGTTGACCACCGAGTGGTAGGTGATCTCCTTGGTCTCGTCGTTGTACGAGGCGTTGACGTTCGGGTGCACGCCGAGCGCCTCGATGGCGGCCTTGGCGAAGAACGGCAGGAAGGTGATGTTCACACCCTCGCGCGCCTTGAACGCCTCCTTGGCCTTGTTCCGCAGTGCGGCGACCTTGGTGAGGTCGGCCTCGTGCACCTGGGTGAGCTGCGCCGTGGTCCGCAGGGACTCGAGCGTCTTGGTCGCGGTGATCTGCCGGATGCGGTTGGCCTTCTGCACGGTGCCGGGCAGGTTGGCCAGGTTGCGATCGGGGGTCTTGGCTGCCGCGGGGGCGGCGGCCGGTGCGGCGGCGGGCGCGGCCGGAGCCGGAGCCTTCTTCGCTTCCGCGGCGGCCAGCACATCCTGCTTGCGGATGCGACCGCCGACGCCGGAGCCCTTCAGGGTGGCCAGGTCGACGCCGTTCTCGGCGGCGAGCTTGCGCACCAGCGGGGTCACGTACGGACCGCCGTTGGAGGAGGGCTCGTCGGCCGGGGTGGCGGCGGCGGGGACCGGGGCGGGCTTGGCGGCCGGGGCGGGCGCCGGAGCCGGAGCGGGCGCGGGAGCCGGTGCGGCGGCCGCGGGGGCCGGCGCCGGTTCGGGCTTGGGCTCGGGAGCCGGGGCCGGGGCGGGAGCCGGTGCGGGCGCGGAAGCCGGTGCGCCGCTTCCGATTACGCCGAGCTGACCGCCGACGGCGATGACGTCGTCCTCCTGCGCGGAGATCTCGAGCAGCGTGCCCGCGACCGGCGAGGGGATCTCGGTGTCGACCTTGTCGGTGGAGACCTCGAGCAGCGGCTCGTCGATCGCCACGGTGTCGCCGACCTGCTTGAGCCAGCGGGTGACGGTGCCCTCGGTGACGGATTCGCCGAGTTCGGGCATCTTCACAGGGGTGCCGGATCCGGCGGCAGCGGCGGCCGGCGCGGGCTCGGCGGCGGGCGCCGGGGCGGCGGCCTCGGGCTGCGGGGCGGGTGCGGGGGCTTCCGGCTCGGGGGCCGGGGCAGGAGCTTCGGCGGGGGCAGCGGCGGGAGCCGGAGCCTCTCCGGCCTCACCGATCAGGCCGAGTTCGCCGCCGACCTCGACCACGTCGTCTTCCTGGGCGGAGATCTTGACCAGCACGCCCGCGGTGGGAGACGGGATTTCGGTGTCGACCTTGTCGGTGGAGACTTCGAGCAACGGCTCGTCGACCTCGACCGTGTCTCCTTCCTGCTTCAGCCACCTGGTCACAGTGCCCTCGGTGACGCTCTCACCAAGAGCTGGCATCTGGACGGAGAAGGCCATGTCCGTTGACTCCTCTGACTGCTCGTCGGGTTAAACAGTTATCTCCGGCGGGCCGTCCGGACGCGGGTCGCGGCGGAAGCCCGTATGGCAGCCGACCATTCGGCTGCCCCGTAGATCATTAGGTTGTTGTTCCGGTTCCCCATCCTTGCACTCGTTCGGGTGCGGCGTGTCACAGGGCGGCCGTTCAGCGGACCTGTCAGGGTCCGAAAACCGGCTGTGAGCACGAAGAGGATGGGTTCGCCGTATGGGTCACACCCGTTGCCCGACCCTTGCGATGGTTCGCTCCGGGTTTGCCCTACGGGCAGGCTCGGGCGGCGGGCGCGGGTGTCGCCAGACTCGGCAATCGAGGCCCGACATGGGGTAAATGTCCGAATATGCGGGGCCGCGTACAACGGCCCCGCGCTCCGGCCAGCTACTCCGCGGCGATGCTTTCGAGGGTCGCGATCAGGGTGCGAACCGGTACGCCCGTACCACCCTTGCCGATGTAGCCGAACGGCCCGCCGGTGTTGTACGCCGGGCCCGCGACGTCGAGATGCGCCCACTGCACGCCCTCGGGCACGAACTCCTTGAGGAACAGCGCCGCCGAGAGCATGCCGCCCCAGCGATGCGGCGCCACGTTGGCGAGATCGGCGACGCGGGAGTTGAGGTCACCCCGAAGCTCGGCGGGAAGGGGCATGGCCCAGCCGTTTTCGCCGACGCCCCGGGAGATCGCGGCGACCCGGTCGCGGAACTCGTCGGTGCCCATGACGCCCGGGGTGCGGGTGCCCAGGGCCACCATCTGCGCGCCGGTGAGCGTCGCGACGTCGATGATGTAGTCCGGCTCGTCCTCGCTCGCGCGCACGATGGCGTCCGCCAGGATCAACCGGCCCTCGGCGTCGGTGTTGATGACCTCGACGGTGGTGCCGCCGTACTGCACCAGCACGTCGCCAGGTCGCTGCGCGGTAGCCGAGGGCATGTTCTCGGCCATGGGCACGGTCGCGGTGACGGTCAGCGGCAGGCTCAGCCGGGCCGCCAGCAGCACGGTCGCGATGACCGCCGCCGCACCGCCCATGTCCGAGGTCATGTTCTCCATGCCCTGGGCGGGCTTGATGGAGATGCCGCCGGTGTCGAAGGTGATGCCCTTGCCGATCAGCGCGACCTTCGGGTCACCGCCCGCGTAGGTGATGCGCACCAGGCGCGGCGGGCGGGACGACCCCTTGCCGACCCCGATGATGCCGCCGTAGCCCTTGTCCGCGAGTTCCTTCTCGTCCAGGACCTCGACCTGCAGTCCGGCGGCCTTGGCCAACTCGGCTGCGCGGTTGGCGAATTCGGCGGGGAACAGATCGCTCGGCGGGGTGTTCACGAAATCCCGTGCGGTGGCGACGGCTTCGGCCACCGACCGGGCGCGGAACAGCGCCTCGTCGCCGAAACCGGCGTCCGGGACCAGGAATTCGACCCGCTGGATCGGCTGATCGCCGGCCTTGGGCGCGGACTTGCCGGACTTGAAGGCCGAGAACTGGTACGCGCCCAGGTAGAAGCCCTCGGCGGCGGCGCCGATATCCAGGCCCGAGAGCGTGGTGACGGCGGTGCCGACGCCGGTCAGCGCGCGCCCGGCCGCGCCCGCGGATTTGCGGATCTGTTCGGCGTCGATCTTGTCGGCGGCCCCGAGCCCGACCGCGAGCACACTGTCCACCGTCAGGCCGGCGGGTGCGGGAACACGAGTGAGCTCCTCCGCCTTGCCCTTCGCGCCGACCGCCCGCAGTGCGGTCAGCAGCGCCGCCCGGGTGTCCGCATCCAGCACATCACCGAACGCGTCCGCCGGGGCGATCGCGGGCCCGTCATCGGAGGAGGTGAGTCCGACGACGAGTACATCGGCCTCGCCGATGCTCTCGGTACGTGCCAGTTCCGGTCCGAGCGAACGATCTGCAACAGCTGTCATGCCGCCCACGTTAGCGCGCGTGAGCGACGCTCACCCGTCCGGCGCGCCTCGGCTCCCGACGGCGATGCGGGGGTCGCGGCAGGTCGTCCGGTTCGGGCCCCGGGCCTGGTACTTCGGCTCGAGCTGATCGGGAATCGCGCCGGAAATCGGTTTGCGCCCGGCCGCGCGATACGCCACGGTTGGCACGAATGAACGAGAAAGAGATCACACGACTGTCCAAGCGGATGTCGAACTGGCTACGCCACCACCCCGAGGCCATCGGCCTGACGCCGGATTCGGCGGGCTGGGTGCCGGTGGCGGCGTTCCTGCGGCAGGCGGCCGCGCACGGTAAGGGTTTCACCCGCGCCCAGCTCGACGCCGTGGTGGAACAGAACAACAAGAAACGCTTCGAGTTCGACGAGACGGGACTGAGAATTCGGGCCCGGCAGGGACATTCGATTCCCGTCGAGCTGGGATACGAGCCCGCCGAACCGCCGCCGGTGCTCTACCACGGGACCGGCGAGCGCAGTGTCGGGCTGATCCTGACGCAGGGGCTGCGGCCCATGAACCGGCACGATGTGCACCTGTCCCTGGATCTGGACACCGCGCGTCAGGTCGGCGGCAGGCACGGCAGGCCCGCGATTCTGCGGGTGGACACCGTCGCCATGCGACGGGACGGGCACGAGTTCTTCGTCACCGGAAACGGTGTGTGGCTGGTGGATTCGGTTCCGCCCCAGTACCTCACGCTGGACTGAGCCGCTGTGCCGCACCGGGCGACCCCGGCCTGCGCCGTGCGATCCGATGCCGTGCGGATGGCCGGCGCCCCGCCGCCCGTGGGCAGACGGAGGGCGGAGCGCCGACCGGTGACCCGGAACGTCGGCAGGATTCGGCCCCGGGGTCAGGTATAAACGGTTGTGCGTGGCGATGATTCCCGCCACCAGATAACCCCGTGCGACCAATGACGCGCTAACCGAATTCCAATGGCGGCCCGCCGCCGGCCCGGATCGGGAAAATGCCACGTCAACAGGGATCGACACCGGATTGACGGTGTTCCCGGCTCCCGCGCGGGTTCGGGCAAATACCCTGGAAAAGACACCGCCGTCGGGCATTCCACGCGGTCTCCCGCCGCCACGCCCGCCCCGGATCGCACAGGAGGACTCCAGTGGCGAAGGCGAAATTCCAGCGCACCAAGCCCCATGTCAATGTCGGCACCATCGGCCATATCGATCATGGCAAAACCACCCTGACCGCCGCCATCACCCAGGTCCTCCACCACCAGAACCCGGCCATGAATCCCTTCACGCCCTTCGACGCCATCGACAAGGCCCCGGAGGAGCGCCAGCGCGGCATCACCATCTCGATCGCGCACGTCGAATATCAGACGGCGGCACGGCATTACGCGCACGTCGACTGTCCCGGGCACGCGGACTACGTGAAGAACATGATCACCGGCGCCGCGCAGATGGACGGCGCGATCCTGGTGGTCGCCGCGACCGACGGCCCGATGCCCCAGACCAAGGAGCACGTCATCCTGGCTCGTCAGGTCGGGGTGCCGAAAATGGTGGTGGCCCTCAACAAATGCGACATGGTCGAGGACGACGAGATTCTCGAGCTGGTCGAGCTGGAAGTCTCGGAACTGCTGAGCGAGTACAACTTCGACGGCGACAACACCCCGGTGGTGCGCGTCTCGGCCTACCAGGCGCTGATGGAGCCCTCCGGCCCCTGGGGCGCGGCCATCGTGAATCTGCTCGAAGCGGTGGACGACTGGATCGAGACGCCCGAGCGCGAGGTGGACAAGTCCTTCCTCATGCCGATCGAGGACGTCTTCACCATCACCGGGCGCGGCACCGTGGTCACCGGCCGGATCGAGCGGGGCATCCTGAAGGTCAACGCCGAGGTCGAGATCGTCGGAATCCGCCCCAGGACAACGCGAACCACGGTGACGGGTATCGAGATGTTCCGCAAACTCCTGGACGAGGGCCAGGCGGGGGAGAATGTCGGCCTGCTGCTGCGCGGTATCCGGCGCGAGGACGTGGAGCGCGGCCAGTGCGTCATCAAACCCGGTTCGGTGACCCCGCACACCGAGTTCGAAGGTCAGGCGTACATCCTGTCCAAGGAGGAGGGCGGCAGGCATACGCCCTTCTTCGACAACTACCGCCCGCAATTCTATTTCCGCACAACCGATGTGACGGGGGTGGTGACCCTGCCCGAGGAGGTGGAGATGGTGCTCCCGGGTGACAACGTCACCATGTCGGTGGTGCTGATCCAGCCGATCGCGATGGAGGTCGGACTCAAGTTCGCCATCCGCGAGGGCGGTCGCACTGTGGGCGCGGGCCAGATCACCAGGATCATCAAGTAGCCGTCCCGGGCGGCCCACCTGGGTGGACCGCCCGGACCACTCAGTTGTAGACCGCGCCGAACGACGGAATCGAGATGGTGCCCTTCTGGTACTGGAAGCCATCGGGATTGGCGTCGCTCACCGGCACCGGCCAGCGGTGCCAGAGGCTGCCGTACACCGCCGCGACGATCAGGCCGGGGCCGGGATCGAGGACCGCGGTGCGAATGGTGGTGTCCACCGGCACATCCTGGTGTTCGGTCAGGACGGTGGTGCCGCTGCGGCCGTTGGACAGGTTGAACCACATCACCTCGAGCTTGGCTCCGCCCTGATTCGGCGAGATCGTGCCCGGCCCGCCGAAGAAACCGACCCGGAAGCCGTCCAGCCCGAGCGCGATTCCGGAGCCGTAGGCGCCCGGCCCGCCGCCGCGCCCGATGTCGGACTCGGCCGGAATCTGGAAGGGCTGTGCGGGTAGCGCCACCTCGGTGACACGCTGCCCGGACGCGATCAGATCCCGTACCGCCTGTTCGGCGGCGGGATTCCCGGCGGCCGCGACCTGTAGTCGCGATACGGCGACGGTCCAATCCAGTGTCGGCTCGGCGGTGGTGACACCGCTGTTGAATCCGGCGAATGCCGCCGCTACCAGCAGCGTTGCGACGAGACGACCGGTGAAGCGGGTACGACGCATGTTCGGATCCTCTCGGATTGTCCTGTACCGCATACCTATCGGTCCCATCCAAACACCGGGTTCGTGATCGGCCGCCGAGGACTCGCCGGGGAAACGCGCGGGGTGTCCGGAGCCACCGAGATCGAATCCGTGTCGTACGCCCCCGAAAACGGCCCGGCTGTCTAGGCTGAGCCGACCGTCGAGACGGTCGCGGGTGATGAAGGGTGTCGAGTTGGTGGAGTTGCGTGGCGATGTGGTGCCCGAGGATCGGGCGCAGTCGGCGGCGGGCGCCGCGAGCCGCGGGCTGGGCTGGGAATGGCCGCAGGGGAGAGCCACCCGCGCCCTGCAGTTCGACCGGACCCAGCGGGTATGGGAGAACAGCGTGGTCCCGGGGCGCGTCCGCCCCTACGTGGTCGCCATGTTCAATCTCAAGGGCGGGGTGGGCAAGACGACCACCACCGCGGCCCTGGCGGAGATCCTGTCCGCGGAATTCGGCAAACGGGTGCTGCTCATCGACCTGGACCCGCAGCGCAATCTGACCACCATGATGATCGGCGAATCGGCGGCGGCGGAACTGGATTCGAGCGACAGCACGCTGGCCGCGATCTTCGCCGACGCCTGCGCCCGGTCGCGCCCGCGCGGAGCGGGCGCCCTCATTCAGCGCGGGGTCTCGCCGCTGGAGGTGGTGGCGACGGTGGATCTGCTGGCCTCGTCACCGAAACTGATCGGCCTGGGGGACTTCATGGGCCGCCTGGCCGGCGTGGACCCGACCCGGATTCTGGCCGAGTCGTTGCGCGGGGTGCTCACCGACTACGACTTCGTGCTCGTGGACTGCCCGCCCAACCTCGGCCCCATCACCCAGAACGGCCTGCGCATCGCCGACGGCTACGTGATCCCCACCATCCCGGATTTCATGTCCACGTACGGCATTCCGCCGGTGCAGGCGCATATCCGCCAGCTGGCCGGACAGTGGTCGGCACCCATCGAGGAACTGGGCGTGGTGATCACCAAGTACCGCGCGTCCTCCGCCGTCCACCGCCGGGTGCTCGATCAGCTGCGGGAGAACCGCACGCTGCCAAGGCTTTTCCCGACCCGGATTCCGGAGTCGAATCAGATCGCGGCGGCCGCGGAGTTCGCCGACTTCGGCAGTCTGCGCCAGAAGTACGGCGCGGGCGGGCAATTCCTGGCGCTGCGCGAGCTGACCGCGGATTTCCAGGCCACGACGCGGATCAAACTCGCCTGGGGGAGATGAGCGTTCGCGGCTCCGGGGGAGCTGTGCCCGAGCGACTCAGCGCCGCAGGGCCGCCCGCAGCTTGTAGAAAGCCGTGGTCAGATCCGAACGGACCTGACCACGGCGTCCCCGGGCCTCCAGTCTGCGATCACCGGAGACCCGGCCCTGATACTTCTGCAGCGCACCGCGCACGCCGCGCATCCGGCGTGCCATGTTGTTCTCGAAAGTCATACCCCGGACATTCCCGCGGTGCGGGCGGGCAAACGAATCACTCGCCGATTCGCCGCCCGGGGAACGATGTTCGCCGACGCGACGGCTACGCCGTCGGTACCGCGATGAGCGGGTAGACGCCGTTCTCGTCGTGCACTTCCTGTCCGGTGACCGGCGGATTGAACACGCACATCATGCGCATCCGGGTGCGGGTGCGCAGCCGATGCGGTTCGTGGCCGTCGAGCAGGTACATCGACCCGGGCCCGAGTTCGTAGTCGATCCCGGTCGCCAGGTCGGTGAGCGTGCCCTCGCCCTCGACGAGCCACACCGCCTCGACATGGTTGGCGTAGTGGAACTCGTGCACCGTCTCGGCCTCGATGGTGGTCTCGTGGAACGAGAATCCCACCCCGTCCCCACCGAGCACGATGCGCTTGCTGCGCCAGCCCGCGTCCGCGACATCGCGGTCGGTGCCGGTGATCTCGGCTGTACTGCGCACGATCATGTCAGTTCACCCGCTCGGTGCAGATCACGTCGACGGCGGCGGCCAGGATGTCGAGGCCATGGTCGAGCTCGGCGCCGGTGATGGTCAGCGCCGGAAGCAGTTTCACCACTTCGTCCTCCGCGCCCGAGGTCTCCACCAGCAGGCCGCGTTCGAAGGCCAGCTGGGTCACCTTGCCCGCCTGCGACGCGTCGTCGAAGACCAGGCCCTGCACCAAACCCTTACCGCGCGTGGACAAGCCCTGGTACCCGACGGTCAGCTCGCTGAGCCGGCGGTGGGTGTGCTCGCCCTTCACCAGGGTCGCGTTCTGCAGCGTGCCGTCGGCCCAGTACTGCTCGAGCGCGGCGGCCGCGGTGATGAAGGCCGGGTTGTTGCCGCGGAAGGTGCCGTTGTGCTCGCCCGGCGCCCACTGGTCGTGCTCACGCTTCATGAGCACCAGCGCCATCGGCAGTCCGTAGCCGCTGATCGACTTCGACAGCGTGACGATGTCCGGGGTGATGCCGGCCGCCTCGAAGGAGAAGAACGGCCCGGTGCGGCCGCAGCCCATCTGCACGTCGTCGACGATGAGCAGAATGCCACGCGCGGCGCACAATTCGGCCAGCCGGCGCAGCCAGTGCATGCGGGCGACGTTCACGCCGCCCTCGCCCTGCACGGTCTCCACGATGACCGCCGCCGGGATGTCCTGCCCCGAGGACGAGTCGTCGAGCACCCGCTCCATCCACTCGATGCCGTCGGTATCGCTCAGGTAGCCGTCGTACGGCATGGCGGTGGTGTGCACCAGCGGCACGCCGGCGCCCGCGCGCTTGCTGGCGTTGCCGGTCACCGACAGCGCGCCCAGGGTCATGCCGTGGAAGGCGTTGGTGAAGTTGATGATCTCGGTGCGCCCGGTCACCTTGCGGGCCAGCTTCAGCGCCGCCTCCACCGCGTTGGCACCGGTCGGCCCGGGGAACTGCACCTTGTAGTCGAGGCCGCGCGGTTCGAGGACGATCCGCTGGAACGTCTCGAGCAGGTTCCGCTTGGCGATGGTCGACATGTCGAGCCCGTGCGTGATGCCGTCACGGGAGATGTAGTCGATGAGGGCCTGCTTGAGCACCGGGTTGTTGTGCCCGTAGTTCAGCGAGCCCGCGCCGGCGAAGAAGTCGAGGTAGTCCCGCCCGCCCTCGTCGTGCAGCCAGGAGCCGCTGGCGGTGTCGAACACGGTGGGCCAGGACCGGCAGTAGCCGCGCACGTTCGACTCGAGATCGTCGAAGATCGTCATCTCGGTGGTTGTCATCGGATTTCCTCCAGGGTCCTGGGTCGAGTGATGCGGTACAAGCGCTCGGCCTCGTGTTGGTCGGGAAAGTCGTTGCTGTCGAACAGCGGCTGGTGCACCAGGACGGAGTCGCGCCGCTGGGCGAGCGAGCCGAACATGGCGATGGAAGCCGGGTTGTCGTGGGAGATGGTGGTCTCCAGGGTGGAGATGTTCTCCGCGGCGCAGATGTCCAGCAGCCGGTCGAGCATGGCTACTCCCAGGCCGCGGCCGCGGTGCGCGTGATCGACGGCGACCTGCCAGACGAACAGCACATCGGGATCGTGGGGGCGGCGGTAGCCGATCACGAATCCGGCGATTTCACCATCGATTTCGGCCACGATCGACGTGGCGGCGAAATCCCGGCACCACATCAGATAGGCGTAGCTCGAATTCGCGTCCAGCACCTGGGAATCGACTGCGATTTTCCAGATGCTGCCCCCATCGTCCACCTGTGGGTTTCGAAGAACGTAGTGCGAACCACCTTCTGGTTCATCGAATAGAGCAGTGGTCTTCGGGTTTACTGGGAATTGACTGAATCGGGTCTGCATGACCGTTTCAGCTTTACGAATTAATTTGAAGATAGACCGGTCGGAATCATTACCGTCATGTTACGAGCGCCTTACCGCTCGGAGTCTTTGCAGATAGGCAGGCGAATCGCGAATCGCGCACCGCCACCGGGACGTTCGCCACATTCGACCCGCCCGCCGTGTGCGGCGAGGGTCTCACTGACCAGGGCCAGTCCGATGCCCGTGCCGGTCGCGGTGCGCCTGCTCGCGCGCGCGGTGGCGAACCGCTCGAAGATGCGCTCGCGATCCCCCGGGGGAACGCCCGGACCAGCGTCGTCGATGAGAATCACCGCCTGATCGCCGATTCGCCGCACGCTCACGTCGGTGATGCCGCCGCCGTGCCGCACGGCGTTGTCGAGCAGGTTCGCGAAGGCGCGCTCGAGTTCGAGTTTGCGGCCGCGCACGGTCATATCCTGGTGCACGGTAAGAACTTCGGGCGCATGTCTGCGCCCGGTGAGGGTATGGCTGAGGAGTTCACCCACCCACAGCGGTTCGGCGTCGGCGGCGTGCACCCCGGCCTCGACCCGCGCGAGCGCCAGCATGTCGTCCAGTACCCGGCGCAGATGTTCGACCTCGTCACTGATGAGGCCGAGGGCCAGCCGGGAGCGCTCGGGCAGATCCTGCTCGTACCGCTTCAGCACCCCGACGCTGGTGACCAATGTCGTGAGAGGAGTACGTAATTCGTGTCCGACATCGCCGACGAGCCGACGTTCGCGCTCGGCGCTGTGCCGCAGCGGCGCGAGCCTGCGATGGCAGGCCCACGCCCCGAGCGCGGCGCCGACGCCGAGCGAAAAGACAACGGCCAGAACGAAACCGACCGCGATCACCGCTGCACGTCGAGTCGGTACCCCAGCCCGCGCACGGTCACGATGAGCTGTGGGTCGGAGGGATCGAGCTCGACCTTGGTCCGTAGCCGGCGGATGTGGACGTCGACGATGCGCTCGTCACCGAAGAAGCCTCTATCCCAGACCCGTTCCAGCAGTGCGGATCTGCTCAGTACGCGGCCGGGGGTCTCGGCCAGCTCGCACAGCAGCCGGTATTCGGTGAGCGTCAGATGCAGCTCTTCGTCGCCGCGGCGCACGATGCCGCTCTCGGTGGACAGCACCAGGGGCGCACCCGACTCCTCGTCGAGCACCACCGTGCCGAGGCCGGAATCGGTCTCCTCCTCGGCCGCGGCCTGCTCGGCGAATCGCGCGCGCCGCGCCACCGCGCGCATACGCGCGGTGATCTCCTTGACCTCGTACGGTTTGGTGACGAAATCGTCCGCGCCCGCCTCCAGGGCGGCCACCACATCATGGGTGTCGTCGCGCGCGCTGACCACGATGATCGGCACGTCGTGGTCGCGGCGAATTTCCCGGATACAGGTGAATCCGTCCATTCCGCCGAGCATCAGATCGACGATCATGAAGTCGGGAGCGCCATTGTCCGCCAAATAGCGCAGCGCCTCTTCGGCGGCATCGGTATCGGCGACGTCGTATCCCTCGTCTTCCATCGCCAACCGCAGCGCGGCTCTAATTCGGTCGTCATCTTCAACGATCATCAGGTTCGCGCTCATCACTACTCCCCATCGGACACGAATAAACGTGCCCTGCCTCACACAGGTACATATTCGAATTCACACAACAGTCACGACTACCCCGGTTCGATCGTGGTCAAACGCCGCCCGCCGCCGGCCGATCCGGCCCGGCGCCGGATGTTTCCGTGGTCACGGGCTCGATTGGCGGAGTGTTCGCCAGCCGCCGGAGTGAGCTAGATCTCTCCGGCGACCGCGCGGCGTCCGCGACGCGCCCACTCGCGTGTCAGGTTCCCGACCTGCGCGAATTCCCCGATAGCCTCACCGGTATGCGCCGGCGATCGGCGCCGATGCCATCGAACGGCGGTATGCCGCACGGTGGCCGGCCCGGTCGGTCAGCGCATCGGCGAGCGCATCCACCCGGGGCGACCGTGCTCCGGCGGTGTGCGGCCGCGCACGGCGGACCAACACGGGATGGGATGGTGACGAACACATGGAGATCGACTGGCCGAGCCCGGTGACGGCACAGGCTGTCGCGGAGTCGGGATGGACACCGCAACGCCGTATCGACATCGCCGAGTGGCTCGAGGAGTTGCGCGCCGAGGGCTACTACATGTCGCCCGCCGCGACGGGGATCCTGGAGAGCTTCGGCAAACTGGCCCTGCGCCCGGCCGACACCACCGACGCGCTGTGGGGCGCCGACCCGTACTTCTTCGATCCGATCGAGGTCGGCGCGGGCATGTACGAGCGCTACGCGGAGCTGGAGGAACAGGTCGGGCACCGGATGTCGCCGCTGGCGGCCAATGCCAGCGGCACCGGGTTCCTGCTCATCCTGGACGACGGTCGCGTGGTCGCCGACGACGCGCAGGGCCTGTGGCTGCTGGGCGACACGTTCCCCGAGGCCATCGACGTGGCGCTGCGCCGGCATCGCACGCCGAATGTGCTGGCGGCCGTGCGCTGATCGGCCGCCGCCGGCTCATACATCGGCCGTCACAGGCTCAGACGCGTTGCGCGGCAGCGGAAACGCGATGATTGGCCAGGTGCGCCAGGATCGATTGGTTGGCCTCCCACCCGTCGGGAAACTTCACCGGGACGTCGAGATAGACCGGCTCGGTGGACGGGTGGGCGTCCAGCAGTTCCGGAATTCCGGCGCGCCCCACCACGATGCACGCGTGCCGATGCCGTGAGGTGAGCACGCACAGCCGGCCGGCCTCGAGATGGAACTCGGTGGCGTCGCGCCGGCCGGACAGCGGATGCAGCACCAGGGTGACGTCGTATTCGCGGCCCTGCAGGCGATTCGCGGTGTCGACGGTGATGGCGTGGGCGGGAGTTCGCGCGAGCGCCGCGCGCACGGCGGCGGCCTGATCGCGGTGGGCGGTGCCGATGGCGATGCGATCGGCGGTGAGCGGCCGCGGTTCGGAACCGCTCTCCGAGCGCGTGATTCCACCGCGCTGCAGCAGCCTGGCCGCGAGCGCGGCCAGGGTCTCGATGGCCTCGGCGTCGGTGCGCAGGGTGTGCCGCGCGGGCAACTCGTACCAGGCCCAGCCCGAGCGCGCGGCCTCCTCGAGCGCCTCGTCCATCGGCCCGCCGCCGAAGGCGCTCGCGGTGAACTCCAGGCTGCGCTGGTCCGCGGTGGTGCCCGCGGCGAATTCGGTGAACGGGTAGAAGGCCCGGGAGATGATCGGCGCGGCCGAGGCGGGCAGCCGCCACGACACCGGCAGCCGGTGCACCGGCACGGTCGGGTTGTGCGCCAGCAGCACGCTCACCGCGCTCAGCGTGGGATCCCACGACAGCCCGGCCCAGCGGTCCTTGTCGATGATGGCGAACGGGTCCAGCTGGCCCGGATCACCCACGAACAACGCGCGCTCACCCGGTCTGGCGATGCGCAGCAACATGTCCGAGCGCATCTGATACGCCTCGTCGACGATGGTCCACGCCCACGATCCCTCGGTCCTGGTCGCCCATTTCGCCGCGGTGCCCAGCAGCACCGCGCGATCGCCGAGATCCTCGATCGAACTGCCGACCAGCACGTTGGCGTGTGCCGAAACACGCTCGCTCGGTGCGTAATCCTTGGCCGAGAACCGTCCGATCAGCAGTGCGGCGTCGGCCACCGCGAGCCGGTCGATGAGGTCGTCGACCTGTTCGTTGGTCTGGGCGACGATGCGCACCGGCTGCCCGGTGGCGGCCAGGTGCCGGGCGGCGCGCACCACCAGGGTGGACTTGCCCGCGCCCGGCGGGGAGTCCACCACCACGGCGCGTTCGGTGCCGGCGGTGAGGTCGGCCAGCACCGATTCGATGACCTGATCCGGGGTCTTCACGACCATTCTTCCTGTGCGTCGGCGGGATTCGGGGTCCACTCCGGCGGCGGGCCGCCGTGGGTCCAGGGCGTGTCCTCGGGCTTGGGCAGTTCGGCCGGCCGCTGGAAACCGCTGGGGGACAGGCCGGTGAAGGTCATCCGGTTGCCCGGGACGGGGACGGATCCGGGTTTGGCGGTGTGCCCGTTGCCCATTCCGCCGGACAGTTCCAGGGTGACGATCTCGCCGTCGATGCCGAGGACCGTGCCCTTCTGCCCGCGTGATTCCACCGCGTGCAGCTCGGTGCCGATCTCCATGGCGACGGGATCGGTGGTGTGCACCCGAATCTCGGGCCGCAGCAGCTTCTTTCCCGAGGCGTTCACGATGAGCCGGGTCGGGTCGCACTCCACGACCACGCCCCGGAAGGCGTCCCCGCTCAACCGGTACTCGGCCATGACCAGCGGATCGTCGTACGCCCGTTGCACATCCAGCGCCTGCTGGGCCTGCTCGCGCGCCAGCAGCCGCCGCACCGCGGGCACGGGACTGTCCCGGCGCGGCTGCGGATGGCTCTCGGGGATGTTCTGGTGGAACCGGCTGAACTGGCTGCGATCCCCGTCCCAGCGCGCGGCGACGCTCGCCCCCGGCGGCACCGCGCGCAGCAGGTCGATGGCCCGCCACATCAGTCGCCAGGTCGGGGCCAGCTGCTGTTCGAGCGCGTGCCGGATCCGGTCACCGGCCAGCAGGCGCACCTGGTCGTCCTCGGCGGTGTCGTACGCGGTGAGCAGCGGCGCGAGTTCCTCGTTGTCGAAACCCGGATCGGTGGCCGGGCCCGCGGGCGGCGACTCGATGGGGTCCTCGGCGCGCGCGGCGGCCTGTGCACCGGTCGATCCCGGCGGGGGATCGATCCAGCCGAGCAGCGCGGCCAGGTTCCCGTCCTCCATGCCGGATTGCCCGGTGGCCCAGTGCCCGCCGAGCACCGAGGTCATCGCCAGCAGCGCACTCGATCCCGGGTGCTCGGCGCGATCGCCGAACCAGGTCAGCCAGCGGCCCAGCAGCGGCACGGTCTCGGGCACCGGATTCGGCCCGTCCGCCCGCCGGAATCGCACCGACCGGCCCATGAGTTTCAGGAAGGTCGTGCCGCCCTGGTTGGGCACCCACAGCTGCGGCGCGTCCAGGCACCGTTCCCACGCGTCACCGGATTTCGGTGTGACGGTCTCGGTGTCGGACAGGAACGAGGCCAGGTACGGCAGCACGATGTCCGCCAGTTGCGCGGTGAAACCGAACCGCAGCTCACGGTCGCGCGGCTGCGGCACGATCAGCACCGTTCCGTCGAGCGGCCCGCTGCCGACCATGACCGCCAGCGGCGCGGCCGCCTCCCCGGCCATGCGCAGCGGGATGAGCACCAGCGGCCGCCGGGCCACGTGACAGTGCCGGACCGTCGCGATCGGTTGTGCCCGGCCACTTCTGGTGGCCTCGATACGAGCGAGTGCGGTGAGCACACTCACGCCGCGCCCCTCCTCGCACCGGGGCGCACCCGCTGTCCCCGCACCGGATCGCTCACGCGAACGCCTCCTGTCGCAGGACCTGGGCGAAGCGCAACTGCGCGGCGATGTCGGCCTGCTCCGGGGCGGGGGTGACCGCTCCGTCGGCCAGCGCCAATGCCAGTGCGATGGAGTCGATTCCGCCGACCTCGTCGCAGATGCTGCGGCCGAGCACGTCCACCGAACCCTGTGCCCGCGCCTCTGCACGGCAGAAGAAGGCCAGCTCGCAGCTGGACATGCATTCCGGCGCGTACCGCCCGTCCACCGCGGACACCGCGGCGAGCAGCTGATCGCCCGAGGCGAAGCTCAGCTCCGGCGGGAACACCTCGATGAGTTCCTGGATGCGCGTCAGGCGCGAGAGCTGCCGGGTGATGACCGCCAGCTGCTTGCGAATGTCGACCTTGGCGGCGGTGGGCTGGTTGGAGAAGTCCCTGGGGCACACCAGGATCACCTCGTGCGACACCTGTTCGGGCCGCCCGCCCACCTCGGCCAGCAGCTGCCGCAGTGCGAGGACGTAGACCGCGGACTGCCGGGCCGCGGCGGCGACCTGTTCCGGGGCGGCCTGCCCGTCGATGACGGCGATGGACTTGATCTCCACGACGTGGAAGTACCCGTCGATCTGCACCGCGATCACGTCCGGCTCCAGATACGCTGTCACCCCGGCGATATCGAGCGCGAGCATGGGGTGGTCGAACAACGTACCCGCGCCGGTGCGCACCACCTCGCCCAGCAATTGCCGAGTTCTTCGGTGCCGCACCGCGTTGCCGGCGTTGTCTCCCACGGTGTTGAGATCATCGTAGGAGACTTCCGGCAGGGTCAGCCCGAACCGCTCGCGCAACAGCGCCAGCAACTGCGCGCACCCGTTGGCCTTCACGTACGCCTCGAACGAATTGCCGCGGGTGATCGCGAACTGCGACTGGCCGAATCGCGCCGGGTATCCCAGTTCGCGTGCCACCACCGTCTTGTCGACGGCCGCCGCGTCCATGAGCGCGCGGCGCGAACAGCCCGGATTGGTGGTGAGTGCGGCAATGGTGCGTGCGTTGTGCCGACAGGCGGGTGCGGCGCCACGCACTTCATCGAGCCGCGCCGTCAATTCCGTCATCCCGCAGAACTCCCGTATCTATTGTTCGTCGTGCCGAATCGTGTACCGAACAGCTGTGCAGCAGGATCTTCCACCTGGGCTACGACACGTTCCGCCGCCGCCTGCCGCGCGCGTTCATCCGAATCCCGGTGCACGGCCAATTCATTGCGTGCCGCGTCGGCGATCGCGTCGAAAGCGTCGTCCAGGCGCGCACCGCGCACGCCGGGAATGGTGGAGGCCAATTGGCGGACGACGCGGCGGCCGCCGGAGCCGACCTCGTCGAGGGTGGAAGCGTGCTCTGCCAGGCGAATCACCGCGGTCAACAGGTCCACCCGGGCGCTGAGCGGGCCGACCATGCGCTGTGCGAGCGGCCAGGTGCTCAATGCCATGAGTCCCCGCGCGGGGGCGAGCAGATCGACCGTCAGCGCCGCGCACACGTAGTAGGGCCGGGCGAAAGGCGCTGTGCGAAAAGACCTGTCCTCGTCACGCCGCAGACTCGTCAATCGCGCGGCCACCAGTTCGCCGGAGAAGAATCCCTCGTGCACCGACATGATGAGCCGCGGGGCGGCCGGTACCGACAGCAGAGTGAGCGCCTGATGCACGTGTTCGCGAACCGGCACCCCCGAGGTGATGGTCTCGGGTTCTGTTTCCGCGCCGGAGCCCTCGCCGAGAACGGCTGTCTCCCATTCGGTTTCCACACCGCGCAACTCGGCCCGCAGTGTGCGGGCCGCCGTGCGATCCCCGCCCGCGATGGCCCGTCGCACCGATGCTCGTAATTCGGAAATCCTGGCTTCCAGGGCATCAGGGGACGCGGTCATACCGCACACGGTAGCCACCAGTTCCAGTATGCACCAGTATTTTCCAGCAATTGCCCGAATTGCCGGAAGTTCTCATCGAAACCCGGTCGCCGAATCCCGGCTGATGTTGAACCCGTTTCGGTGCAGCCACCGCAACTCCACCGCACTCAGCGCCGTGATGGTGAGCACCCACAGCATCGACAGCGGGGTGCGAAGTCCGTCGGGGGCCGAGACCGCCCCGCCGACGATCCGATCGACGATCAGCACGGCGATCGCTATCACCGGCGCCGCGAACGCCGGCATGGCCGGATGCGTATTGCGCGCGTGGAATACGGTCCCGGACACGCTCAGCGGGACCACGATGAAGAACGCGACCGCCGGAATGATCATCAGGATCATGCCGATCGCGACCGTGAGCGGCGAGGCGTACCGATCGTCGAAGGTGTTCAGCACCCAGGCGATGACCCCGGCGATCGCGCCGAGTCCGAGCACCATGGACAGCGGCCCCAGCCGCACGAAGCCGTCGAGCCCGCGCACCACGAACAGCCGCTCCACCCGATCCTCGCGCACCTGCTCGGGCGCGGTGCCGATGTAGATCGCCGCCAGCGCCAGCACCGCCACCACGGCGGCGCCGGTCAGAATGCTGTACTTCGTTCCCACGGCGTCGAACCAGTCGTTCTCCTTGCCCCCGGTCCCGTACCGCAGCGCCAGCAGGCCGAGCAGCACCGCCGTCACCGCGGTCCGCGCGACCGCGAACACCGACCACGCCTCCCGCGATCGCCGCAGCACCAGTACCGCCCCCAGCAGCGCCAGCGCCCATACCCCGACTACCTGCACCAGCCACCACGCCACCGACGCGACGCCCAGCACGATCCCCGTCACGGTGCTCATGCCCGGTCCTCCGGCCCGCCATCCGTTCCGGCCCAGGTCAACCGCTCACGAAACATCAAGTCCCCCTGCTAGTTACAAGGCAATCGCGCAAGACGCTACCGACTGCGCGGGCCCGTGTCCCACCGAAAGCGGAACCGGGCCGCCGGTCGGTGCGAAATGCGCGGCGCGCCTTGCCGACGCGCGGAACCGGCACACCTCCCGTCGAGTGAGAAGGAAGAGCCGCAACCGGGTTCATCGGTGCGGGCATCGACGGCGTGTGCTGGATTCCCGCGGGTGCCACGAAATCCGTTCGGCGCGAGCCGCGGCGGGCTGTTAGGCTCGCGCCCTCCAGAGAGGATGCGGGACATTGGCGGGGGCGGAGTGGATGCCGGCGGCGGTCGGCGCGGACGGGGTCGCGGGGCTGCGGGAGGTGCCGATTCCGGTGCGCCCGCCGGGGTGGGTACGGCTTCGGGTGCTGGTGGCAGCGATTTGCCGCACCGACGTGTACGCGGCCACCGGACGTTTGCCGCTGGGTGGCCCGCGCGTGCTCGGGCACGAGATGGTCGGTGAGGTGATCGACGCCGATCCCGCGGGGGACTATCGCCCGGGAACGCGCGCCGCCGTTGCCATTCCGCTGATCGCCTGCGCCGAATGCGCGGCGACCGCGCGCCGGTGCGGGGAACCCGGCATGCTCGGCGTCGACATCGACGGGGCCTTCGCCGCCCAGGTGGTGGTTCCCGCGGCCAACCTGCATCCGGTACCCGAATCGCTCCCACTGCGGCGGGCAGCCTGCGTCGAGCCCCTCGCGGCCACCGCCGCCGTGCTGCGCGCGCCCATTCACCCCGGCCAGCGCGGCGTCGTCCTGGGCACGGGTCGCATAGCCGAGCTGACCGCACGGGTGTTGCGCGCCGGTGGATTCGAGTCCATCGACGATTCAGCCGAACCGAAGGGCGACTACGACTTCGTCGTCGAGGCGGCCGGATCCGCCGCCGAGCTGGCCCGGGCCGTCGAACTGACCCGACCGGGCGGTGTGGTGGTGCTCAAGAGCCGGCCGGCCAACCCGATCGCCTTGGACGTGGCGGCTGCCGTCCGCAAAGACCTTGTCCTGGCCGCGGTCTCCTACGGGTCGATCGAAGACGCCGTCCGGCTGGCGGGGGAGCTGGCGATCGACGATCTGCTGGGGGAGACTTATCCGCTGCATCGTTTCGCCGAGGCGCTCGCGGCGGCCGAACGGGATCCGCTGGGGCCCAAGGTGTTCCTCGACCCGGGCGCGGTCCGCTGATGTGCGGCATCGTCGCGGCTGTCCGCGACGGCGGGATCGACGCGGACGCGGTGGAATCGGCGCTGAAGGTCCTGGCGCATCGCGGCCCGGACGGCAACGGCCGCTGGATCTCCCCTGATCGCCGGGTGGCGCTGGGGCACACCCGCCTCGCCGTGCGGGACCTGACCGGGGGAGCGCAGCCGATCCGCAGCGCCGCCGATGACGCTGTCGTCGTTGTGAACGGCGAGCTGTACCACACCGCGAGTCTGCGATCCGAGTTGCGCTCGCGCGGTTACGAGTTCGCCACGCGCGGCGACAGCGAACTGGTCCTGCACGCCTGGCGCGAGTGGGGCCCGGAGATGCTGCCCCGCCTGCACGGGGAATTCGCCCTCATCGTGTGGGATGCCCGCCGCCGCACGCTGTTCGCGGCCCGCGACCGCTTCGGCGTCAAACCCCTGTTCTGGGCCGAACATTCGGGCGGTGTACTGCTGGCCTCCCGAGTCCAGGGCCTATTCGCGCTCGGTCTGTCCGCGACGTGGAAGCACGAAGCACTCTGGCAGAGCACCGGATTGCAGTACGCCCCACCGGCCGAGACCCTGTTCGCGGGCGCACACGTCCTGCCCGCCGGGCATCGGATGACCGTGCGCGACGGCGTGATCGACATCCGCCGATACTGGGATCTGGACTACCCGGCCGACCCGGCGCCCGTCACCGACACCGACGCGGCTGTTCGCGAATTCCGTTCCCGCCTCACCGCCGCCGTCACAGAACGCCTGGACGCCGATGTCCCCGTGGCTTTTCAGCTCTCGGGCGGACTGGATTCCAGCGCGGTACTGGCGCTCGCGACCCAGCATCGGGGCCCGCGAGACGCCTTCACCCTCTCCTTCGCCGACGACGCGGGATACGACGAGCAGCCCCTCGCGGCCGCCACCGCCGCCCATCTCGGCGCGCGCCTGCACACCGTCCCGGTCACCGACCGAGACCTCGCCGAATCCTTCCCGGCGGCGGTCCTGCACGCCGAATCCCCCTGCGTGAACACCCATGCGGCCGCGAAGCTGCGCCTGCACGCCGCCGTCCACGCGGCCGGGTTCAAGGTCGCCCTCACCGGCGAGGGCGCCGACGAGATCCTGTTCGGCTATCCGCACCTGCGCGCCGACCTGAGCGGATCACTCGGCGGCCTGACCGCGACCAACACCGCGTCCGCCGGCCTCATGCTGCCCGCCGGCGACGGCCTGTCCCTCGCCCACGTCGAGCGGGCACTCGGCTTCGTTCCCACCTGGCTCGCCGCCAAAGCGTCCTTCGGCAAACGGGTCCGAGACCTCGTGACCCCGGAGTGGGCCGCACGCTTCGCGGGCCACGACATCGGCCGAACCCTCCTCGCGGACATCGACCTTCGTGTCCTCACCGGTCGCGGCCGCGTCGAACAATCCTCCTACCTGTGGACCCGGCTCGCCCTCGAGGGCTACATCCTGCGCGCCCTCGGCGACGGCCTGGAGATGGCCAACAGCGTGGAGGGCCGCCTCGCGTTCCTGGACACCGCCCTGGTCGACCACGCCGTGTCCCTGCCCACCTCGCTCAAGATCCGCGACGGCGTCGAGAAGTGGATCCTGCGCGAAGCGGTACGGGACCTGCTCCCCGCCGACGTCATAGCCCGCGAGAAGCATCCCTTCCTCGGCCCGCCGATCGGCCCGCGCATGCGAGAGCTGGCCCGCGACGTCCTCACCGACCGGGCTGTCCGCGACCTCGGGGTCTTCGACCCCCGCCGCACCGCGGACCTGCTGAACCGCTGGGCCGCACTCGATATCGCACAGCGCAAGGTGCTCGACCCCGTGATCCTGTTCATGACCTCGGTCGGCATTCTGCACATCGGATTGGGGATGACCGCATGACCTGGTGGGCCGACCTCTACGACGACCTCCTGGCCGATCAACTGCTCGAACGCGACGAGGGCACGGTCGAACCGACCCTGGACTTCCTGTGCGACCGCCTCGACCTGAGGGCGGGCGACAGCGTCTACGACCAGTGCTGCGGCATAGGCAGTCTCACCGTGCCTCTGGCGGGCCGGGGGTTGGCGGCGATCGGTGTCGACCAAGCCGCTGGTTACGTAGAACGCGCCCGCCGGGATGCCACGAACGCCGGTGTGGCAGCCGAATCACAGAGCGTCGCAAAGGTATGTACCGCGACGGTCGGATTCCCGTCGGGTACGGCACATCCCACGCCGTTGCCGGAGCTCGACCCGGAAACCCGACGTCCGCTCACAGGCGACCAGTGTGAGTTCCCCAACGGGACCGCCACCTTCGTCGCCGCCGACGCCTGCGAGTTCGTGCCGCCCGCCCCGGTCGATGCGGTCTTCAACTGGTGGACCAGCTTCGGTTACGGCACCGACGCCGAGAACCAGCGCATGCTGGACCGCGCCTTCGAATCCCTGCGTCCGGGTGGCCGATTCGCCCTCGACACCATGAACCTCCCGGGCGTGCTGCGCAATTTCCAGCGCGACACCGTCCTGCACCGCGACACCCCGCGCGGCCGTGTGCTGCTGCTGCGCGAAACCACCATCGACCTCCCGTCCGGGCGCATGCTCAAGGACTGGACGTACTTCGTGAACGGCCGACTCGAGACCCGCCACCGCAGCTCGGTCCGCCTCTACCTCCCCGACGCCGTCGCCGCCATGCTCGCCACCGCCGGCTTCACCGGCATCGAACTGCTCGGCGACCTCACCGGCGCCGCCCTCACCCTCGACAGCCCGCGTCTGATCGCACTCGCCAGGAGACCGTGATGACCCTGCCCACCCGGACCCGACCCGACGGCGACGCCGACCTGCGCCGAGCCCTATACTCCGGCACCGTCTTCCTGCTCCCGGCCACCGAAAGCTCGCTGCGCCTGGTCGATTACGCCCGCGCGAGCCTGGAATCCGAACTGGGGCCGGACCCGCGCACCGCCCACGAACGGTACGACGACGCCGAACTCTTCGACCGCATCGGCCGCGTCCGCAAGCACGTCTACACCGAACCCGCCGCCCAGTGCCTGCTGCGCGACACCGCCGCCGCGGTCGGATTCGCACCCGATCAGACCGCGTTCGACCCGGCCCGCCTGCGCGCGATCCTGCACGACGCCCAGCACAATCCGCGCGCCGCGCCGGTCTACTACCCGCACCGCGACACCTGGTACGGCCACCCCGGTTCGGTGGTCACGATCTGGACGGCCCTGGACGACCTGACCCCCGCGGAGACCTTCGTCTTCTACCCCGACCGCTTCACCGAACCCGTGCCGAACGACTCGGAGATCTTCGACTACGACGACTGGGTGTCCCGCGGCTGGAGTCTGAAGATCGGCTGGCAGGACCGCGACGCGTCGTTGACCGCGCGTTACCCCCAGGTCACCGGCAAGGCCGACTTCGGCCCGGAGTCCGGCTTCGCCTGCCGAGCGGGGGAGGTACTCCTGTTCTCCGGCAGCCACTTCCACCGCACCCTGCCCCAGCACGGCCTGTCCCGCTTCAGCCTCGATGCCCGCTTGGTCCACCTCGGCGACCACGCCGCCGGCCTGACCGCCCCCGACGTGGACAACCGCTCACGCGGTTCGGCCGTGCCCGACTACATCCAGCCGGGGGAGCTCGACGCGATCGCGGTCGCCGAATGAACCTGTCCACACTCCCGGTTCCCGCCGCCGGGGCCAGCCGATGACCGTGGAATTCCTGGACCGCCTGTCCGACATCACCCGGAACACTCCCACTGCCGTCGCGGTCGACGCCCATGACGCGGTCTGGACCTACGCCGAACTCACCGACCGCGCCGATCACCTGGCGACTCGCCTCCGCACCGCCGGCGTCCGCTCCGGCGACGTGGTCGCCCTGCGCATCGGCCGCGGCGCCTGGCATGTGGCCGCGATCCTCGCGACCTGGCGCGCCCGCGCGGCGTTCCTACCCCTCGAACCGGACACTCCGGTGGCCCGGATGTCGCAGATTCTCGACGAATCTGGTTGCCGAGCAGTGCTTTCCATCGACAACGGCAAGCCCGCGAGCGATCAGCCGTGCGAAGACTCCCATGCCGCCGACCGGTTGGTAGCGGGCGTGGTCCCGACCGTCAGGTCGATCGACGACCTTTCGCGAAGTACCTCGTCCATCCTTGGCGAGTTCCGGACCGCCGGGCTGATCGCCCCCAATCCGTCGACTGCCCGGGAAGTCGATCGGGCGACAGCTCGCGACGCACGAGTCGCTCGCACGACCGGCGCGGTGCCCGAGATGATCCCGGTGGGCGGCGATTCGTCGCGTTCGACTTGGATGGCCCCGGCCGGGCATTCTCCGGCAGCAGCCGCCGCCGAGGTGGCTTACATCATCTACACCTCCGGCTCCACCGGCCGTCCCAAGGGCGTTCGCGTCCCGCACACCGGTCTGGTCCCCATGCTCACCGCGCAGATCGCGATGTTCGAGCTCGCCCCCGGCATGCGAGCCCTGTTCACCCTGTCCACGGCCTTCGACGCGTCCATCTCCGACATCGGTACCGCCCTGCTCTCCGGCGCGACCCTGGTGATCCCGCGCGAACCGGTCACCCCCGCGACCTTCCCCGAACTCGTTCGCGCGCACGGCATCACCCACGCCGACCTGCCGCCGTCCCTGCTGGCGCACGTCGATCCGGACTCGGTCCCGAACACCCTGCGCACCATCGTGATCGGCGGTGAAGTCTGCGCCCCCGCCGTCGTCCGAGCCTGGGCGGCCCGGGTGCGTCTGATCAACGTCTACGGCCCCACCGAGGCCACCATCTGCACGAGCATGAGCCACTGCGGCCCGGAATGGACCCGCCCCCTCCTCGGAAATCCGCTCCCGCACGTCGAATACGCCCTCCTGGACGGCGAACTCCTCATCGGCGGCCCCGCCCTGGCCCTGGGCTACGTCGACCGCCCCGACCTCGATCGCGAGCGCTTCATCACCCGGTCCGGCCGGCGCTGGTACCGCACCGGCGATCTCGTCCGCCACCACCCGAACGGCGACTGGGAGTTCCTCGGCCGCGCCGACCGCCAGGTCAAGCTCAACGGCCGCCTCGTCTGCCCCGAGGAGATAGAAGCCCGCCTCCGCGACATCCCCGGCATCACCGAAGCCGCGGTGACAACGACGGATTCACCTCCGGCCCTCACCGCCCACATCCGCACGGCCGACCCGGCGATGACCCCGGCGTCCATCCACGCCCACCTCTCCCGGTCCCTCCCGGCGTGGATGCTGCCGCGGATCACCCTCGTCGACACCCTGTCCCGGAACTCGACCGGCAAGGTGGATCACCACGCCCTGACCCGCGGTGCTCGTGACGCCATTGGCCACGATCAACCGGCACCGGTGACAGCGAGTCCGAACCACACCCGCGCCACGATCGCGGCTCTCGAGCGCGGCCGGGTCGCGGTGGAGAGCCCGACGCCGCATGCGGACGCCGGGTCGATCTGCCCGGTCTCCGGAATCGCGGATGCCGGTCACGGCGATGACGCCCGCCACTTCGACCGTGAGCCGCCGACCCAGCGCATTGCGCTCGTCTGTCAGGCGTTCGCGGCGGCGCTCGACATCACGAACGTCGCCCCGGACAACGACTTCCGCCAACTCGGCGGCGACTCACTGGCCGCGCTGGCCGTCGTCACCGAAGCACGCCTGCGCGGTGTGGCTCTCGACCCCGCGGCGGTACTGACCGCGCGCACGCCCGCGCGCATCGCGGATCTGCCCCGTCCGGCGCACCGCACGGTCGCCGACCTGAATCAGCTCGCCGCCCGGACGATTACGGCGTCGGCGATCGATGGATCACCGAGGGCGGCTCGAAGCTCGCTGTCCGCGAACGAACTCCGGCACGACGCGGCGTCCGGCTCCCACACGGGCGACTGGCTCGTCACCGGTGGTACCGGATTCCTCGGCGGTCACCTCATTCCGGAGTTGTTGCACCGCACGGCCGCGACCGTGCACCTGCTGGTGCGCGCCCCCGACACCGAGCGGGCCCGCGTGCGACTGGGTGACCTTGCGGCCCATCCGCGCGTTCGGGTGCACGCGGGCGACGTCGCCGCCCCGTACCTCGCCCTGCCGCGCGACGCGTGGCTCTCGCTGGCAGCCCGCGTCGGCGGAATCATCCACGGCGCAGCGGCTTTGAGCCTGAGCCTGCCGTTCTCGGACCTGGCCGCCGCCAACATCCGCGGCGCCGCGGAAATCGCCCGCTTCGCCGCGGCATCGAACGCCCGGGTCTTCCACCTCTCGTCGCTGGCTGTCCTGGCCTCCACCGACCTGGAACAGCCGATCCTCGACGAGCACACGCATCCACCCGCGTCGACACACCTCTTCGGCGCCTACCCGCAGACGAAATGGGCGGCGGAAACGCTGCTGCGCACCACCGTTCCACACCTGTCCGTCGTCCGCCCGGGCCTGCTCACCGGGCACTCCGGCACGGGGGAGGCCCCGGCCAACTGCCCGCTCACGACATTCCTGCGCGCCGTGACCACGCTGGGCCGCCTGCCCGACGTCGACCACGACCTGTTGCGCGTCAACATCACGCCCGTCGATCAGGCCGCCGCCGCGATCGCCGAGTTGGCGACCACCACCTGCCCGCCACTGGTGCACGTGGCGAGCGAGACGGGCGCATCGCTTCGTGATCTCCGCGACGCGATAGGCGCGCACGCGAGCATCGACACGGTCTCCGCAGCCGAGTTCACCACCCGAACCCGGGAGCGCCTCACCCGAGCGGACGCCCTCGCCATGGTCACCGCCTCCTACCGCCTGACCGGCACCGACGAACACCGTGACGCCGATCTCTTCCTGAACACCGCCCGCCGCTTCCCCGGCACGGTCCTGCGCGCCGCGACCGGCCGCACCATCGCGCCGCCCACCCCCGAATTGCTGTCCCGCTACACCGCATTCGCCCTCGACCCCGCGCGCACGGCAAGGTGGTCCGCATGACACGGGGCATGGTGCTCGGCAAATTCATGCCACCGCACGCGGGACACGTCTACCTCTGCGAGTTCGCCGGGAACTGGGTGGACGACCTCACCATCGTCGTCGGCACCCTCGCCGCCGAACCGATCCCGGGCGAGCTGCGTCACCGCTGGATGCGCGAGCTGTTCCCCGCCGCCACCGTCCTGCACCTGACCGACGAGAACCCCCAGGACCCCTCCGAACACCCGGACTTCTGGAACATCTGGCGCTCCAGCCTGGAGCGCATCCTCCCCGAGCGCCCCGACCTGGTCTTCGCCTCGGAACCCTACGGCGCGAAACTCGCCGAGGTCCTGGGCGCGGAGTTCATCCCCGTCGACCTGCCCCGGGCCACGATCCCGGTCAGCGGCACCGCGATTCGCACCGACCCGATCCGGCACTGGGAGTTCATCCCGCGATGCGTCCGCCCGCACTTCGTGAAACGGGTCAGCATCATCGGCCCCGAATCCACCGGCAAGACCACCCTGGCCCGCACCCTCGCCGAAACCTTCGACACCGCGTGGGTGCCCGAGTGGGCGCGCACGGTTCTGGAACAGCGCGACGGCAGCCTCGACGGGCTGAACTGGTCGAATCTCGTCCACGGCCAGATCGCCGCGGAGGAGGCCCTGGCCCGCAACGCCAATCGCGTGCTGTTCTGTGACACCGAACCCCTGCTGACGACCGTGTGGGCGGAATCGCTGCTGGGCTCCTGCCCGCCGGAGGTCACCGCCGCGGCCGCCGGGCGCACCTATGACCTGACCCTGCTCACCGAACCGGATGTGCCGTGGGTCGCCGATCAGGTGCGCTATCTCCCCGGGGAGAGCGAGCTCTTCCTGGATCGCTGCCGGACCGCGCTCACCCGCGCCCGCCGCACGGCCGTTCCCCTGCGCGGAGACTGGACCACCCGCACCGAGCAGGCCGTCGACGCCGTGCGCGCACTGCTGAAAGAAACCAACTGCCCAGTGCCATAGTCGATTTCCCGCCCGAACCAGCTCCGAACGCACTCACGCTCGGGTATCAATAGCGCCGTGACCACCCAGGAAGACGCGCGCTTCGCCGAACTCGAACGGCACGACGCGTATCCCGCCATCCGCAGCCTGGTAGCCGCCTACATCGGCGACACCATCATCAATCCGGCCACCACCCAGCCCGAGTTCTGGAACGTCACCGCGCTCCCCGCCACCGCGCGGGCCAAGGATCAGCGCCGCCTGCTGACGCTGAATGTCGGTGGGCTGGAAACCCTCTATGTCACCGAGTTCCGGGAAGCGGCCGGGATCGCGATCGAGCTCACGGTGAACCTCGACGTCCCCGCCGGCTGGACCGACGAACAGCTGCACCTCGAATCCGAAGGGGTGTGGACCTCGCGTCCGGACTACCGCAGCGCGCGTGTCTGGTCCTGGCGGATCGACCTCGCCACCCTGCTCGACGACGACGTCGACTTCCAGACCCTGCTGGCGGGAAACGACTTCGAGGATCTCGCCGCCAGTCTGAACGCCGGACTGATGAGCAGGGGGCAGTCTCCCTATGCGCGCAACAACAATCCGGCCCTCGTTCGAGACCTCCTCATGGAGCTCGACGCGATCCGCACGGCCGAAGCCGGCGGACCCTCTCCGCAAAACCCCTGATGGGAGTGTCGATTTGACTTTGCACCACGACGCCGCGTAACTTTCTTCAAGTCAGAGCGACACGGACACCGACCCGGAGCCGAGACGCTGAGCCGAGAGGCTGAGCGTGGTTCGAGGGAAAACGAGGTTGTACGAGGAGCGCCTGGCCAACCTTTAGCTCACAAGATCAGCGGATTTGGTTCCGCCGTCTACGCTGAGCTAAGCTTTGAAGGCAGCCGCAGAGACCGACCGGGACAAAGAGCCCGCGAAGTTCTGCGTGCGTGTGTTCTTTGAGAACTCAATAGTGTGTCGATGAATGTCAGTGCCAATAATTTATTGGTTCCGGCCTTCCACACCCCCGTGTGGGTGGGT
>NZ_JBSFNO010000039.1:0-77025 GCF_053981095.1 Nocardia sp. NPDC003693
GGGGGGGGGGCGCGCAATTGTGGGGGGGGGGCCCGGAAAACAGAAAAGGCCGCGAGCAATGCTCGCGGCCTTTCCGGATACTGCGACCCTGACGGGACTCGAACCCGCGACCTCCGCCGTGACAGGGCGGCGCGCTAACCAACTGCGCCACAGGGCCTTACCGAAGCAGGCCATCCGGCCTGGCGACGTCGCAAACAGTATCACGCACCCGGCCGGTACATGAAATCAGCTGGTCACGAGACCGGACTAGCTCAGCAGCCGATCGGCGGCGGTGGCGATGCGCTCGTCGGTGGCGGTCAGCGCGATCCGGACGTGCTGTGCCCCACGGGGTCCGTAGAACTCGCCCGGCGCGGCCAGGATGCCGCGCTCGGCCAGCCAGTCCAGGGTGGTGCGCCCCGGCTCGTCCCGGGTCGACCACAGGTACAGTCCGGCCTCGGAGTCGTCGATCCGGAAACCGGCGTCCTGCAGCGCCTTTCGCAGCACGTCGCGACGGGCCCGGTAGCGCTCGCGCTGGATCGCCTCGTGGTTGTCGTCGCCCAGGGCCGCGGTCATGGCCGCCTGGATCGGGAACGGCAGCATCATGCCCGAGTGCTTGCGCACCTCGAGCAGCTCGGCCACCAGCGCCGGATCACCGGTCACGAAGCCGGCGCGGTAACTCGCGAGATTCGAAGTCTTGGAAAGGGAGTGGATCGCGAGCAGCCCGGTGTGATCACCGTCGCTCACCTCCGGATCGAGGATCGAGACCGCCCGGCCCTCCCAGGGCAGCCCGAGGTAGCACTCGTCCGAGGCCAGGATCGCACCGCGCTCGCGCGCGAATTCGACCACCTTGCGCAGATGCTCGACCCCGAGCACCTTGCCGGTCGGATTGGACGGCGAGTTCAGGAAGATCAGCGCCGGGGATTCCGGGCCGAGCCGCGTGACCCCGTCCGCGCGCAGGATTCGCGAACCCGACAGCAGCGCGCCCACCTCGTAGGTCGGGTACGCGATCTCCGGGATCACCACCAGATCCTCGGCGCCCAGGCCGAGCGTGCGCGGCAGTCCGGCGATCAGCTCCTTGGTGCCGATCACCGGCAGCACCGCGTCGGCGGCGATGCCGGTGATGCCGAAACGCCGTTTCAGCGCGGCCACAACGGCTTCCCGCAATTCCGGGGTGCCGTGCGTGGTCGGATAGCCGGGTACCGCCGCCACCGCGCTCAGCGCCCGCTGGATCAGCGGATCGACCGGGTCGACGGGGGTGCCGACGGACAGATCCACGATCCCGTCCGGATGCGAAGCGGCCTTCGCCTTCACCGAAGCGATGGTGTCCCAGGGGAAATCGGGTAGCAGCGCACTGACCCGGCCACGCGTACTCAAGGTCGTGCCTACTCCGCGGCCATGGGCGGTAGCGCGGCGATGAACGGCGGGTCGTAGTCGACCTTGCCGACCTTGGTCGCGCCGCCGGGCGAACCCAGATCGTCGAAGAACTCGACGTTGGCGTTCACGTAGCCGCTCCACTGATCCGGGGTGTCGTCCTCGTAGAAGATCGCCTCCACCGGACAGACCGGCTCACACGCACCACAGTCCACGCACTCGTCCGGTTGGATGTACAGCATGCGACCACCCTCGTAGATGCAATCCACGGGGCATTCCTCGATGCACGCCTTGTCCTTCACGTCAACGCACGGTTCAGCGATGATGTACGGCACTGCCGCTCTCCTAGTCTGTCCTCACACCCTGCGGGATAGTCCGCCCCGCGAAACAGTATCCCGGCGCTGTAACAATACTCCTGGTCAGCCAACCCTAACTTCACCCTCCGCGACGCTGCGGATGGTTCGCGGTGCTCACGACCCGGGACCTCGCCGTCCCGCACCGGCTCACCTCGGCCGGCGGGAGCCCCGAATCCCGGCGCGGGTGCGCGACAGCGGCTGTTCACCGTCCGCCACGGGCGCCGGGTGGGCTCCCCTCAGCCTAGCGCCAGCGGGGATTTCGCCGAAGTGTGCTGCGGCACACCGTAGGTGGTGGTGCGCTGGCGCACCGGCCTGCCGATGCCCGTCGCGATCTCGGTCAGCTCCTCGACGGTCTTGGCCGAGCCGTGCTCGGAACCGGCCATGCGGGAGATGGTCTCCTCCATGAGGGTTCCGCCCAGATCGTTCGCGCCGCCGTTCAGCATCAACCGGGTGCCCGCGGTGCCGAGCTTCACCCAGCTGGTCTGAATGTTGTGGATCCGCCCGTGCAGCATGATGCGCGCCAGCGCGTGCGCGGCCCGGTTGTCCCGCACCGTCGGACCCGGGCGCGAGGCCCCGGCCAGGTACAACGGGGCGCTCTGATGCACGAAGGGCAGCAGGACGAACTCGGTGAAACCGCCCGTGGAGTCCTGGATTCCGCGCAGCACGCGCAGGTGCCCGACCCAGTGCTTCGGGTTGTCGACGTGCCCGTACATCATGGTCGAACTGGACCGGATGCCGAGTTCGTGCGCGGTGGTGATGACCTCGATCCAGGCCGAGGTGGGCAGCTTGCCCTTGGTGAGAACCCAGCGCACCTCGTCGTCGAGGATCTCCGCCGCGGTGCCCGGGATGGTGTCCAGCCCGGCCTCTTTCAGCGCCGAGAGCCAGTCGCGGATGCTCTGCCCGCCGCGCGAAGCCCCGTTGACGACCTCCATGGGACTGAACGCGTGCACGTGCATGTCCGGCACCCGCGCCTTGATCGCCCGCACCAGATCCGCGTAGCCCGTGACCGGCAGTTCCGGGTCGATGCCGCCCTGCATGCAGATCTCGGTCGCGCCCTCGACGTGCGCCTCCCAGGCGCGGTCGGCGACCTCGGACGCGCTCAGGGTGAACGCGTCGGCGTCGCCCTTGCGCTGCGCGAACGCGCAGAAGCGGCAGCCGGTGTAGCAGATATTGGTGAAGTTGATATTGCGGTTCACGATGTAGGTCACATCGTCACCGACCGTGTCGCGGCGCAGCTGATCGGCCAGCGCGGTGATCGCCTCCAGCGCCGGGCCGTCCGCGGTGGCCAGCGCCAGATACTGATCGTCGGTGAGCCCGGCCGGATCCTTCTCCGCGGCGTGCAGCGCGGCCAGCACATCGGAGTCGAAGCGTTCGGGGGCGGCGACCGCCAACTCCTTCACCTGCTCGCGAATGGTCTCCCAGTCACCGAACGCGCCGAGCCCGTCGTTGCCGAGCGCGGAGTCGCTGCGGGATTCGGTGTTGCGGCCCTCGGAGTCGATGGCGGTGTTGAGATCGACGCGGCCGACCGACTCCCAGTCGTGGTCCGGCTCCTGCCAGGGCAGGCCGGTGGGATTCACGGTGCGCGCCAGACCCGTCGTCGGATCGGCGAGCGCGGCCACGTGCCGCGAGACCCGCGGGTCGATCCACGGGTGGCCGGCCAGCACGTACTTCGGATGCGCGGTCAGGCGTTCGGTCAGCACGTAGCCCGCGGCGGCGGTGACCTCGGCCAGGGTGTCCAGATTCGGCCAGGGGCGTTCGGGATTCACGTGATCGGGGGTGAGCGGGGAGACCCCGCCCCAGTCGTCGATGCCGGCGTCCAGCAGGGCGCGGCACTCCGCGAGCGAGACCAGGTTCGGCGGGGCCTGGATGCGCATCTTCGGGCCGAGCAGCAGCCGGGACACCGCGATGGCGGCGCGGAATTCCTCGAGATCGGCATCGGGGGTGTCGCGCATGGCGGTGTCGTGCTTGGCCAGGAAGTTCTGCACGATCACCTCCTGTACGTGCCCGAAAGCCTTGTGCGACTTGCGAATCGCCATGATCGACTCGGCCCGCTCGACGAGGTTCTCGCCGATGCCGATCAGGATGCCGGTGGTGAAGGGCACCGAGAGCCGACCGGCATCGGTGAGCGCGCGCAGGCGCACCGCCGGATCCTTGTCGGGGCTGCCGTAGTGCGCCTGACCGGGTTCGGTGAACAGCCGGGTGGAGGTGGTCTCCAGCATCATGCCCATGGACGGGGCCACCGGCTTGAGGCGGGACAGTTCGGCCCACGTCATCACACCCGGATTCAGGTGCGGCAGTAGGCCGGTCTCCTCGAGTACCCGGATCGACATGGCGCGCACGTAATCCAGGGTGGAGTCGTAGCCGCGCTCGTCCAGCCACTGGCGCGCCTCGGGCCAGCGCTCCTCCGGGCGATCGCCGAGGGTGAAAAGCGCTTCCTTGCAACCGAGTTCGGCGCCCTTGCGCGCGATCTCGAGGACCTCGTCGGGTTCGAGGTACATGCCGCGGCCCTGGGCGCGCAGCTTGCCGGGCACGGTGACGAAGGTGCAGTAGTGGCACCTGTCCCGGCACAGATGGGTGAGCGGGATGAAAACCTTGCGCGAGTAGGTGATCGGGAGGGTCTCGCCCGCGTACCCGGTCTCGCGGAGCCCGGCGTCGCGCACCCGCGCTGCCGAGGTACACAGATCCACCAGATCGGCGCCGCGCGCCTGCAGCAGCACCACCGCCTCGTCGAGGTTCAGGGTGGCCCCGTCACGGGCGCGCCGCAGTGCCCGGCGCATGCCCGCGGGGCTCGGCGCCGGTGCGGGCGGACTCGGGTTCGGTAGATCCGTCACGTCTTCGATCATGCGCCATCCATCCGACTGATCCGACTCGGGTGCCATAGAAGCTGGCAACCGGTGGTACCGGCACGCTATTCCGTCGCGAGCCCGGCGATATTCTGACCCACCCGAGGCCCGGTGGCACGGCGTGACGAGCCGAACGGTACAAATCCTTGCCAGGGTTGACCTGCTCTTCTATGGTGTCCGGCACGATTAATCGCATCCATCGATGCGAATATTCGCATTCAGGCTCATACGCAGGGCTCGGGCCGTTTCGCCCGGGGATGACGAAACGGGGAATCCGTGTTCGAGAGACTTGGCCGCGCGAGCGCGATGCTCGCGGCCGCCGCGACGCTGACGCTGACCATCGCCACCGGATCGGCCGGAGCGGCATTCGGTCCGCTACCCCCGGCCAATCCGTACCTCGGCCCGCTCGGCACCGCGACCATGCACGGCGACGCCGCCTCCTCGGACGCCACACCCTTCCCCGGGCCCGGGTCGGTGAGCGTGCGCGCGGACTTCCACGAACTCGCCGCCGCCTGCCCGACCATCCTGCAGGGCGCGGACGGCATCCCACAGGCGCTGTGTACCAAGATGATCGACCGCGCGCCGACCGTCTACCTGCTCGATCCGGCCAACGGCGACACCCTGGCCTCGCTCGATCTCGCCAAGGGCAGTCTGCTCGGCGGCGTGTACGCCTACCTCGACGAGCAGGACCGCATGGTCACCGTGGACGGCAGCGGGGATCTGCTGCGGATCGGGCACGAGCGCGGAGCCGACGGCCGGTGGAAACTGTCGATCACCTCGAGAACCAATGTCTCCCAGGCGGTTACCGCGCACTGCGGCGGCGGCAGCTGCGACGCGGTGAGCTCGGTGATGCCCGACTACGACGGCCGGGTGTGGTTCGCGACCGACAACGCCGCCGCCGGATTCGTGGATCCGGCGACCGGCGCGGCCAAGGCCATCCTGCTCGGACCGGGTGAATCGGTGGCCAACAGCATCTCCAGCGCGCCCGAGGGCGTCGCCATCGCGACCTCGCACGCGCTGTACCTGGTGGACGCCGACCCCGCGGGCAACCCGCGCGTGCTGTGGCGCCGAGCCTACGACCGCGGCCCGGCCCGCAAGCCCGGCCAGCTCAGCTGGGGCAGCGGCGCGACCCCGACCTTCTTCGGGCCCGGCAGCGGCACCGAATACCTGGCCATCACCGACAACGCCGCGAACAAGGAGAACCTCCTGGTGTTCGACACGGTGACCGGCGCGACCGTGTGCTCGATCCCGGCGATCAACGGCACCGAGAACTCGCCCGTCGGCTCGGGCAACAGCGTCTACGTGGCAAGCACCTATGGCTATCCCTACCCGCAGCTGCCGGCCAACGCCGGGCCCAGTCAGCCCGAGAGCGCGGCCTTCACCGGCGGCATGACCCGGATCGACGTGACCGGCTCGGGGTGCTCGGTGGTGTGGACCATCGACGTGCCCTCGGCCGCGGTCCCGCGACTCTCGGTCGCCGACGGCAAGATCTACACCATCACCCGGCGCGGGCCGTTCGGCTCCGGCAGCGGCGGCTCGGGCAGCCTGGGCACCGGCAGCGGCGGCGGGTCCGGCAGCGCGGGGGCGGTGACCGACTCGTACAAGTACACGGTGATCGACGCGGCCACCGGCAAGGTCGAGACCGAGCAGACCATCGGCGCGAGCATCATCCAGGACACCCTGCAGATGGTCGGGACGATCGCGCCCGGGCAGGTCCAGTACCAGGGCACGCTGAGCGGGTTCTTCCGGATCACCGCGCGCTGACGCGCGTACCCGGGCGAAAAGGGACCGCGCGGCTTGTATCAACCCCGCCCGGGCGGGTAATCGTGCAAGCATGGCAGGCATGTCCGAGCCCACCGCCGCAGGCGGCACGTCGACCGCCCCGGGCGGCATCCTCGCGGATCCCGCCCGGCGGCCCAGCCCGCGCGCCAAACTGCTGTGGGCGCTGAGCGCGATCCTGTCGTGGGTGTTCCCGATCCTGGCCGTGCTGGTGTGGATGCTGCTGGATCCGGACAGACGCGCGGTGCAGCTGATCGTGCTCGGAATCATGCTCGCGGCAACGGTATTCAACATCGCCGTGGTGCCGTGGTGGCGCTACGCGGTGCACCGGTGGGAGATCACCGACGAGGCCGTCTACACCCGCACCGGCTGGTTCACCCAGGAAAGCCGCGTCGCCCCCATCACCCGCGTGCAAACGGTCGACACCTACCGCGGCCCCCTCGAACGCCTCCTCGGCCTGGCGACCGTCACGGTCACCACCGCCTCCTCCGCGGGCGCGGTGCACATCAGCGCCCTGGAACTGGCCGATGCCCGCGCCACCGTCACCCACCTGACCGAGATCGCCGCCCGCCACCGGGGCGACGCCACATGACCTCCACCCCCGGCCCCGAGCACCCGGCCCCGGCGGACGCTCCCGGCGCCGTCGCCACGGCCGGCGCGGAGACCTGGGAGCGGCTGGACCGGCGCATGTTGCTGGTGCATCCGGTCACCGAGTTGATCCGGTTCATTCCGGTGTTGCTGGCCTCGCTGATCGCGGGAGCGCGGGCGGACAGCCCGGTGTGGAGCCTCATCGTCGTGGGGGCGATCGTCGTGGTCGCGGTGACGCGGTGGTTCACCACCACCTACCGGATCACGCCGGACAACGTCGAACTGCGCACGGGACTCATTCAGCGCAAACGGCTTTCGGTACCGCGCAACCGGGTGCGGTCGGTGGACGTGGAAGCCGATCTGCTGCACCGGGCGCTGGGACTGGCGGTGCTGTCCATCGGCACCGGGCAGCAGGCCGAGCGCGGGGACCAGTTCAAGCTCGACTCGCTGGACGCGAAACTGGTGCCGAACCTGCGCACCGAACTGCTGGCGCACACCCGGGGCGGCGCGGAAGCGCCCGCGCCCGAACAGGTTTCCGGCGGCGAGCCGGGTACGGCGGTCACGCTGCCCGGCGCGGAGACACCGGCGCCGCCCACCCGCGAGCCGGTCGAGATCGCGCACTGGCGGCGCGAATGGGTGCGCTACGCGCCGCTCTCGCTGACCGGTTTCGCCATCATCGCGCCCATCGTCGGCCTGGCGTTCCAGTACGGCATCGCCGGGGTCATCTTCGACTCCGACGCCGTGCAGGGCGTGGAAAACGGTGGCGTGCAGATCATCGCGCTCGCCGTCGCCGCCCTGATCGTCGCGCTGGTGCTGATCGTCAGCCTCGCCGCCTGTGCCCGCTACCTGGCCACCTACCACGACCTGCGCGTGGTCGACGACGGCGCGACCCTGCACATCCGCCACGGCCTGTTCACCACCCGCCAGATCACCCTGGACCTGGCCCGCCTGCGCGGCGCGACGGTGAACGAGCCCCTGCTGCTGCGCTGGGCGGGCGCCGCCGAGCTCGAAGCGATCATGACCGGCGCCGACCCCCGCCAGAAACTCCTCCCCCAGGCCCCCCGCGCGGCCGTCGACCACACCCTCGCCCACCTACTGGACGACACGGCCCGCGTGGACGCGGGCGGCCCGACGAGGCACACCGGCGGCGCGACCGATCGGAATCGAGCGGGCGTAACCGCCGGCGCCGGTGCCGATTCGGCGATCCTCCCGGCGCAGACATGCGCGGCCGAGCTCGGGCCGGGCGAGCTCGCCGCGCCGGCGCCGGTCGCCGTGGAGCTGACCCCGCACGGACCCGCCGCACACCGGCGGCGGTACACGCGGGCGCTGTCGCCGGTGGGCACCGTTGCCGGCGTCCTGCTCGTGATATCGCTTGCGGGCGTGCATATCCCGGCGTGGATCTGGGCGTTGAACCTGCTCGCCGTACCCATCGCCGTAGCGCTGGCCTGGGACAGGTACCGGGGGCTCGGGCACGCGGTCGTGCCCGCCGCGCACGGCAAGCCGACCTGGCTCATCACCCGCAGCGGGTCGCTCGACCGCGACCGCGACTGCCTCGAAGCCCCCGGCGTCATCGGCTGGACCGTGCGCCAGAGCTGGTTCCAGCGCCGGGTCGGGCTCGCGACCGTCACCGCGGCGTCCGCGGCGGGCAAGAAGCGGTATCACATCATCGACATCCCGCTGGCCGAGGCGTGGCCGCTCATCGAAGCGGTGACACCGGGCCAGCTCGGGAGCCGCTGACCGCCCGAAAACCATTGCCCCCCAGCGATCGACGGCACCGCTGCTATCCAACTGCGCGCCGCCAGGGACCAGCGCACGATCGCTTCGCCTGACAATGAAACGAACGAGGCCCGGCGGCGGACCGAAAGATCCTGTGCCGGGCCTTGATTCGCGGAACGACGCGGGGCTCACCACTGGCCGGGCACGTACTCACCGCCCGTCATCCCCGCGATCACGTTCAGGCGGTTCCAGGCGTTGATGGTGGCGATCAGGGAGATCAGCGCGCCGATCTGGTCGTCGTCGTAGTGCTTGCGGACCTGGGACCAGGTGTCCTCGGAGATCCCGTGGGAGTTGTCCGCCAGGCGGGTGCCCTCCTCGGTGAGGGCCAGGGCGGCGCGCTCGGCGTCGGTGAACACGGTGGACTCGCGCCAGGCCGCGATCAGGGCCAGGCGGACGGGGGTCTCGCCGGCGTGCACCGCGTCCTTGGTGTGCATGTCCAGGCACATGCCGCAGCTGTTGATCTGCGAGGCACGGATTTTCACCAGTTCCTGGGTCGGCTTGGGCAGCGGCGACTCGTCGATCACACGGGCGGCGGTCACCAGGCGCTTGGTGAACTTGGCGGCGATCTCGTTGGCGTACAGGGCGAAGCGGGTCATCGTCTGCTCTTCTCTGCGAGGTTGTTCGTCGGCTACGTGAAGGGGACGACGCGGCGGGACGGGGTGTGACATAGGGTGGGATGTGACACCGGACACAGCAGGTCGAGACCGGGTCGAATCACGCCTGATGTAATCGGCGATTCACTTTTTCTGCACCGGGTTCCACCAGCTCGAACGGCGAGTTGGTGAGCGGCCATTCCTGCCGCTGTGGTACAAATCACCCGAGCTTTACGAAGGGTGGATTTTCGTCATGGAACCAACGGCCGCGCAGCGGGCGGCACTGGGCATGATCTGCGATACGTTCCTGCCGGGCGACGGACTGACCCTGCCGCCCGCCTCGGAACTGGGCGCGGTCGACACGATCTTCCGGATCCTGGGGCGCAACCCCCGCGAGGCGGACAAGAAGCAGCTGGCCATGCTGCTCGGCCTGTGGGATTCACGCCTGACCGGCCTGCTCACGGGCAACGGCCCGCGCAAGTTCTCGACCCTGTCGCAGGAGCAGCGCGAAGCCGCCCTGCTGCGTCTCGGCGATTCCTCGCTGGCTCCCGTGCGCGCCATCTTCCAGGCACTCAAGGGCGCGGCCCTGCTGTCCTACAACGTGACTCCCGGCCCCACCGGCGTCAATCCGCTGTGGAAGGAGATCGGGTACCCGGCTCCGGCGGGCGCGCTGCCCACCGCGCCGCAACCGGCGCTCGCCCCGCTGCGTTTCACCGAATCCACCACGCTCACCTGCGATGTCGTGATCGTGGGCTCCGGCGCGGGCGGCGGCACGGCCGCCGCGGTCCTGGCCGCGGCCGGTCTCGACGTCATCGTGCTCGAACGCGGAAACTACTACGACGACCGCGATTTCGGCTCCGGCGAGCTCGCCGCGATCACCGACATGTACGCCCCGGGCCCGCCCTCGTCGGCCGAGGGACAGATCACCCTGGTCGCCGGTACCTGCCTGGGCGGCGGCACCGTCGTCAACTGGAGCACCTCGCTGCCGACCCCGGACGGCGTGCGCGCGGAATGGGCCGAGCTGGGCGCGAAGCAGTTCGCCGAGGCCGAGTTCGGCGACGCCCTGGACGTGGTGTCCCGGCGCATCGGCGTCACGACCGACCGCTCGCCGCTGTCCGCGCGCGACGGCGTCCTCGAACGCGGCGCGCAGGCCCTCGGCTGGGACATCGACACCCTGCCGCGCAACGTCTCCGACGCGTGCGACGCCGGAACCGAGTGCGGCCGTTGCGGTTACGGCTGCCGCCTGGGCGCCAAGCAGTCGGTGACCAAGACCTGGCTCTCGGACGCCGCCGCCGCGGGCGCGCGCCTGGTGGTCGACGCCAACGTACGCCGCGTCGCGGTGAAGAACGGCCGGGCCGAATCGGTGTCGGCGCTCACCTCCGGCGGCGCGGAGATCACCGTCAACGCCCGCGCGGTGGTCGTGGCGGCGGGCGCGATCCAGACCCCGGCGCTGCTGCACCGCTCGGGCCTGAAGAACAAGAACATCGGCAGGCACCTGCGCCTGCACCCCGCCGGCGCCGTCTTCGGCGTCTTCGACGACGAGATCCGCGCCTGGGAAGGCGGTCTGCAGACCCGGATCAGCCGCAGGCACGCCGATCTGGACGGCAAGGGCTACGGCGTCATCTACGAGACCGGCCCGCTGCACCCGGGCCTGGCCACCGGCTTCATGAGCTGGCGCGGCGCGGCGCAGCACCGCGCCACCATGCTCGACTTCGCCCGCTCCAACGCCATCGGCGTCATCACCCGCGACCGCGATTCCGGCACCGTGAGCGTCGACGGCTCGGGCGAGCCGATCGTGAAGTACCAGATCTCGGATTACGACGCCGCGCACTTCCACACCGGAATCGTCGGCGCGGCCGAGCTTCTCGAAGCCGCAGGCGCGAAGCGCATCTTCTCCGGCCATCAGGCCGGGGTGTCCTACGAGCCCGGCGTGCGCGGCTCGCACGCCGAATTCGACGCCGCCGCCAAGGCGGCCGGCTACGGTCCGGGCCGATGCGCCATGGGCGCCCTGCACATCATGGGCTCGGCCCGCATGGGCGGCTCCGCGGACATGTCGGCCACCGATCCGGACGGCGCGACCTGGGAGGTGTCCAACATCGTCGTCGCGGACGGCTCCAGCTTCCCCACCGCCCCCGGCGTCAACCCCATGGTGAGCATCGAGGCCATCGCCCACATGAACGCCACCCGCCTGGCCGCGCGCCTGAGCTGAGCCCTACATGGCCCGAATGCCCTCCAGCACCGCGGTCAACAGCCCCATATCGGTGCTGTTGCCCGTGGGCGGCGAGCGGAAGAGCAGCCTGCCGTCGTCGATGAGATCGCCGATGAGCAGTTTGGTCACCGTCAGCGGCAGGTTCAGATGCGCCGACACCTCCGCCACCGACAGCGCGGTCCGGCACAGCCGCACGATGGCGGCGTACTCGGGCTCGGTGCGCCGCAACGGCTTTCCGCGCTCCACGTCGACCACCAGCGTGGTGACGCTGAGTTCGGGACGCTCGGCCGTACTCCGGCCGCGCGTCAGGGCGTAGAGGCGGACCAGGGGCCCGGCCTCGTCCTCGTACCAGTGCTCGCGCGGCTCGTTCATGGATGCTGGGCGCCGCCCGCGTTGCTGCGCGGGTCGACCGACAGATGACTGCCGACTCGTTGCACGGTCTGATTCATCTCGTAGGCCACCAACCCCATATCGGCTGTCTCCGAAGCCAAGAGCGCCATACAGGCGTTCTCCCCCGCCGCGGTGATGAACAGCACCGCCTGATCCAGTTCCACGACCGTCTGGCACACCCCGCCCGCGTTGAAGTGCTGCCCGGCGCTGCGGGCCAGACTGTGCAGGGCCGAGGCCATCGCGCCGAACCGCTCCGCGTCCGCCCGCTCCTGCCCCGCCGAGGAACCCAGCAGCAGCCCGTCGGTGGACAGCAGCACCGCGCACTGCGCGTCGGTCAGGCCGTTGACCAATTCGTCTAGCAGCCAGCCGAGATCGATTCGCTGGGAGGTGGTCATTGGGGCCCTTTCTCTGGTTCGACGCGCGGCTGGCGGCCCTGCCGGGTGCCCTTGGCGATCGCGCTCATGAGATTGCGCGCTTCCTCCGCGGTGCGCTGACGCGGGGGTACGTACGCGGACGGCTGCGCGGCGGGCGGGATCGGTTGCGCGGCAGCGGCGCCGGCGACAGGCTCGCCCGGTGCGGCGGGCGCGACGGGGCCGGCGTGCGCGATCGGACTGCGGTGCGCCTGGCGGTTGCGGCGCGGCAGCTCCGGGCGCCCGCCCGCCGGTGCGGCCGCGGGTGCGGCCGCGACCGGTTCGGCGGGCACGATGACCTCGGTTCCGGTCTCCCACAGCGGCGGCCGCGACACCGGCGGCTGCGCCAGCACGGGCAGCGACCCGGTGGTGACCGCGTCCGCCAGCGCGGCCAGCGAGGTCAGGCTGTTCACACCGGGATCGCGCAGTTCGGTCACCCCGTTGCGCCCGGTGCCCGGCGGCGCCTGCACCGGCGGGTGATGCCGGCCGCCCTCGATGAGCACCTGCGGGATCAGCACGATGGCGCGGCACCCGCTGTACACCGATTCCACCAGCCGCACCGAGACACCGTGCCGCGACGCCAGTTTCGCCACCACGAACAGGCCGAGGCGGGTATTGCCGGACAGCGTCGCGACGCTGAAGTCCGGCGGATTCGCCAGCATCGCGTTGCGGTCGGCGTACTCGGCCTCGGACATGCCCAGGCCCTGGTCGGTGATCTCCACGACGACGCCGCGCCCGACCACCAAACCGGTGACGGTGACCATGGATTCGGGCGGCGAGCACGCGGTGGCGTTGTCCGTCAGCTCGGCCAGCAGATGGATGATGTCCGCGACCGCGTGGCTGGCGACCCGCACCTCGGGCATGCGGCCGGTCTCGATCCTGGTGTAGTCCAGGCTCTCCGCGACCGCGCCGCGCACCAGATCCAGCAGCGCCACCGGATTTCGCCAGCGCCGGCCCGGCTGCTCGCCGCCGAGAATGATCAGGTTCTCGGCGTTGCGGCGGGCGCGGGTCGCGAGATGATCGAGCTGGAACAGCAATTCGAGCTGATCGGCGTTCTGCTCCTCGCGCTCGGCCCGGTCCAGCAGCGCGAGCTGGCGGTGCACCACCACCTGGCTGCGATGGGCGATGTTCAGGAACACCGCGTTGATGCCCGCGCGGGTCTTGGCCTCGGCGACCGCCGCGCCCACGGCCACCACGTGCGCGCGGTTGAAGGCGTCGGCGACGTCACCGAGCTCGTCGGTGCCGAAGTCCAGGCGCGCCACCTCCGCCGAGGGATCGAGTTCCTCGCCGGCGCCGAGCCGCTGCATCAGCTCCGGCATCTTCTCGGTCGCCAATTCCAGTGTGTCGTCACGCAATCGGCGCATACGCGCGATGAAGCGGTTGGCCAGCACCAGGGCGGCCAGGAAGGCGAGCACCGCGATCAGCAGCACGCCCGCGCCGCCGAGCAGCGAATCACGGGTGGCGTCGTTGCTCTGCTGGTGCGCGGTGGCGTGCGCGTCGCGGCTCTGGTCCTCCCACAGCTTCTGCAAACCGGCGTTGACCTGCCCGGACGCTTCCTGCCAGGCGGCGACGGTGAGCGGGAGCGGTTCGGGCTCTTCGGTTTTGGTCTTGTCCTGGGTTCTGGCGTCCTGGGTCCGGCTCTCGGGCTTGGTCGCGTTCTCGGCGGCCGCGGCGCTGGCGGAGAAGGCGCCGCGCAACAGCAGCGCGTCCTGCATGGCAACGACCTGCTGCCAGGCCGGACTCGCCATGATGGCCTGCAGCTGCGCCAGTCGCTTACCCTGCAGCACCACCGTGGAATAGGCCACCTCACTGCGGAACTCGCCGACCCGGTGGCTGAACTCCAGCAGCGCGATGTCGGGGAACTCGCCGGTGATCACCGCGACCGCGCCCATGGTGTCGGCCTGCGACAGCGCCTCGGCCGCGCGCAGCGCCTCGATCCCGTGGTTGAGTTCCATGCTCAGCTTGGCGTCCGGCGCGACGCGGGCGGCCAGCAGCGAGGCGCCGACGATCGTGCCGATGACCGAGGTGTAGAAGGCGAACACGTCCGCGGGCGGCGATTGCTGACTGTCCACTCCGGCGCGCACGCCCGGAATCGCCGAGAAGAGCTTGAAGAAGGCCTCGACGTCGTTGACGGCGCCGTCCGGGTTGAGCTCGGAGGCGATGTCGCCCTTCTCCTTCACCGCCGCCAGCGCCTCGTCCGAGCGCTGCCTGGCGGCGACGAGCGCCTCCGCGGCGTCCGGGTCACCCACCAGCCGCAGCAGCGAGAGCCGGCGCTCCTCCTCGAAGGCGGAGACCATGAGAATCGCGGGCGCGGTGGTGCTGCTGGCCAGTTCGGACCAGTCCTTGGCCTCGTGCGCGTCGTTCACCAGGTATATGGCCGCGCCGCCGCCGATAGCCAGCAGGGTGACGCTGGAGATGACAACGATGGACAGCAGCCGGACCCGGACGCCCAGCCGGCCCTGCAGACCCTTGCCCATCGAATCGGACGTTGTACCAAGCGTTTTGCGCAGGTTGTGCCAGCTGCCCACTGAAAATCTTTCCGATCCCGAACGCGTGACGCGCCTTTAAACTCGTTTCGATCCGCCCGAAATGAGCTTTTCGTCACGCTTCCTCGTCTGGAGGAGAGTAACGGAAACATCCCGAATCGACTACAGAACCGAATCAACTTGGCGGTCAGTGCATTCGCTGATCGATTGCCACACGCGGTGGATCAGCGCCCGGACACGGCCCGTCGGTCGACCGGCCGCACTGATCGGCGGCCGGTCCGGCGATCAGCGGCCGCTCTCGCCGGCGTAGTGCGCGGTCGCGCGCCAGTACAGATACAGACCCGCGGGCAGCAGCCCGCCGACCAGCAGCGCCAGGGTCGGCCAGTCCTGCAGCAGCATGATGTCACCGCCCGGACCGGAGAAGATCATCAGCGCGAAGCCGACCGTCCAGGCGCTCAGCGGCAGCGACATGGCCGCGAAACTCGGCGACACCGTGCCCATGCCGTGCACCAGCAGCACATTGATGACCGCCGCCGCCAGCGCCGAGAGCGGCAGGGCGATCGCACCCGTCGACACGCCGGAGGCGATCGGCGCGGCGGCCTCGCCCATCCCGGGCGCGGCCGTCGGCAGGGTGCCCTGACCGACGTACAGGGGCAGGAACAGCACCTCGAGCACGAGGGTGATCAGCGCGTCGAGCACCAGCAGCCCGGCGATGGCCGCGCCCATCGGGTCCAGGCCCAGCGGAAACACGCCCTCGCGCGCGGTGCGCCCGACGCGGGCGCTCAGGGCCGAGGTCACGGCACCGGCGGGAAGCCGAGAAGGGTCAACAGGTGGCTCTGCATGTCGACGAAAGCGTAGAGCACCGTCAGGTACAGATCGTGCTGCGCCTGGAAGTTGGGGCGCTGGCTCTCGACGAACGCGGCGATCGCGTTCTGCAGATCCCAGTTGTACATGATGGTCAGTGTCTCATCTCGGCCGCGGCGGGCCCCGGAGTGTCCGCCAATCCGGCGAACAGGTCATGCTCGAGACCGTCGGCGCCGACCGGCCCGCGCTCGCCCCGCACCAGCACGTAGTGCTCCTCCGGCAGCACCGGCTGCGCGATGTCGTTCGAGAGCGCGAACTCGCGACCGGACGGCGCGAGGGTCACCTGGGTCGCGTGCGCGCGCAGCGCGGCCCGCTTGGCCGGCAGCGCGTCGGCCACGTCCACCACCGTGGTGACCGATTCGTGTGGCACACAGGCCAATTCGCCGTCGTGTGGCAGCCGCCAGCCGCGCGGCAGCGCGCCGGGCAACTGATCGACCGTGCGCCGCTTGAGCGCCTCGGTGTGCATGGCGAGCACCGCGCCGTCGGTGACGGTCCAGTACGTCTTCGGGGTGTCCCAGCCCCGCTCGGCGGCCGATTCCACCGCCGCGGTGGTGATCTCGTGCGCGCGGATGTGATCCGGATGCCCGTAGCCGCCGCGCGGGTCGTAGCCGACCACCACGCGCGGGCGCAGCTCCAGCAGGATCCGGGTCAGCTCCGCTACCGCCTCCGGACCGGAGTTCACGAACGCGCGCGGGTTGCGCGCGGCCGGGGTGCCCGCCATCCCCGAATCCCGCCAGCGGCCCGCGCCGCCCAGGAACCGCGGCGGCGCGGCATCCAATTCGGCCAGGGCCGTTGTCAATTCGAGAATGCGATAGCCGCCCAGCTGATCGGCCTGATCGGCGACCAGCCGCGCCCACCGCGCGCCGATGACCTCGCCCTCCTCGCCCAGGGTGCAGGTCACCACCGTCACCGGAATACCGAGCCGCCGGTAGTGCGCGATGGTGCCGCCGGTCGTGATCGTCTCGTCGTCCGGATGCGCGTGCACCAGCAGCAGCCCGCCGGTCCCGCCCGCCGCGCTCACGGCAGCCGCCGCCAGTTCGCCGCGTCGGCGAAGACGCCGACCTGGATGGCCCCGCTCAGCGACGCGCCGTCCACCCGGGGACCCGCCGCCGCGACCTGGGTGTCCTGCACGATCGGCAGCACCGTCCACAGGTCCCAGAGCTTGGGTTCGGACTCGGCGATCACCTTGCCCGCGTCGACGCCGCGCAGCGCGGTCTCGATGGCGGGCTGCAGCGTCGGATCGCAGACGCCGGACAGGTTCGACGGGGCCTTCTTCGCGGCCTGCACCACGTCCGAATCGCCGTCGCCGCCGGCATCGGCGGCCGTGACGGGGGCGCACCCGTAGCGCGAGGCCAGCACCGTCGCCGGATCCGAACCGGCCCGCTCCCAGCCCACGATGGCGTCCACCCCGGCCTCGGTCACATCCTTGCCGTACAACTCGGCGGCCGCGATGCTGCGGACCATGACATCGATTCCGGCACTGCGCAATTGGTCGGCGGCGGTATTGGCGACCGCGACCGTGTAGTCGTCGCCCTCGACCGCGCCGATCCGGATAGTCAGCGTCTTGCCGTTCTTGGCGATCGGACGCGGTTGCGGCGCGGGCGAAGTCGGCGACAGCGACGCCGGAGCCTCGGGCGCGCGGCCGAATCCGGCCTCGGCCAGCAGCGTGAACGCCTCCTCCGCGCTGATCCGCGCCGGGGCGGTCGGGACGTACCCCGGATCCGACGGCGTGAGCACCTGCGCCCGGGCCGGTTCCACCCAGCTGCCGGTCTGCGCGCCCACCGTGGCCAGCAGCACCGGATCCAGCAGCGAGAGCACCGCGCGGCGCACCCGCACGTCGCCGAGATCCCCACTGCGCCCGTTCAATACGAGTTGCATCTCGCGCGACTGCGCCATGATCGCCGTGCGCACCGAGGGAATCGCCGCCAGCTGCGCCTGCAACGCGACGCCGCCGTGCACCAGCGCCATCTGCGCGTCACCGACCCGCAGCGACTCGGCCACCTGCGCGGGCGTACCGCCCCGGCGCAGCAGAATCTCGTCCGGCACAGCGGGTTTGCCCCAGTACCGGTCGTTGCGCTCGAGCAGGATCTCCTCGCGGCCGCGATCGACCAGCTTGATCCGGAACTGCGCGCCGGAGATGCGAATGGTGTCGACCAGGCCCTGCTCGAACCCGGAGTCCTTCACCAGGTGCTGGGGCAGCAGATCGGTGAACAGCTGCCGCCAGGCCGGGTACTCCTGGGTCATGGTGACCGTGACGGTCTTACCGCCCGAGGACGAGCTGACATCGGAGATGAGCCGGTAGCCCGCGGGATCCACCACGCCGGGCTGGGTGATCATCTGCTGCCAGAGGTATCGGAAGTCCTCGGCCGCGATGGGCGCGCCGTCGGACCAGGACGCCTCGTTCCGAATCTGATAGGTGATGGTGAACGGCTCCAGCGACGACACCTCCGCGGACACCATCAGCGAGGGGTCGAGCACCCAATCCGACCCGCCGGGCACCCCGGGTGTCGGCACCGGCCGGAAGGGACTCGGCAGCACCATCGACGACACCGCCGCGGCGGCGGGCGACTGCTGCGCGCGCAGATGCGGATTGAACCCGATGCCGATGTCGTCCACCGCCACCACGACCGAATTCTTGCCCGGCTTGGCGGGCGTGGTCTTCGGGCTGTCCGTGCTCTCGATGGGCGGCGGCGGATTGGCGGTGCAGCCGGTCGCGACCGTCAGCACGGTCGCCACCGCGGCCAGCGCCACGCGCCATTTCCCGCGCCTGCGAGGGGCCCCACTCTTCACGTTCGGCACTCTACTTGAACGCCCTTTCCGCACCCGGTCACCGGCGATTGCCGGAAATCAGCGAGAGACCCCCGCCTCAAAAAGGCCCCTGGACAAACAAATCCCCGACTTGGATCGCCCGACACCGCCGTACGGCAACTGCCCCACCGCCGAGTTCGCGCCCGGCGCTGTTCCGACTCCCCCCGCCGACACCGGACAAACAACTCTCCCCCCGCCCCGCAGTTCGCGGCCCGTCTCGTTCTGGACTGAGTGGAGCGGGGGAGCGAAGCGGAGGAGCGGAGGGAGGGAAGAACGAGACTTCAGGGGCCGCGAACCCGCCGGAGCGGAGCGGAGGCCAAAAACTACTGCGCGGCGCGGTCGCGTGCCTTCTTGCGCGAGAGTTCACGGCCGCGCTCGGTCGCGCCCAGGATCAGCTTGCGCACGCGCACGACCTCGGGGGTGACCTCGACGCACTCGTCGTCGGTGCAGAACTCCATGGCCGCTTCGAGATCCAGCTGCAGCGGCTTGGCCAGGGTCTCGAACACGTCGGCCGTGGCGGACCGCATGTTGGTCAGCTTCTTCTCACGGGTGACGTTGATGTCGAGATCCTCCGCGCGCGGGTTGATGCCCACGACGTGGCCCTCGTAGGTGTCCGCGCCCGGCTCCACGAAGAACTGGCCGCGGTCGGCGAGCTGGATCATGGCGAACGGGGTGACCGACCCGGCGCGGTCCGACACCAGCGAACCGGTGTGGCGGGCACGGATCTCGCCGGCCCACGGCGCGTAGCCGTCGAAGATGGCGTTGGCGATGCCGGTGCCGCGGGTCTCGGTGAGGAAGTCGGTGCGGAAACCGATCAGACCGCGCGAGGGAACGATGAACTCCATGCGCACCCACCCGGCGGAGTGGTTGCTCATCTGGACCATCTTGCCCTTGCGGGCGGCCAGCAGCTGGGTGACCGCGCCCAGGTACTCGTCCGGGCAGTCCACGGTCAGCTCTTCGAACGGCTCGTGCACCTTGCCGTCGACGTTCTGGGTGACGACCTGCGGCTTGCCGACGGTCAGCTCGAAGCCCTCGCGGCGCATCTGCTCGACCAGGATGGCGAGCGCGAGCTCACCGCGGCCCTGGACCTCCCAGGCGTCCGGGCGGCCGATGTCGAGCACGCGCAGCGACACGTTGCCGATGAGTTCCTTGTCCAGGCGGTCCTTGACCATGCGCGCGGTCAGCTTGTGCCCGGACACGCGGCCGACCAGCGGCGAGGTGTTGGTGCCGATGGTGACCGAGATGGCGGGCTGGTCGACGGTGATGCGCGGCAGGGCGACCGGGTTCTCCACGTCGGCGAGGGTGTCGCCGATCATGATCTCCGGAATGCCCGCGACGGCGGCGATGTCACCGGCGATGGCCTCTTCACCGGGCTTGCGCTCGACGCCGATGGTCTGCAGCAGCTCGGTGATCTTGACGGTCTTGGTGCCCTCGGGGGTCATCCACGCGACGTTCTGGCCCTTGCGCAGGGTGCCGTTGTGGATGCGGACCAGGCCGATACGGCCGAGGAACGGCGAGGCGTCGAGGTTGGTGACGTGCGCCTGCAGCGGGGCGTTCTTGTCGCCCTTCGGGGCGGGCACGTGCTTCATGAGGACCTCGAACAGCTCGTCGAGGTTCTCCGCGTCGGGCGCGCTGCCGTTCTCGGGGCGGGTGGTCGAGGCCTTGCCCTCGCGGCCGGAGGCGTACAGGACCGGCAGGTCCAGGGCCAGCTCGGCGGCTTCGGAGGCTTCGTCGTCGAGGTCCGAGGCCAGGTCGAGCAGCAGGTCGTGCGACTCCTCGACGACCTCCTCGATGCGGGCGTCGGGACGGTCGGTCTTGTTGACCACGAGGATGACCGGCAGCGAGGCGGACAGCGCCTTGCGCAGCACGAAGCGGGTCTGCGGCAGCGGGCCCTCGGAGGCGTCGACGAGCAGCACGACGCCGTCGACCATGGACAGGCCGCGCTCGACCTCGCCACCGAAGTCGGCGTGGCCGGGGGTGTCGATGACATTGATGACGGTGATCGAACCATCGGCATTGTGCCGATGCACCGCGGTGTTCTTTGCGAGAATGGTGATGCCCTTCTCGCGCTCCAGATCCCCGGAGTCCATCACCCGGTCGACCATCTCGGCACGCTCGGCGAACGCGCCGGACTGACGCAGCATGGCGTCGACCAGTGTTGTCTTGCCGTGGTCGACGTGCGCCACGATGGCGACGTTACGGAACTCGACAGACGACACGTTAGATTCCTCCTGGTGAAAAGGGTTGGCCGGACCCGGCGGGGTCATGCATGGGGAAGTAAGCGAGATTCCACCGGGCATGCGGCGAGCTACACACTACCGTCCGCCGAAGTCACAGGTTTAACGCACCCGAGTTAGGCTAAGCTAACCAACATGGGCAAGGTGAAGGCTAAGGACGTTTCCGGTCTGAAGCCCAAGAAGAAGTGCTGCCGCAAGAAGACGCGGTGCCTCAAATGCCCCGTGGTCATCATGCGCATGAAGAAGCTCGAGGCCGCGGGCTGCCACGGCAAGGAGCTCAAGAAAGGGCTCAAAGCCGCGCGCGCAGCCTGAGTGCGGGGTACACCGGAGACATGACCACCCCACCGCTCTCCGAAGACGCCATCGTCACAGCACTCGCCGACCTCCCCGAGTGGACCCGCACCGGCGACAGCATCGCGCGCACGATCTCGGCCGCCTCGTTCCTGGCGGGTATCGAACTGGTACGCCGGGTCGCGGTCGCCGCCGAAGCCGCCAATCACCATCCGGACATCGATATCCGGTGGCGGCGAGTCACTTTCACGCTATCGACCCACGATGCCGGCGGCCTCACCCGGCTGGATGTGGCGCTGGCGCACGAGATAGATCGGCTGCAAGCCCAGAGCTAGCGCGCCCCGCGCGGATCACCCACACGTAGAAGGCCACCGCGCCCACCGCGTAGACGGTGCCGAGCCACGACATCAGGCCCGGCCGCGAGATCGTCCAGATAGACGTCTGGAAGTTCAGCAGCACCCACGGCACGCCGATCAGGGTGGTGAGGAACCAGAACCCGGCCAGCACCCGCGCCCCGGCGGCGCGCCGCAGTGGGCCGTAGACCAGCCACAGCATCACCGGGATCAGCCAGATCCAGTGGTGCGACCACGAGATCGGCGACACCAGCAGGCCGAACAGTTGCACGATGAGCAGCCTGCCGAGCACGTCGTCCGCGGCCAGGGCGCGCCAGGCCAGCACCGCCAGCGCCGCGGCGATCAGCACCGCGATCAGCCAGACCGGGCCGCTCACCACGTCGTGGCCGAGCAGCCGGCTGAGCGCGCCGCGCAGCGACTGGTTCGACGCCGAGCCGACCGGGCCGATCCGCGACGCGTCGCCGAGCAACTCGCCGAAGTACGTGCGGGTCTCGGCCGGGGTGATCAGATAGGTCAGGCCGATGGTGCCGAAGAAGACCACGCCCGACCACACCGCGGTGAGCCACCGCCGGCTCGCCGCGAAGTAGACGCCGGTGATGGCGGGGGTCAGTTTCACCCCGGCCGCCACGCCGACGAGCGTGCCCGAGATCCACCAGCGGTCACTGCGCACCGCGAACAGCGCGAGCAGTACCAGGAACACGTTGACCTGTCCGTAGTCCAGGGTCATGCGCATGGGTTCGAGCCAGATGCCGACCGCGGTCCACGCCAGCGCGACGGTCCGCCAATGCTCTTCGCGCAGAGCCGCTTTGCCGACCATGAACTCCAGCGCCAGCCACACCACGCCGAACAGCGCCGCCATGGTCGCCAGTAGCCAGACAATTGCGACAAATGTGAAGGGCAACAGGTGTAATGGATAGAAGACGAGCGCCGCGAACGGCGGATAGGTGAACGGCAGCGCGAAGTCCGGCGTACGACTCCGGTCGGTCCACTCGTAGAGGTGACCCGAGCCGAGCGCGGCCGAACCATCCACGTACACATGGAGATCCACGAAGTTCATGCCGTTGGGTAGCAGTAAGACCCAGGCCAGACGGGCCAGTACCGAAATACCGAGCGCCACGGCGGCCAGTCGGACAGGTCGATTCACGGCGCGGACTTTCCGTTCGGGCGGCAAGGGCGCCGGAGAATCCCGGCGGGCGTTCGGCCGCGACAAGAATAGTCGTACGGGGGAAACAGCCGGGAAACCCGGACTCACTGCTGTAACATTCGCATCACCGGACACTCTGGTAACACACAATTTGGTCGAGTGTTCGATAGCGTGAGGCAATCGTGGACAGCAAGATCACACCTTGGCTGTACAACAGGGCGACCAGGTACCTAGAGTGGCGCGGAGCGATGTCCATATCGCTGCATCGCTGCTTGATGTACCCCGAGGTAAGGACGGCTACACCAGTGCTTCGCACCCGAGGATCGCGGTTCACAATGTCCGCGCTGGCCCTTGCGGCCTGCGCCACTATTGTCGTGCCGACCGCTTCCGCCGCACCGGCTCCTGCCCCGCAAACCACCGCGTTTGTTCCCATGATTCCGGAGGGCGTGCCGGTCGAGGCGCTGGCCTCCCTGGTGCCCGCCATCATCGGCGCGGCGGCGGGGCCGGCCGATATCGCCGCCCCCGGCCCCCAGGCCGCCATTCTGGCGCAGGCCCGGACCATTCTCGCGACGCTGAATCTGCCCCCGCAGATCAAGTCGACGCTGGAACGAATCATCACCTTCCTGGACGGCAGTGGCGGCGGTGGCGTCGACATTCCGCAGGACGGTCCCGTCATCTCCCAGTTCCTGTGGCCGACCCTGGGCAAGGGCTGCATCAGCGACAGCGGCGACTCGGTCGGCACCGCGCTGGCCGTGGGCGGCCCCGCGACGCTGCCGCCGCCCGGACCGGCGAACGGCCAGACCGGTTTCGTCTTCACCGCGCTGGGCACCAAGAAGCCCACCGAGGTCCAGACCCCGCCGATGACCGTGCAGTGGATCAACCTGGACACCCGCCAGAGCGGTGTGCAGAACCTGACCGACGAGGCCAAGATCAACCCGGACGGCCCGGCCACCCTGTCCACCATCGCGAACACCGGCTCCGGCCGGATCGTCGCCGTGGTGTCGGGCTCGCTGACCACCCAGGCCGACGCCGAGTCGCAGCCGCGCACCTGCTCGTTCCTGCCGACCGTCGGGTTCTTCACCGTCGCGTAGGCCGGTCCGGCCACGGCCGGACCCCCAGCTTCCGCCCCCGTTCCGGCCCGCGACAAGCGGACCGGCCCGGGGGCGAAACGCGTTTCCGGGCGGCGATTCTGTGGTAGACCGCTACCTATGGCCGCTGTGAAATCCCGCGCGCGGGGACTGCATTCGCGCCGCTCCATCCTGTCCATCCGCTCCGAGGGCTCGATCCTGTCGATCGGCTCCGCCTATTCGGTGCTGTCCATCGGCAGCGTCGGATCGGTGCTGTCCATCGGATCCGCGGGCTCGTTCGGCTCGATCATTTCCTCGGGCTCGTTCGGCAGTCTCGGATCCGCCTTCTCCGGCCTGTCCCGCTGGTCCATGTTCTCGTGGATGGGCGATCGGCAGGCGTTCGGCGAGGGCCGCGAGGATCGCGACCCCCGGCCGGCACTCCGCGTGGTCGCCGACGAACCCGACCTCCGCGCCGACCCCACCTGCCACTGTCAGACCTGAGCAGCGGGCGGTCTCACCACCACTGGCCGTAGGCCGGGTGCAGGACCGAGTTCACGTCCACCCCGATGCCGTCGACGGCGCGCTTGTCGATCTCGAACTGGTGCAGGTGCGCCTCGGGGTGCACGTAACCCCGCGGGGTGCCCCAATTGTGTTGCCAGTAGAGCGAACACAGGCCCGCGCCGAGGATGTTGTCGATGGTCGGGGAGTTCGCGTACACGCCGGTGCGCTCGTGCCCGATGACCGATTCCCAGCCGCGCAGGTACGGCTCGATCTGGGTCTCGAACTCCTCGTCGCTGGGATTGTCGTCGATCGAGGCGTAGATGGGCGCGGTGTCGGGGCCGCCGGCGGCCTGGTGCAGCACCTGCCCGCGGGTGGCGTGCTCGACGCCCGCCTCGTACCCGCCGCGCCAATCCGCGGTGGGGCCCTTGCCGAATTGGTAGCAGGAGACCACGGAGAGTCCGGCGGCGGCGAGCGCCTCGACCTCGCGCGCGAGCAGTGGTTTGCCCGCCATCCATTCCGCGCCCGGCCGTCGATCCGACACGTAGCGGATGACGCCGATGTGGCCCGCGGCGCCGATGGCGTGCGCGGCGGGCACCCCGCCCGCGTAGTCGAGCAGGGTGCCGATCTCCTGCCGGCGCGCGGCGGCGGGAGCGGGGAGCGCGAATCCCGCGGACAGTCCCGCGGCCAGGACGGCCGCACCGGACAACAGGGATCGGCGGTTCATCGGGACGGAACGCATGAAGGACTCCTTCGCACACTCGCCTGGTCTGGCACATGCCGGTCGAACACGATCCGGTGGAGCTGAGACTTGCGGGCGGCGTGCCCGGCGCACCTTCCCCGATGACCTGCGGTCATCTGTGCGCCGGGAGCCCTGAACGTGCCCTCATTTCACCATAATCACTATGGGATCGCCAGGCGCACAGGACACACGAGCATCATGAGTCCCAATAGTCTCAGAACGGTCAGAGCCGGTGAGACAGCGTCAGACGCGGGTACCGTTCAATCGCGCGGCGACGTCGATGGTGCGCCGCGACGGATCGGCGACCTCCCGGCGCACGACCGCCGCCACCTGCGCGACGACCTGTTTGCGAATGCCCGCCACGCGGCCGAGCGCCGCGGCGCGCAGACCCTCGGCCTCGAATTCCAGCGTGATGTCCTCGGCGTGCGGCGGCTCCGCCTCGATCACGATGAGCAGGGGGTCGGCCGCGCGCGCGACCAGGGCCACCGGCACCTGCACCTCGGCGCGGTAGCGGTTGGACTTGAGTACGTCCACGGTGATGTCCAGCGAGACCGGGATGGTCATGTCGAAGGCGACCAGCGCGGGATCGCGGTCGGCGGCGGCGAGCGTCTCCCCGTTCACTTCGGGGGCGGGCGGCGCGGCCGGAACCACGGGCGGCAGTTCGGCGATGCGGGGTTCGGGTGTGGGCTCGGGGCGCTCGGGCGACTCACCCGCGCCGACCACGCGCGGCAGCCGCACCTGGCCGTGCACCGACACCTGGGCCTTGCGGCCCGGTCCGGTTCGCAGCGGGCCCACCTCGATGGGCTTGCCCGCCATGGATTCCACGGCCTCGCGCACCCGGTCGGCGGTCACCACGCGTTCGAAGAAGCGATGCCCGAATTCGTCGTAGCCGATCCACCGGAAGTCCACCGGTCCGCGATAGCCGGACTTGGCGCCGTCGAGAATGGCTTCCACGTCGAAGGTGCGCCCGCGCCGGGCGTCCGGGTCGGCGAGAATGGCGTTGATGCGGGTGGCGACCTCGCGCTGTACCAGTTTGGCGATGGGGTCGAGCAGCAATTCCCAGGCGCTGCCGATGGCCTGGGCGCGCATGACGAAACTTACGTCGCGATTGGTGACCGGCTCGATGTCGATGACGATCAGCAGCGGCTCGGCGGTGCGCGCGTGCAGCTTCAGGTCGATGTCGACGATCGCCTCGAGCCCGAGGCGCTGACCGCCCAGGGTGACGTCGACGCGGAGTGTGACCGGCAGGGCGACGTCGAAGTGCACGTGCGGGCCGCGGCGAATGATGGTCGGTTTGCCGACGCTGCCCTTGGCGACGAATCGGGCCAGGCCCGCGGGTCCGATGGAGAAGGGACCGATCGTCATACCGCGCCCGGCCATTCCGGACACGGCCGCGTCGATTCTGGATTCGGTAACCGCCGCCGCGACGAAACGTTCGCCGAATTCGGCGTAATCGATCCAGGTCGGTTCGGACGGGGTCATCCAGCTACTTTCCTCGGGCGGGGATCCCTGTCCTGCCGATGAGGGGGCAGCAGGACAGGGATCGATCGGCGATGCTGCCGGGCACCGCCGCAACCATCGTAGGCGGTGCGATGGCGAGTGCCCACCCTCGCGTCCCGGCATTTCCAGAATGTGGAACCTGCGCGTTCACAACCTGCCGAAACCGACCAGTCCTGAAACCGCGGCGGGCGCGTAACGATGGATGGTGATCTCGCCGAATTCGTTGCCGCCCAACGTGGTAATCGTGTCGCCGGCGACGTCGATCACGATATTGGTGTGGTGGTTGAACGCGCTGTCGGGTGCGTACAGGACGACGTCGCCCACGCGCGGCCGATATCCGCGATCTTCGAATCTGCGCTCGCCCCGGTAGTACTCCTCGAGGGTGTACACCCCGGGAATCCGCCACGACCCCGAATTGGGATTGGCGAGCGGCTGTCCCGCTTCGCGCATCACCCAGCTCACGAAATCCGCGCACCAGGCTTCGTCGATGCCCTCGGAGTATTTGGTCCCGGGGTCCTGCGCCTGGAATTCCCGTGCCGTCACGGTGAGAATCCGCCGCTGCGTATCGCTCAATCCTTCCCGGTCCACGTCCGGGAACTCCCGCAGCCGCTCCCCCGCCAGCACCGGCAGCGATCGGTCCTGCCACCACCGCACGCCCGCGGCGCCACCGACCCCGACGAGCACCAGCACCGCCAGGATTGCGGCCACGACCGCCCACCGCGTGGACCCCGCCCGCCGCCGTCCGTCCAGCTCGACCACCCGAAACCTCCCGCTCTCCGCCGCCCCGGCTCCCCCGGCGCACTCCTCGTTATCGAGAATGCCCCATCGAGCGATAACAGTGGCGGGCAGCTCGTGTCCGGCCGCGGGCCCGGGCCCGGCCGAGCGCACGAACCCACCCGGCAACGATGACACCGCCGCGGACGTTCAACTGCGCCCCGGCGGCCACTTCCTGCCGAACGGCAGGCACCACAGGCCGCGTCGACACTTGGAACACGCTGTGGCGCAGCGTGTCACTCGGCCGGAGCGGGCGTGAGGGGTAGGGACGTCAGGGGCGGGGCTCGGGATCGGGGGCGCGGAACGTTCTGGGGCGCACCAGGACCCGGCCCGCGGAGGATCGGCCTGCGAGGACGTCCAGGTCCGCCTGGAGGCGGACCTCCAGGGCCTCGGCGGCGGCGCGGTGGGCGGCGGCGCGGGCGGAATCGCCCACGGCCGTGGCGAGATCGGCCAGGACCGTGTCGATGGGGCTCAGGACTACCGCGCCCGTCTCCAGGCCGGCGATGGTGCCGGCGTAGGGCAGCAGCTGATCGTAGAGTTCGCGGGCCGCGGCCAGGTCGCCGAGGGCGATGACCGCGCGGGCGCGCACGGCGCTGAACGTGGACCAGAACTGCGGGCCCAGCGGCGGCGCGTCGGCCAGCACGCGGCGGGCCTCGTCGTGTCGCCCGGCGTGCACCAGCGCGAGCGCGTAGCCGTAGACGAACAGCTCGGGTTTGATGGCGACCCGATCGCGCAGTTCGTCGACGTAGTCGGACATGTCGTCGGCGAGCCAGGCGAGCGAGATCGCGATGCCGATGTGCAGGGTGTTGGGATCGCGGGACGGTTCGGCCGCGCCTTCCTCGGAGAGCGCGACGATGCGTTCGACGGGCGCGAAGCCCACCGCCAGCAGGTAGTGCACCTCGTCGGTGTCCCCGCGCAGCAGTTCGAGCATCATGTCGAACGGCGCGAGCGCGTCGAGCAGGTGGCGCAGTTGGCCGTCGGAGGCGTATTCCCCGGCGTGCCGGGCATGTTCGGCGGCGGCGAGCAGATTGGCGTCGGCGAGTTCGGCGCGGAACAGCAGATAGTGTGCGAGCGCGCGGAATTCGGTGAGCTGCGCGGCGGTCGACACCTGAAGCAGCCGTGTCGCATGCCGTTTCACCTCCGTCGCGCGCAGGAACCCGCCGTCACCGAAGGCCGCGAAGGCCTGCGCGTTGATGGCGGTGCAGAGCAGTTCCGGATCACCGTGCGGCTCGGCGAGTTCGGTGGCCGCGGCCGCCGCCAGCGCGGTCGCCTCGAAGTCCTCGAGCGCGAGCTCGAAGACGGTGGTGACCTGGAGCCGCACCTGCGCGGCGACCGGCAGCGCGGGGTCGGCGAGCGCGGTGCGCAACGGTCCGCGAATGCGCGGGTCGGGGGTGTGCCAGTCGTGCACGGACCAGATCAGCGGCGTCGGCCAGCAGGTGGCCGCGTGCGCGAGCAGCGCGGTGTCACCGAGGGTTTCGGCCAGTTCGAGCGCCTGCTCCCGCGCGGCGCGTGCGGCGATGTGCTGTCCGTCGTAGGCGAGCGCGATGACGAGTTCACACCGGGCCCGCAGCAACGCGACCCGGTCCGCCCGCGCCACGGTGATCTCCTCGCGCGGCGCGACCCGGTCGGCGAGGACGAAGATGCCCTCCCCGGACGTGCGTCCGGCCTCGTCACCGGGGATCTCCCCCTGTTCGGCGACAACGGGTTCCGGGCTGGAATCCCCCGCACCCCGCAGACTGCCTTCGACCTCGGCCGCGCCGTACGCACCAGCCGCTCCGTACCCACCGGTCGGAGAGGTCGCACCGGTCGGAGAGGTCGCACCGCTCGGAGCGGTCGCAGCCGACCCGTCTGTCGCGCCGGACCCAGTGGCCAGGCCGGACGCGCCGACGGCGGCATTCCCTGCGGCCGGGCCGGTTTCGCCGATCGGGGCGGAAACGTCGGTCGCGGCAGCGTCACTGGTCGCAGCAGACGAGCCGACCTCGTCCATCGCTCCGGCCACTCTGGCTGCGGAAGTCTCGCTGCCGGGACCGTGGCCGGTAATCGCCTGCGGCACAGCGGTATCGCGGGGCACGACCGTAGACCACGTGACCTCGGCGGCCGAGGCGCGTTCGAGGGACGCGGCGGCGCTCGCCTCGGCGGCCAGTTCGGCGAGGGTGAGGTGGTCGGTGAAAGTCGCGCGGTGGGTGCCGGACTCGCGGCTGGTCAGGGCGGGCCAGTCGGCGAGGGTCTGGTGGGTGGGCTCCGTGGTCGGCCGAATCCCGCGGGGCGCATTGTGTCCGGCGAGTTCGTGCAGCGCGAGCACCGACCGCCAGCGGCGCACCGCGTCGGCGCGCATGCGGCGTTCGCCGCAGCGGTGGGCGGCGGCCCGCACGTAGCCCAGGGCCAGTTCGGCGGTGTCCACGCCCGCGCCCAGCGCGGCGTGGTGGGCCAGCGCGTCGACTCCACCGGCGCGGGCCAGGCCGGGATTCGACCGCAGCAGTTCGAAAGCCGCCCAGTGCATTCGGGCGCGCCGCAGGACCGGAATGTCGTGATACACGGTCTCCCGGACCAGGGCGTGGTCGAAGCTGACGCGTCCGCTGCGGTCGGTGCGCAGCAGCCGGGCGGCCTCGGCGCCCGCGATCAGATCGATGATGTCGTCCGCGGGCCGCCCGGCCGAGGCGGCCAGGGTATCCACGTCGATGTGCTCGCCCCAGACCGCCAGGTGCCGCAGCAATTCCACGACCGTGTCCGGCAGTTGGGCGATGCGCCGCCCCAGCAGATCGCGCACGGTCACCGGCAGCGCGTCCGACGCGCCCTGGGTGGCGAAGAGTTTCGCGAGTTCGCGCACGAACAGCGGGTTCCCGCCGGTCCGGTGGCGCAGCAGCGCCACCGTGCGATCGTCGACCGCGGTGAGTCCGGCGGCCAGCGCCGCCTGCCGGGTCCCCGCCAGATCGAGCCCGTCGAGTTCGACGCGGTCGGCGGTGAACAGCGCCAGGGCGGCGGCGGTATCGCGCACCCCGGGCCCGGCCTCGGTGCCGCGCAGGGTGGCGACGATGAGAATGGGCCGGTCGCGCAGCCAGTTGACCACCTGGCGCAGCACCTGCAGCGTGGCGGCGTCGGCCCCGTGCACGTCCTCCAGCACGATGGCGACGGGTCCGTGCGCGGTCCGCTCGCGGCAGGACCGCACCACCCGCCGCGCCAGGGTGAAAGCGTCGGCGGCGGTGTAGGTTTCGGGATCCGCGGCGTCCAGCCCGGTGAGCACCTCGGACCAGGCCCAGGCCGGCGGCGCACCGTCTACCTCGGGGCAGCGCGCGACGACGGTGGCCCAGGACCGGCCGGCCAGGCGCGTCAGCACGGTCGCGGCCAGGGTGGTCTTGCCCGCCCCGGCCTCCCCCGCTAGCCAGACCAGCCGCACCTCACCGGCTTCCGCCGCCGCCGCGGCCTCGAGGATCGCGGCCCGCTGCGCCCCGTATCCGCTGTCCACCACCGGTTCCGGGGCCGGAGACCGCTCGGGCGCCCGCACCGCGACCGCCGCGACGGACGGCTCCGCCTCGACCGAATGGGTGAGGATGGCGGTTTCCAGATCCCGCAGCCCGGGTCCGGGATCCACCCCGAATTCCAGGGTGAGGAATTCCCGGCTCCGGCGCACGGTGGCCAGCGCGTCGAGCGACTGCCCCAGCCGGTACTGCGCCAGCGCCAGCAACCGCGCGCATTCCTCCCGGCCCGGATGCTCCTCGAAGATGGGCCGCAGCGCGAGCACGACGTCGGCGGGCCGGTTCGTTTCCAGCGCGGCCTGTGCGCGCAGTTCCGACGCGGTGAGCCGCAGCGCCGCGAGCCGCGCGATTTCCTGTGCCGCCCAGGAGGTTCCGGCGAACGATTCGAACGCGCTGCCGTGCCAGCAGGCGAGCGCGGCGTCGAGCACCCGCAGCTGTTCGAGCGGTTCGGGCCGGACGGCGGGATCGCGCATGGCCGTTTCGTGCCCGTGCAGCAACTGTTCGAAGTGCCAGGCGTCGACCTGCTCGGGCTCCAGATTGAGTGCGTAGCCGTGTGATTCGGAGACGATCACGCGCGAGCGCGCCCGGCGCGGGCGGTCGGGTTCGAAGACCCGGCGCAGATTGTGGATGTACACCTGGAGCGCGGCAACGGCTTTGGTCGGCGGGTCACCGCCCCAGAGATCGTCGATCAGCCGGTCGGTGGGCACCACCCGGCCCCCCGCGGCCACCAGCCGCCCCAGCACCGCGCACTGCATGGGCGCCCCGGGGGGTACGCGCTTGCCGTCGATGCTGATGTGCAGTGGACCCAGCACACCGATTCGCGTGGTCGTCATATCGCCGAGCCACCCCCATACCCACAACAGAACAAACCAAACCGAATGTCCAATATGACAGAAATTCTGCGACAACACCCAGTCTTGTGATCGGACTTAACCCGGCGCGAAGAGAAAATGAAGAGTGGTGCCGCACACTGCCAGGGTGTTCGACCCCTCCAGCCCGCCGCCCGCCGATCTCGCGCTGCTGCACAGCCTTCCGCACCCGGCCTGCCTGCATGACGGCGCCTACGACGTGGTGGAGACGAACTCCGCGTTCAGCGAGCTGTTTCCCGGCACCGGGCCGGGCGCGAACCTGCTGACCGCCATCATGCTCGAGCCCATGTCGCGACTGCGCCTGAGCGATTGGGAATCCGAAGCGCAGCTGATGGTTTCGGCCTTCCGCGACCTGCCCGAGGGTCTGATCCGCCCCGAGCGCCGCGAGGAGATCATCACCCTGTGCCGGCGCACCCCCGAATGGGATCGCATGTGGCGCAATATGACCGATGTCGGGCAGGCCGCCGAGCGCACCATGCTCATGCGCAATCCGGAGTCGGACTCGGACCGCCGCATGCACGTGCAGACCTTCCAGTTCAGCTTCCCTCGCCGGCCGTGGTCCCTGCTCTCGGTCATGCCGATCGAGTAGCGACCGCCCGGGCCCGGTTCACGCTTCCGCGGCGGGCTCCTCGAACCACCCGTCCTCGGGCGCGGCGAAGCCGTGATAGATCAGCGGGATGCGCCGATCGACCCCGAAGTGCCGGTACACCGCGAGCATGGCCGTGCGCACCGCGTGATCGTGGAAGTCGTCGATGCGCCGCGCGCCCAGGGCGTGCTCGGGCAGCAGGTCGAGCCGGGCCATCTCCGCCTGATCGTCCAGGTCCAGGCCCAGCGGAGCCGGGTCGGCGATGAAGTGATCGTGCAGCACCGCGCGCACGCGGGGCGGGTCGTGCCGGCCGGGTGCGAAGGCCCGGAAGCGGGCGCACATCGCCGGTGTCGAATGCACCTGCAACCAGTCGACGAGGGTGCGGTCGGTGGGCCGCAGCCGGTCGCCCAGCAGCGGGGCCTGTTCGAGCAGGTGCAGCATGGCGCCGCCGCGTACGCGTGGTTCGGGGGCCAGGAAGAGGGTGAGCGCCGCGGCGCCGGAACGGGTGTCCGCGAGGTAGACCCGGGTGGACATGGGGTCGGGCATGCGCGTCTCCTTCACGAGGAAGAGGGGGCCGCCCTGCCCGCGCCGCCACCCGGCGGACGTCTGGGCGCGCGACCCCGCGCCCGGTTGCTGACTATGTGATCCGAGGGTTCCGCCGGCCGCCGAGTCACCCGACTCGGACTGATCTCTCCTCGGCGACCGACCAGTGCAACACCCGGAAGTATAGTCGCGAAACTACGCGTCGATCAGTCTGTCCCGAGTCGCCGGAACCGCGCGCAGCTGCCCGTGGATGGTCTCGCGCACGTGCGGCCATTCCTCGTCGAGGATGGAGTAGAACGCGGTGCTGCGCACCTCGCCGTCCAGTCCGCGCGAGTGCGCCCGCCGGACTCCGTCGCTGGTCGCCCCGATGCGCTCGATGGCCATGCGGGAGCGCAGGTTCCGCATATCGGCCCGCAGCGCGATGCGCCGCACCCGCCAGGTGTCGAAGGCGTGCGCCAGCAGCAGGAGCTTGGATTCGAGGTTGATGCCCGTCCCGCGGGCCTCGCGAGACAGCCAGGTGTTGCCGATCTCGGCGGCGTCGGGCATGGCCAGCAGCGGATCGCCGGACGGCAGTCCGTGCACCAGCGGCCACACCACCGGGCCCTGCCAGTAGTCGAAGCGGGTGAACCTGGTGGAGCCGAGCACTCTGCCGCTCGCGACGGCGATGATGGCGAAGGCCAGCGACGTGCCGGCCGCGTGTCCGGCCAGCGCGGCCGAGACGTACTCCAGCGCCTCGTCGACCCCGTGCGGCACGGGGGTGAAGGCGTAGTCGTCGCGGTTCCCTGCTGCCGCCTCCGCAAGACCCGAAGCATGCTGTGGCGCAAGGGGTTCCAGCCGTACCAGACGGCCGGCGAGAGTAAGGGGTACAGGCACGTTCCCTCGATCTTTCGGAGACGGTCGGGGGCTCGCTTTTCGGCAGTGCCGGACCGGTCGAGTGCTCCGGAATCGACGAATCAACCTTGGCGCGCCAGTAGCAGCATCGAACAGTGCGATGAACGATAGCGGAACACACGCTCACAACCAGGAAGGCTGCGCGAGAATTCTCCCCCGCCGCTGAGCGTGTCGCGCCGAGTCGCTGGCGCGCCTTCGGGCACGGCCGCCGCGGCCGCCGGAAATCGCCCGAATCGTACCGACTACCGGGGATTTCGCCCGTGTCCGGGACGGTGCGAACCGAGCCGCGAGACCCGCGAACGGCAACCGCCCGCCGGGCGCGCGAGGCGACCGGCGGGCGGTGCGAACCGGGCGGTGCCGCCCGATTACTTCGGGACCTATTTGCCGGAGTCCGCCGCCTCCAGTTTGCGGGCCGCGACGAGGCTGGTGATGGTCGTGACGACCAGGACGCCGCAGATGACGCCGAGCGAGAGCGGGGTGGAGATCTGCGGGACGTGGACGCCGGACTCGTGCAGCGCGTGCAGCACCAGCTTGACGCCGATGAAGCCCAGGATGACCGAGAGGCCGTAGCTCAGGTGGATGAGCTTCTTGAGCAGTCCGCCGAGCAGGAAGTACAGCTGGCGCAGGCCCATCAGCGCGAAGGCGTTGGCGGTGAACACGATGTACGGATCCTGGGTCAGGCCGAAGATGGCCGGGATCGAGTCCAGGGCGAACAGGATGTCGGTGGTGCCGATCGCGAGCATGACCACCAGCAGCGGGGTCATGATGCGCTTGCCGTTCTTGACGATGAACAGCTTGGTGCCGTGGTACTGGTCGGCGACGCCGAACCGGTGCTCGATGGACTTCAGGAGGCGGTTCTCCTCGAATTCCTCGTCCTCTTCCTCGGCGCGCGCCTCCTTGATGAGCTTCCACGCGGTGTAGATCAGGAACGCGCCGAAGATGTAGAACACCCAGGAGAAGCTGGAGATGATGGCCGCGCCCGCGCCGATGAAGATGGCGCGCAACACCAGCGCGATCAGTACGCCGAACAGCAGCACGCGCTGCTGCAGGTGCGAGGGCACCGAGAACTTGGCCATGATCAGGACGAAGACGAAGAGGTTGTCCACGCTCAGCGACTTCTCGGTGATGAAGCCGGCGAAGAATTCGGTGGACGCCTGGGATTCGCCCATGAAGAGCAGACCGAGACCGAACACCACGGCCAGCGCGATCCAGACCACGGTCCAGATGCCGGCTTCCTTCATGGAGACGTCGTGCGGCTTGCGCCCGATGAAGAAGTCGACGGCGATGAGGGCGCTCAGCGCGGCGACCGTCACCGCCCACATGGTCAGAGAAACATCCACAGCACAAGCCTCCGGGGCAGGTCCGCACAACACGATCAAGGATTGGTCGCCAGCGGGAGAGCCCCTGGGTCTTCGTCGAGGCTACCGGGATCCCGAACAAAGGTAAAGAAAGTCAAAAGTTAAGGTCAGTTAACAGTCAACGTTGGGATCCCGCTCACATCCCGCGACGATCAGCTCCGGACTCGCTCCCACAGTCGCAGGTACACCTCCGCGCCGCGGAAGACATCGGTCATGATCTCCGGGCCGCCGAGGACCCGGACGGCCTCGAGCCAGTCGGCGTAGGTGCCGTAGGTGGCGGTGCCGTCGGCCCCGATATCGAAGGTGCGCTCACCCCAGCGCTCGCGATCGAAGACCACGCTGCCGTCGTGCGAGGTGAAGGGGTAGGAGACGATCCCGGGCCCGATGGGGCCGCCCTGCCCGGCGATGCCGTTCATATCCGAGCCGAAGCCGAAGCCGAACTCACCCGGGCGGGGCATGGCGCGGGCCGCGCGCCAGTTGCGTACGAAGCTCTCCGGGCCGCCCGCGTAGGGCGTCGCGAAACCACCCGCGGCGTAGACCCGCGCGGTCGTCTTCTCCGAATCCCAGCCGTGCGAGGACAGCACGCCCGGATAGCCGCGCTGCTCGATGATGGTCATGACCTCGTCGGCGGTGGCCTCACTCAGGTGATCGACCTCGATGAGGAACCCGAGGTCGATCATCCGGTTGATGAGGTACTCGCCCAGATCGGTCAATCCGCGTGCGTTGCAATGGGATCCGGGCGCGTAGAGCGGTAGCGGCGCCCCGCCGAGCAGCGGCCCGGTGAGCAGGGCCAGGAACTGGTTGACATCACCGGCGATGGGCACCGAGGGCTGGGTGCTGTCGTGTTCGGGCCCGGGGCAGGACTGAACGTTCCAGAAGGTGCCGGTCTGCATGAAGTTCCCCGCGTTCACCAGCAGCCCGGTGACGTCGTGGTCCATCTTCGTGCCGCCGAAGGCGTTGTCGAACTTGTGCACCGGGAAGAAGCTGCTCACCCCGATGGCACGCAACTCGGTCAGCCAGCGGTCGACGTCGCCGCGCGTGCAGGTGGGTTGGCCGAGAAACACCCCGCAGCCCAGTGGATCCGACAGTTCCATGCCCAGGACCACGGCCAGCTTGCCGGACGCGGCGACCGCACGGGCCTGGCCCGGATCGGTGACGATGCGGAAGAAGCCGAGCCCGGGGCCGCCGGCTTGAGCGTCGATGTAATCCTCGAGCGCGCGCAGCCCGGCCGCCTGGGTGCGCACCGATGTCATGTCGTCACAGGGGTTTCGACGATCGGTCATCATGGCGCACAGCGATTCGTTGTCCACCAGATCGACGGTCATGACCCGCAGTCCGGCCTTCCACGCCCGTTCGATGCCGGTCCAGTAGGCGCCCTCGGCGGTGAGAACCGACGGCGCGGGCCAGTCCCGGAAACTCGGCCAGCCGACCGTGTCGGTCTTGCGGAACGGTTCGCCGTAATCCAGGAAGCTCGCGATCAAACCGTTGGTGCCGGTGCGGTTTCCGGCGCAGTCGCCCAGCGCGGCGGTCACGCCGAACCGGTGCCAGGGACGCCCGCAGTGGAAGTTGCCGCCCATGAATTCGTAGGCGGTGACGTGGGCGTGCGCGTCGATGGTGCCCACGATCGATCCGTCGGCACCTGCACTCGAGCCCGGGGTGCCGTGGGCATTGGCCTGGGCCTCGGGGAAGTCCGCGCAGCCGGTGTCGGGCACGAAGGTGGCGGGCGTCGCGGTCGCGCCGTTGGTGATGGTAAATCCGGCCGCGCCGGAACCGTTCACCCGCCACACGGCGGCGTCCGAGGCGTTCTTCGCGGTCCGGATCGTGCCCTCGGCGGCCTCGAGCACCTCGCGGGTGCGCCCGTAGAGCAGGTACTCGCCGAGGGCGGTGGCGCGCAGGCGATACGGGCTCGCCGCCGCCACCAGTGGACCGGCGGGGGTATCGATCCGGTAGCAGCCGTTGACCAGTGAATAGCGGGTCTGCCCGGGTTCGGGGGCGGGATCACCGGTGGCGGGCCCGGCAAGGCCGGTGGCGGTCAGCACGGCGGCGACCAGTACCGCCAGGCGTCTGCGGCGCGTGCGCCCTTTTCGGGAAATGTTGCAGTGCAAGGGATCTCAATTCTGAACTAGTTCCATTTCACAATGAGCGCCGACGAGATCCGCACCCGTGACAATCGGACGCGGCCCGCATCGGCGCGCACCCGTGCGCCAAAATACTATGGAACATAGTTTTTTGTGGCCGATTACCCGGCCACGAGCAACACCAGCCCCGCACTGAGCCCCACCGCGAGCACCGAGGCGGCCGGGACCAGCAGCGTCGTCGCGAGCAGCAGCGCCGTCGCGGTCCGCCGGGAGGCCGACCGCGACTCCGGCGCGGCCGCAAGACATTCCAGCCGGGTCGACAGCTCGGCGTCGATCAATCCGAGTCGCGCGGCGGGCGTCGCGGACGCGTGCGCGGCGACGGTGTGCAGCGCGGTGTAGAGCGCCCGCGGATCGGTCGAGGCCGCCGCGCTGCGATCGGCGGCGAGTTCGAGCAGCGCGGCGATCGCGGCGGGCAGGGCCGCGAAGAGCGGAACCCACGAGAACGACCGCGCCAGAACGTGACACGCGCCGAGGATGTGGTGGTGACGGCCGCGCAGGTGCGCGCGCTCGTGCGCCAGCACCGCGTGCCACTGCGCGTCGGTCAGGCAGTGCGCGAGACCGTCGGTGACCACCACGTAGCCCCCGCGCCCGGCCACGCTGTACGCCAGGGGAACCGGGTGTTCGAGCCGCACCAGATTCGCGCCCGAGGGATCGGCCCGGCCGAGGATCTCGATGAGCTCTTCGTGCCTGCGCCGCTGGGCCGCCGCACGCCCGCGATGCCCGAGGGCGATGCGCGCCAGTTGCCCGGTCGGCACGAACACGCCGATCACCACCAGCGGCGTGATCAGCCCCGCCGTCCAGGTGACCACCAGCGGCTCGACCGCCGCCAGACTCTGCGCCACGCTGCCCGCGAACGCCTCGCCGGGCGGATCGCCCGGCCAGGCCAGTGCAATCAATATCATTGTGCCGCAACACATCACCGCACCGACCGCCCCGATCCAGGCCGCGATGCCGACACCCGGCGCGGCGCGGAAGTCGACGCGCGACAGCACCGCGGGCCCGCCGGCCGCCAGCGCGATGCCCGCCGCCAGCAGGGCGGTGATGACGATCATGGCCGCTGCTCGCCGCCGGAGAGTCCCTGCCGCAACGCTTCCACCTCGCGCGCGCTCGCGGTCCGTGCCAGATGCAGCAGCACAGCGGGGGCGTCGGGACTGTCGTCGAGGATCTCGCGCAGCAGGTCCGTGGTGGCCTCCGCGCGCGTGCGGCGCGGCCGGTACCGGTAGGACCGCCCCACCTTCTCCCGGACGACCCAGCCCTTCTCCCACAGGTGCGTCACCACGGTGAGCACCGTCGTGTACGCGGGCACCCGCTCCCCCGCGCTGAGCCCCGCCACCAGATCGTGCACGGTCAGCGCGTCCGCGCTCTCCCACAGCACACCCATGGCCTGCTTCTCGAGCGCTCCCAGCCCCTTCATCGCCCCTCGTTCGCTCCGGCCGTGGCGCCCGTCCGGGCGCCGCCAGCCCAACCTACTATTCGGCGTAGTTTTTCGGGCCGATACGGGCGCCGGGATCCGCTCCCGGGGCAGCGGTTTCGGGTTTCTCCGACAGCCCGAGCCGCAGATGCTCGCTGTGATAGATCGCCTCGTCGAGCAGCTGGGCGACGTGCTGGTCGTAGAGGCTGTAGATGATGCTGCGGCCGTTGCGGGCGCCGACGACCAGGCCGAGATTGCGCAGCAGGCGCAGCTGATGCGAGACCGCCGACTGCTCCATGCCGATCGCCTCGGCCAGTTCGCTCACCGGCAGCGGACCGTGCCGCAGTTCGGTGAGGATCAGCAGCCGGCTCGGGGTCGCGAGGGCCTGCAGGGTGTTGGCGACATGGGCGGCCGCGGCGGCGTCCAGCCGCACCGGGGGGCGGTCACGCCCGTCGACTCCGTGTCCCATGCCGGAGAGCTTAGTGTGCCACAACACATGAACACCTCTTCATATCTTCTGATATGTTGGCCGCGTTCCCCGCCCGTCCGATCCAGAGGTGACCGATGATCGCGCCGACGTCCACGCCGCGCCGCCCAGCACCGCCACCCGTCGCGATACGCCGCACCCGGCTCTTCGATCTCACCGAAACACGCTGGGCCGCAGCGGCTCTCGTACTCTTCGCACTCGGGCTCGGAGCCCAGCTGGCCGGAGCTCCCGCGTGGGTGTACTGGGCGGCGTACCTGACCTGCTACGCGGCGGGCGGCTGGGAACCCGGGCTGGCGGGGCTGCGGGCGCTGCGGGACCGGACCCTGGACGTGGATCTGCTCATGGTCGTGGCGGCGCTCGGCGCGGCCTCGATCGGGCAGATCACCGACGGCGCGCTGCTGATCGTCATCTTCGCCACCTCGGGGGCGCTGGAGGCGTTCGCCACCGCGCGCACCGAGGACTCGGTGCGCGGGCTGCTCGATCTCGCGCCGGAGACCGCGACCCGGCTGTCCCCGGCGGGCGCGGAACAGGTGGTGCGCGCGGCGGAGCTGGCGATCGGCGACATACTGGTGGTGCGGCCGGGTGAGCGAATTCCCGCGGACGCCACCGTGATCGGCGGCGGCAGCGAGGTCGATCAGGCCACCATCACCGGCGAACCGCTACCGGTCGACCGGACGATCGGCGACGAGGTGTTCGCCGGAACCCTCAACGGCACCGGCACTTTGCGACTGCGGGTGGATCGGCGGGCCGAGGACTGGGTGGTGGCGCGGATCGCCACGCTGGTGGAGACCGCGGGCCGTACCAAGGCCCGGACCCAGCTGTTCATCGAGAAGATCGAACAGCGGTATTCGGTGGGCATGGTGGTGGCGACCCTGGCCGTCTTCGCGATTCCCCTGCTGCTGGGCGACACCCTGCGGCGAGCCCTGTTGCGCGCCATGACCTTCATGATCGTCGCCTCACCGTGCGCGGTGGTGCTGGCGACCATGCCGCCGCTGCTGGCCGCCATCGCCACCGCCGGACGGCACGGCGTCCTGATCAAGTCGGCGGTGGTGCTCGAACAGCTGGGCGCCGTCTCACGGGTGGCGTTCGACAAGACCGGAACGCTCACGCGCGGCCTGCCGGAGCTGGTCGAGATCGTCTGCCTGGAAACAGGTTTCGAGGAATCGGAACTGCTGCGCCTGGCCGCGGCGGCGGAGCACCCGAGCGAGCACCCGCTGGCCGCCGCGATCGTGCGCGCTGCGCGGGCACGGGACATCACCCTTCCCGCCGCCGTGGACTTCGCCGCCCGCCCCGGTCGCGGAGTGTCGGCGCGGATCGACGATCGTCATATCGAGGTCGGCTCCCCCGCCACCCTGGACGATTCCGATCCGGCGGCGAAAACCGTTGCACGACTGCAGGACCGCGGGCTCACGGCGGTGGTGGTGACCCGCGACGGAACCCCCGTCGGCGTGCTCGCCCTCAGCGACGAGACCCGCCCGGAGGCCGCTGCCGCCGTCCGCGCCATCCGGACCGTGACCGGCCACGATCCGGTCCTGCTGACCGGCGACAATCACCCCGCCGCCCAGCGCCTGGCCGCCGAACTCGACATCACCGACGTCCGGGCGGACCTGCTCCCCGCGGACAAGGTGGCCGCGGTGCGCGAACTCCAGGCGAACGGCGACCACGTCGCGGTCATCGGCGACGGCATCAACGACGCCCCCGCCCTGGCGACCGCCACCGTCGGCATCGCCCTCGGCGGCGCGGGCACCGACCTGACCCTGCACGCCGCCGACGCCGTGATCGTCCGCGACAACCTGTCCACCATTCCCACCGCCATCGCCCTGGCCCGGCGGGCCCGGCGCGTGGTAATCGCCAACCTGGCGATCGCGGCCACCTGCATCGCCGTCCTGGTCGTCTGGGACCTCACCGCCACCCTCCCCCTGCCGCTCGGCGTGGCCGGGCACGAGGGCTCCACGATCCTGGTGGCGCTCAACGGCCTTCGCCTCCTGCGCACCGCCGCGTGGCACCGCGCCGCGAACGCTGCCCGGCCATGATGTCCCGGTCCGCGGGAAGATTCGACAGCGCTCGATCTCAGCGGCCCTCCGCTCGGCGAGCTCCGAGCGATTGCGACCCTTGTAATTGAATTCAGAGTAAATTACCTTCAGTTCAATTAATGGGCGGCAGCGAGAGGAGACGGCTGTGACGCGGTCGTGGTGGGGTTGGGGGAACGTCGAGGACGCGGTCACCGGCAAGGAGCGGGAGGCGCTCACGCGGCGGGTCACGGCCATCGCGCCGGACGCGGACCTCTCGGTGCACGAGGCGCCGGCGTTGCGCGAGCTGACCGTGGCCGAATCTCGTGTCCGAGCGCCGAAAGCGCTGGCGGAACTGGCTTCCCACGATCTCGGGGACCGGGTCGCGCACGGGCACGGCCAGGCCTTCCGGGATGTGGTGCGCACCCTGCTCGGACGCGTGGACAACGTGCCGGATCTGGTGGTGCGCCCGCGCACCGAACAGGATGTGGTCGACGTCCTGGACTGGTGCACCACCGCCGGGATCGCCGTGATCCCCTTCGGCGGCGGGACGTCGGTGGTGGGCGGGGTCGAACCGCGCGGCACCGCCGACTACGCCGGCGTCGTCTCGCTGGATCTGGGTGCGCTGAACCGCGTCCTGGAGGTCGACCACACCAGCCGGGCCGCGCGTATTCAAGCGGGCATGCTCGGCCCGGCCCTGGAGCAGGCGCTCAAAACCGAGGGCCTGACCCTGCGGCACTTCCCGCAATCGTTCGAGTTCTCCACCCTCGGCGGCTGGCTGGCGACCCGCGCGGGCGGGCACTTCGCCACGGTCTACACCCATATCGACGACATGGTCGAGTCGATGCGGGTGGTGACGCCGGTCGGAACCAGCGAATCGCGCCGGCTGCCCGGTTCGGGTGCGGGGCCGTCGCCGGACCGCATGTTCCTGGGGTCCGAGGGCGTGCTCGGCGTGATCACCGAGGCGTGGATGCGCGTCCAGGTGCGACCGCGCTGGCGAGCCGGGGCCTCGGTGCTGTTCGACGACTATTCCGCCGCGGTCGCCGCGACCCGGACCATCGCCCAGTCCGGGCTCTTCCCGGCGAACTGCCGCCTGCTCGACCCGATGGAGGCCTTCCTCAACGCGGGTACGCCGACATCCGGCGGCGTGCTCGTGCTCGGTTTCGAATCGGCGGATCACCCGGTGGACGCGGCGCTGTCGCGCGCCGTGCAGATCTGCCACGACCACGGCGGCCGCACCCCCGACGGCGTGAGTTCCTCGGACTCGGAACAGGATTCGGCTCGCACCGGCGCGGCGGACACCTGGCGATCGTCCTTCCTGCGGATGCCGTACCAGCGCGACGCCCTCGCCGCGCAGTCGATGATCGTGGAAACCTTCGAAACCGCCTGCACCTGGGACCGTTTCGACGAACTGCGGGCCGCGGTCGGCGACGCGGCCACCCGGGTCTTCGAGGCTCTCGGCATCACCGGCGTGGTGACCTGCCGCTTCACCCACGTCTACCCCGACGGTCCCGCACCGTACTTCGGCATCTACGCCGCCGGGCAGTGGGGCCGGACGGTGGAACAGTGGGACGAGATCAAAGCCGCTGTGTCCGAGGCACTCTCGTCCGCGGGCGGCACCATCACCCACCATCACGCCGTCGGTCGCGACCACCGCCCGTGGTACGACACCCAGCGCCCGGACCCGTTCGCGGTCGCCCTGCGCGCGTCGAAGGCGGCCCTGGATCCCGCCGGAATCCTCAACCCCGGCGTCCTGATCGACCCCGCGACACCGGCGCGATGAGCACCGTGGGCCGCGCCGGGACCAAGGGCGTACCGCGCGAACAGCGCGAACAGCAGATTCTCGACATCGCCACGAGCGAGTTCGGTGATCGCGGCTACGCCAACGCCTCCGTCGCCGACATCGCGACCGCGGCCGGGGTCTCCAAGCCCCTCATCTACACCTACTTCGGCTCGCGCGACGGCCTGCACGCCGCCTGCGTGCGGCGCGCCGGTGAGAGCCTCGTGGCGGCGGTCGCCGACGCCCAGGTCGTGCCGGGCGCGCACGGCAAGGCGCTGGCGACCCTCGCCGGCATCTTCGCGGCGCTGGACGGCCGCACCCAGAACTGGCGGATCATCTACGACACCACGCTGCCCCGCCCGAGCGAGGCGTACGACCGCGCCCACGGCTATCAGCGCGCCCTCAACACGATGGGTTCGGAGGGCGTCACCGAAGTGCTGCACGGTGCGGGCGTGTCCGCGCCGCAGGATCACTCGCTCCTGCTGGCCTGGTGGTTCAGCATCGTCTCCACCACCATCACCTGGTGGCGCGATCATCCCGGCTATTCGCCGGAGGAGATGACCGAGCACTGTCTGCGCGTGTTCACCGCCATCCGCCAATCCCCGCTGTAGACGCGGGTCGGCGGGTATCGGGGATTGCGGACGGCGGTGCGAACGCCGCGGCACTAGGCCGTATCCGCCGTCCCCTGCCCCGCGGAATCCACCAGGCCGTTCGACCACCTGGCGTAGGTGGCGAAGGGATTCACGGTGATCACGTCGGTCACCTGGATCAGATGCGCGGGCACGACGCCGTCCTGGAAGTGCTCGATACCCGGCACGAACACCGCTTCCGCCCGGGTCCGCGCGATGGTGGCCTTCAAACCGGCCAGTGGCCGGTCACTGCAACGCCCGTCCACCACAATCATTTTCGCGAAGTCGTACCCGAGCCTGCGGGCACGGCTCCGAATCTGCTCCTCGTCCCAAGCCTGCTGCACCCGGGAGACATCACTCCGAATGTAGCCAAGCGCTGTCGGTCGAAAATTCACGGCTGTTCCTCCGCTCCTGATCGCCTTGCTCGATAAGCGACTCGGCCCGGGAACCGCGCACCCGCACCGAGCGCCGATAGCCGGCACACGCCTGCAGCAGTAAGGGGGTTTCCCGAATCACGCCCACCGAAACAGATCCCGCGAATTGCCAGCACACTTCCCCGCCGATGTCGGAGGATAGTCCCGAATCGGGCTGCCGGGCGGGATTGTCCGGGCGCGACACGCTCGCGGAATGCGATACGCAAGGCGGAAACCGCCGAAGCGTCCGATTAATCCGGTTCTCTGCCGCAACGACTTTCGTCTCCGCGAGGTGTCGGCGCAGCTCACCCCGGGTGTGCCGGGCAGCGGTACCGGATGCGGCTTCCCCGCATCGTCACGGCGCGAGCCGAGACGCCCGATAACGGCACCGAACGCCGAGCGAGGTCGCGGCGACTCCGATCGCCCGCGTTCCGAACCCGCCGGTCGGCCTCGAGCACACTTCGAGCTTTCCCGCGCCGGTCAGAGATTCTCGCCGGCGAACCACTCGAGGACGGCGGTGTTGACCGCGCCCGGCTGTTCCACCTGGAGGAAGTGACCGGCCTCGGCGATGACCGCTCCGCGCGAGCCCGGGGGCAGGTGATTCTCGATCTCGGGATCGATCGCCTCGAGGCCCAGGCAGCCGTCGTTCGCGCCGTGCAGGTAGAGGGTGGGCACCTTGCTCGCGGTAAGGGGCTGCGCGGCAGTGGTTCCCGGGCGGCGGGCCGGTTTCAGCATGGTGCGGTAGTAGCCGAGGGCGGCGGCGATGTTCTCGGGGGCGCGCAGGGCTTCGAAGACGGGCGTCAGATCCTCGGTGTGGCCGGGTGACCAGTCGCGCCACAGGCCGGCGATGAAATCGGGCGTGAGGACCGATTCGGCCAGTGGCGTCTGGAACAGGAAGATGTAGAAGGATCGCTTCAGCTGCTCGTACCCGAGGAATCCGGCGCGCAGGGCCGTGGTCGGGGGCATGGACATCGTCACGGCGCGGCGCCAGCGCTCCGGCGCGGCCGCGATCGCGCCGTACACCGCGGGCGCGCCCCAATCATGGCCGACGAGAACGGCATCCGGGCCACCGCCGAGCGCCGCGTGCAGCGCGTTGGCGTCCGACGCCAGGGCCCCGGCCTGGTACGCGCCGTCGGCGGGCACCCCGGTCGGCGCGTATCCCCGGGTATACGGCGCGATCACGCGGTATCCCGCCCCGGCGAGCGCCCCCGACAGATGCCGCCACGAGTGCGGCGTATCCGGAAAACCGTGCAGCAGCAGCGCCAGCGGACCACCGGCGGGACCGGCCGAGTGGTAGGCGAATTCCAGCCCGTTCGCCTCGACCGTCGCGATCTCGTTCACGCCTTCACCGTAGGCGACGAACGGGTCCCGACGGGTCGCCGACGGCGCCCCAGCGCGCGGGCTCGCGCGCTACCGAATCGATGGCGGGATCGAACGCGACGGGTGGTTCGACCGATATCTCCTGGGGACACAGGCCGACACGCTCCGGATTGCGAGGTCCCGCATGGACATCACCGCCCCGACCACCGCCGAATTCGCACGGGCACTGGCGATTCGCTCGGTGCGCATCATGGCCGACGGCGAACTCGCCGACTTCGACGCGGTCATCCACCCCGAGGCGACCAACCGGGAGGCCGCCGCCGAGCCGCCGGACACGCGAGGGCGGGGTCCAGCGGCCTACTACGCGACGGCGCTGTGGCTGCGCTCGGCGTACTCGGAGCTGCGGCACACCGTCGAGTCCGCGGTCGTGGAGGGGGACCTGGTCGCCCTGCACACCACCATGCACGGCCGGCACACCGGACCGTTCGTGACCTACGGCGCCGACGGGAGCGTGGAGCAGGTCTTCCCGCCGACCGGGAAGACTTTCGCTGTGACGCAGTCACATTGGCTGCGGATCGCGGACGGCAAGGTGATCGAGCACTGGGCCAATCGGGACGATCTCGGTCAGGCGGTACAGCTCGGGTGGGTGCCGCCGACGCCGGGATATCTGCTGCGGATGGCGCGTGCCAAGCGTAAGGCGCAGCGGGAGAACGACGTTCGCTGAGACAGCGATTCCAGACCTCGAGTGACCGGTGGGCGGCGCCACGTTCCTCGTCCGTGACGGCCCCGCCGGGTCGTGGCGAACCTCCGGCCACGCTCCCCCGAAACACCGGGTTGGGCTCGGCGTTGTGACGACACGGGCGGCCGACGCGCGGGATGCCTCTATGTTGAAGAGGCTTTCGACGTACCGGGGACCCATACACGAGGAGCGAAGAAATGCCGCGCACGCCCATCGACATCACCGTTCCCGATCTGTCCGGGAAGCGCGCCGTCGTCACCGGCGGCAGCGACGGGATCGGCCTCGGCATCGCCACCCGGCTCGCTGCCGCAGGCGCCGAAGTACTGCTGCCCGTGCGTAATCCGGACAAGGGCGCGGCGGCCGTCGCGACGATCGAGCGGACCGCGCCCGGGGCGAAGGTCTCGCTGTACCGGCTCGACCTGTCCGCACTGGATTCGGTGGCCGAGCTCGGCGAGACCCTGCTGCGCGAGGATCGCCCGATCCACCTCCTGATCAACAACGCCGGGGTGATGACGCCGCCGAACCGGCAGACCACCGCCGACGGGTTCGAACTCCAATTCGGCACCAACCATCTAGGCCACTTCGCCCTGGTCGCCCGCCTGCTGCCACTGCTGCGCGCCGGCCGGGCCCGGGTCACCTCGCAGATCAGCGTCTCGGCGAACCGGGGCGCGATCAACTGGCAGGACCCGAACTGGGAGAACTCCTACAGCGGCCAGAACGCCTACAGCCAATCCAAGATCGCCCTGGGCCTTTTCGGCCTCGAACTCGACCGCCGCGCCCGCGAGAACGACTGGTCGATAACGAGCAATCTCGCCCACCCCGGTGTGGCCCCCACCAACCTACTGGCCGCCCGTCCCGAGGTGGGCCGCGACCGCGACACCCTCGGCGTCCGCGTGATCCGCGCCCTGTCGGCCCGGGGCATCCTCCTCGGCACCGTCGAGACCGCCCAACTCCCCGCCCTCTACGCCGCGACCGCCCCCGACGCCCGCGGCGGCCGCCTGTACGGCCCGAAGGGCCCCGGCCACCTGGGCGGCGCACCCGCCGAACAGAAGCTCTACTCCCGGCTCCGCAGTCCGGAGGACGCCCGCCGGATCTGGCAGCTGTCGGAGAAGCTGACCGGCGTGAGCTTTTCCGGGGACTGACCGCTCAGCCTTCCTCGCGCGCCACCGGCCGGACGCGAATCGCCGTGGGCACGCCGTGCCGCGCCCGGGCCGAGCTGCGGATCCGCTGGGGTGTGGTGCCGAACCAGCGGCGCACCACCCGGGTCAGGGCCGACTGCTCGCGCAGCCCGGCCAGCGCGGTGATCCGGCTCATCGGCAGGTCGGTCTCGCACAGCAGCCGGTAGACGGTGTCGCGGCGGGTGATGTCCAGGACCTCGTTGAAGGTGGTGCCCTCGGCGGCCAGCGCGCGCTGCAGGGTGCGCTCGTGCATGATCAGCGCCCGCGCCACGGTGCCGATATCGGGTTTGGCCGTGGTGATCACCTGCTCGATCGCGATACGGACGCGCGAGCTCATGGTGTGGTCCAGGGCGGGGAAATTCCTGGTCAGGTAGTCCACGGACATGGCGCGCAGGGTCTGGTCGCTGCCCGCGATGGGACGGGCGGGCAGCTCGCGGGGTAGCCGGAAAACCGTGTACTCGGACTCGAAAACCACCGGCGCGCCGAAATATTCGGTGTACAGCTGCACGGGTGCGAGCGGCGGATGCGGCAGGTGAATGGAGAGCAGTCCGTAGTTCGCGCCCGCCATCTGACACAGATTCTTGTGAATCGTGCCCGCGGACAGACCGACGCCCTGCGCGAAACCGGTCGCGGCGGCGGTATCCCGGTATTGCAGGCCGATGACCTCGGGCCGGCCTTCCGGGTCATCGATCAGGCGTAGCGAGATCCCGCTGTTGTGTGTGAACACGAAGCGCGCGGCGAAATCGAAGGCGTCCCCGATCGTCTCGGCGTTGGCCACCGCCACCGCCAGCGGACCGAGGACCGCGGTGTCCTGACGCGCGGCCAGCCGCAGGCCGAAATCCGGGCAACCCAGCTCGGTGGCGGCGGCTTCCAGCGCCCAGCCGATCGACTCGGCCGGGATGATCGCGGCGTCGTCGGCGACCGCGGCGGGGGAAATTCCGAAGCGGGTCAGCAGCGCCGCGCCGTCACCGCCCAACTCGTCGACGAGGGCCGGATAGTCGCGCAGGCCGGCGGCTCGTGCCGTGGTCACCATGTGTGGATCGCCTTTCCCGCGGGGGCGGCCGGATACCTCCCCATGGCTACTAGCGAGTAAAGACGCTAATGCAGATCGGCGATCCACCGCAATGCTCCGAACGTTTCCGGGAACGGGAAAAGCGCGCTTCCCTATTCACCAGGGCACGGGGGCGAAAAATATTGTCGCCGTGGGATAAATAGCCGTCCACAGGCTTCTGACCAGGCGATTGCCCGATCGATGCGTAAAGCGACCGGTTGCCGTTCCGATGTGGCCCGCATTACAGTCCCTACCCGCCGGTAACTCGTCATCGGCCGATGCGGCCGAACTCCGGAAAACGTTGATGTTTCGGATTTTCCGAATGAATGTGGAGCGATATGAAATCGAGGGTGGGGGCACGATTGTTCGCCAGAAATGCGAGCGTGGTCGTTATCGGCGTGGCCGTGGCGACCCTATTCATCCGTCCGGTGGCAACCGCCGAGCCCGAATTCACCGGGATCGACGGCGGGCGGTACGCGGCCGCCTGGACCGCGGCGGTCGATGGGCCGCAACCGTATGCCGAGATCATTCCGGACCTGGCGCAACCGGTCACCCTGAGCGACGGAACGGTGATCAAACTCGATGTCACCCGCCCCGGCAGCGGCGGGCGGGCCATCGACGCCAGGCTGCCGACGATCGTCGAGTTCGAGACCTACAGCAAGGTCGCGATCAACCTGGCGTCGGCGCTGCTGCAGGTGCCCGGCGTGGACGACGTGCTACTGCCCTGGATCGGGTCCATCAGCGCGCCGCCCGGATCCGGGCTCGAGGGCCTCACCGATCTGAGTCAGCAGTTGCGTTCGGGGGCGGTGCAAACCTTCCTGCACAACTTCGACCTGGTCAAAGCCGGGTACAACATGGTGCACGTCGACATCCGCGGAACCGGGACGTCCCAGGGCAAGTGGCAGATGTTCGGCGATCAGGAGCGGCAGGACGCGGCCGAGATCATCGACTGGATCACCGCGCAGCCCTGGAGCGACGGCGGCGTGGCGGTGAAGGGCACCTCCGCCACCGGCATCGCCGCCCTGCGCGCCGCCGACCGCGGCAACCCGGCCATCAAGGCCGTCTTCAGCTACATCGGCAGCGGCGACCTGGTGAACGACATCGTGGCCCCGGGCGGCGCTGTCGGTTTCGGCTTCGCGGCCTTCTGGCCGATGGTGGTGAACCTGGCCAAGTTCGCACCCGACGTCGAGTCGATCATCGCGGGCAGATTCGATCCCGCGCAGCAGCTGAAGTGGTTGCAGGACAGGCTCGCCGACCCGTTGACCATGGTCGACGTCGTCGCCAACGCCTACACGGCGATGAACACCGGCCAGCTCACCGCGGGAACGCGGGATCTGATGGATCCGGATTCGGATCTGCGCCGGGGACTGAAGGCCGACAGCGCGAACGTCACCGCGCCGACCTTCATGGTCAGCGGCTGGTGGGATCTGTTCGGCAGCACGCCCACCGACACCTACCGGGCGCTGCCGCAGACCCCGGACCGCAAGAAGCTGGTCGTCGGCGAGGGCTTCCACGCGGGTGCGGGCGTCAAGGGCTTCGGTGATCCGGGCATGCCGCCGCGACTGGATGTGCTGCAGCGCGCGTGGTTCGACAGGTGGCTCAAGGGCATCGACAACGGCATCGACCGGTTCAGCCCGCTCACACTGTTGCAGCAGGGCGGCGGATGGATCGCCTCGGACGCCCTACCGTCCGCCGAAACCGGTTACCGCCGTATGTATTTGAACGATGAGGTTTCCGGCACCGCGAACTCGCTGTACGACGGCGGGCTGTCCGGCGAGCCCCGGCAGGGCGGCGTGCGCGATCTGACGGTAGCGCCCGGGGTGCTCGGGGTGTGCTCGCGTGACACCGCGCGCATCCTGGCGGGCGTGCCCTCGATCGTCATGGCCTGCGGCGAGGATTCGCGCATCTGGGAGAACAATGGCCTCAGCTTCACCAGCGCGCCCGTCACCCGGCCGACGGTGATCTCCGGTCCCGTCAGCGCACACCTCAACACCGTGCTCGATCAGCCGGACGGGTACTGGGTCGTCACCGTGAACGACGTGTCGCCCGACGGCCGTTCGCGCGAGCTCACCTCGGGCCAGCTGGTGGCGTCGCTGCGTCAGATCGACGAATCCCGCAGCACGAGAACGGCCGACGGCGACTACACCCGGCCCGTGTATCACATCGATCTCGACCGGCGAGAGCTCGTGACACCCGGTGAGCCGCTGGTGCTCGACATCGCATTGGATCCCACCGAGGCGGTGCTGCAGCCCGGGCACCGGTTGCGCGTCGACGTGTACGCGAGCAACTTCCCGAAGGGCCTGCCGCCCATGCCGATTCTCGTCGACAGCAAGCTCGCACCGCAGCATCTGCGCCTGGATCCGGAGGCGCCCAGCTGGGTGAATATCGCACTGAGCGAACCGATTTCGTAGCAGACCGACAGATTTTCCCCGGCACCGCGCATCGCATGGGGTATGCGCGGCGCCGGGGTTCCCACCCGTGTTCGAATCACTCGGAAGAACGATGCAGACTCATCACACCGCCCGCGCGCGCCGGCCGTTCGCCGCCCTCATCCGTTCGGCGACGGTCTCGGCCGCGCTCGTGCTGGCCGGCGTCCACGGCCCGGCCGGAGTTCCGGTTGCCGTCGCCGATCCGGCCGCCGATCCGCTCACCATTCAGCCCGATTCCGCCGAACCCGTTGCCGCACAGGTGGGACCGATCGACCACTTCTACGATCCACCCGCAGGATACGAATCGACCACGCCCGGAACGATTCTCGCCAGCCGATCGGTTCCGGTCGACGTGGCGCCGTCCGTTCCGATCGCGGTCGGCGCGTGGCAGTTGCTCTACCGCACCACCGATTCCGACGGGAATCCCTACGCGGCGGTGACCACCGTGCTGGTCCCGGCAGGCGGATCCGGGCCGCGTCCGCTGCTGTCGGTGCAGGTGGCCTACGACGCCGTGCAGCGCGTGTGCATGCCGTCCTACCAGCTGACCGCGAACGACGCGTCCTCGCCGCCGCCGGGCGAGGCCCTGCAGGTCGCGGCCGCGCTGGATCGTGGCTGGGCGGTGTCGATTCCGGATCCGGGCGGCATCGACAACCGCTTCCTCACCCCGCGCGTCATGGGATACACGGTGCTGGACGGGATTCGGGCCGCACAGGCTTTCGCGCCCCTCGGCCTGGACGGCGCGGCCACCCGCACCGCCTTGACCGGGTACTCGGGCGGGGGCGTCGGCACCAGCTGGGCCGCCGAGATGCACCCGTCCTACGCCCCGGAGCTGAACATCGTGGGTGCGGTGCTCGGTGCACCTGTACCGGATCTCGCCGCGGCGATGCACTCGGTCAGCGGCCGCGTCTCCGGCGGCCTGATCGCCATGGGCGTCGCGGCGCTGCTGCACGACTCCCCCGAGTTCTCCGCCGCGCTCGATCCGTACCTGAAGCCGCACGCCCGCGCGGTTCTCGCCGCCGCGGGCCGCGACTGCGTCTCCACGACCGTCGCGAAGAACCTCTTTGTGACTCACTCCGACCTGCTGACGGTCCCCCTCGATCAGGTGCTCGCCGACCCGGTGATCCGCGCGGTCATCGCCGAACGCGCCCGCGGAACCGCGACGCCCACAACGCCCCTGTACGTGGTGAACGCCGTCCACGACGAGGTGAGCCCGATCCGGTCGGTCGACGACCTGGTCGCCCGCTACTGCGCCGGCGGCGCGTCGGTGACCTACGTCCGCGACGACCTCCCCGACCTGGTGAGCAATCACAGCATCGAGGCCCTGACCTCCACCGGCGGCACGTTCACCTGGCTCGACCACGCCCTGGCCTCGGATATCCCCGCCCGACCCGCCTGCACCACGACGACCGTCCCCTCCACCCTGATCGACGGGTCCTGGTCGACCCAGCTCTCCCCCCTCGCCCAGGCCCTGGCCCGCACCCTCCTGGGACAGGCTCTGGGACAGTAACTTCCGGCCGAACCCCGTGTGAACGACCGAGCCCCACCCGGAAAACCGGGTGGGGCTCGGTATAGCCGTGCGGGCGCGACCCCGCGAAAACCTAGACGTTGAAGCGGAACTCGACCACGTCGCCGTCGACCATCACGTAATCCTTGCCTTCGATCCGGACCTTGCCGGCGGCCTTGGCGGCGGCCATCGAGCCGGCCTCGACGAGGTCCTTGTAGGCGACGATCTCGGCCTTGATGAAGCCGCGTTCGAAGTCGGTGTGGATCACGCCGGCCGCCTTGGGGGCGGTGTCGCCCTGGTGAATCGTCCAGGCGCGGGACTCCTTCGGGCCCGCGGTCAGGTAGGTCTGCAGGCCGAGGGTGTGGAAGCCGGCGCGGGCCAGGGCGTGCAGGCCGGGCTCGGACTGGCCGATCGACTCCAGCAACTCCAGGGCCGACTCGTCGTCGAGCTCGATCAGCTCGGACTCGATCTTGGCGTCCAGGAACACCGCGTCGGCAGGGGCGACCGCCGCCTTCAGCTCGGCCTTGCGGGCCTCGTCGGTCAGCACCGCCTCGTCGGCGTTGAAGACGTAGAGGAACGGCTTGATCGTCAGCAGCGACAGTTCCTTGAGCAGCTCGACATCGAGCTCCTTCTGGGCCGCGAACAGGGTGCGGCCGCTGTTCAGAATGTCCTGCGCCTGCTTGGCGGCATCGGCGACCGGCTTGCGGTCCTTCTTGATGCGCGCTTCCTTGTCCAGGCGGACGACCGCCTTCTCCAAGGTCTGCATGTCGGCCAGGATCAGCTCGGTCTCGATGACCTCGATATCGGCCAGCGGATCGACCTTGCCGTCCACGTGCACCACGTCATCGTCGGCGAACACGCGCACGACCTGGCAGATGGCGTCGGCCTCACGGATGTTGGCCAGGAACTTGTTGCCCAGGCCCTCGCCCTCGGAGGCGCCCTTCACGATGCCCGCGATATCGACGAAGGTCACCACGGCGGGCAGCTGCCGCTCGGAACCGAAGATCTCCGCGAGCACCCCCAAGCGCGGATCCGGCAGCGGCACCACACCGGTGTTCGGCTCGATGGTCGCGAACGGGTAGTTCGCCGCCAGCACGTCGTTGCGGGTCAGCGCGTTGAACAGCGTCGACTTTCCGACGTTGGGCAGGCCGACGATTCCGAGGGTGAGACTCACGAGAAAGAGAGCTTACCTGCGCACTCACCACCCGGACACGCCGGGCGGCGCGGACGGCCCGGGCCGCGGGCGCGGCGGGCGCCGCACGACCGGACGCCCCGCGCGCGAGGGCACACCCGCCGGTGTCGGCACCGCAAAGAGTTCATTGATTGCCTGTAATTTGCGATTCCGATGTGCAATGGTCGATTTGCCGCATGAGAACAGCTATGCAACTGATGAAGACGCCGCACCGTAGATAGCCGATAAGTCGCGGTGAGTGTCCGCCGCTCCCGGGCACGGGAGCCGGCCGCCGGTCGAAGGGATGCAGCCTTGGCCACGAAGACCCACCACACCCCCGCCAAAACCATGCCGCTGCTCACCCTGTCGGCCATGGTGGTCGGCTCGATGGTCGGCGCGGGCGTGTTCTCGCTGCCGCGCAACTTCGGCCAGGCCACCGGCGGTTTCGGCGCGATCATCGCCTGGACCATCGCGGGCACCGGCATGTTCACCCTCGCCCTGGTCTTCCAGAGCCTCGCGGTCCGCAAACCCGATCTCGACGCGGGCGTCTACGCGTACGCCAAGGCCGGGTTCGGCGAATACCTCGGCTTCATCTCGGCGTTCGGCTACTGGGCCAGCGCGTGCGTGGGCAACGTCTCCTACTGGGTGCTGATCAAGTCGACCCTCGGTCAGGTGCTGCCCATCTTCGGCGAGGGCAATACCGTGCCCGCGGTCCTGCTGTCCACGGTCTTCATCTGGGCCTTCCACTTCACCGTGCTGCGCGGCGTGCAGGAGGCCGCGACCATCAACAAGATCGTGACGATCGCGAAGATCGTGCCCATCCTGGTCTTCGTCATCGTGCTGCTGTTCTACTTCGACCCCGGGGTGTTCGCCGACAACTTCTGGGGCGGCGACGGCTACACCGAATCGCTGTTCAGCCAGGTGCGCGCCACCATGCTGATCACAGTGTTCGTCTTCCTCGGCATCGAGGGCGCGAGCGTGTATTCCCGCTACGCCCGCAGCCGCGCGGACATCGGCCGGGCCACGATTCTCGGATTCCTCAGCGTGCTGGCGGTTTTCGCCTCCGTCACCATGGTGTCCTTCGGCATCGTGCCGCGCGAGGAACTGTCGGGCATGCAGCAGCCCTCGATGTCGCCGGTCTTCGAATCCGCGGTCGGCCCGTGGGGCGCGTGGTTCATCAGCATCGGGCTGATCGTCTCGGTACTGGGCGCGTACCTCGCCTGGACACTGATGGCCGCGGAAGTGCTGTTCGTCGCCGCCGAGGACGACGACATGCCCTCGTTCCTGGCCCGGGTCAACGCCAATCGGGTGCCGGTCGTGGCGGTGACCTTCACGACCGTGCTGATCCAGCTGGTCCTGCTCACCACCCTGTTCTCCGACGACGCCTTCACCTTCACGCTCAAGCTCAGCAGCGCGCTGTCGCTGGTGCCGTATCTGCTGGCGGCGGCGTACGCGCTGAAACTGGCGGGCACCCGCGAGACCTACGACGAGATCCGCCCGCAGGACCGCAACCGGGAACTGTTCATCGCGGGCGTCGCGACGTTCTATACCGCCTTCATGATCCTGGTCGCCGGACTCGAATTCGTCCTGCTGTCCTTCATCATCTACGCCCCGGGCACCGTCCTGTTCATCCTCTCGCGCCGTGAGCGTGGCGAAAAGCTGTTCAGCCCGGCGGAATCGGTGCTGTTCGCCATCACCGTGCTCGGCGCGATCGCCGCGATCATCGCCCTGGCCACCGGTTTGATATCCATCTGAGGAGACCGAATCATGAACAGCCCGACAGCATTCGGCGTGCACTCCGAGGTGGGCGCCCTGCGCAAGGTCCTGGTCTGCGCCCCCGGCCTGGCCCACGACCGGCTCACCCCGTCCAATTGCGACGACCTGCTCTTCGACGACGTGCTGTGGGTGCAGAACGCCAAGCGCGACCACCTCGACTTCGTCACCAAGATGCGCGATCGCGGCATCGAGGTCGTGGAACTGCACGAGGTACTGGCCGCCACCCTGGCGATCCCCGAGGCCCGCGCCTGGCTGCTCGACCGCACCATCACCGTGAACCAGGTCGGACTCGGCCTGGTGGACGAGGTGCGCTCGTACCTGGCCGAACTGAGCGACCGGGACCTCGCGGTGTACCTCATCGGCGGTATGGCGGTCGCGGACCTGCCCGGTGAATACGCCGCCGGATACCGCGCGCTGGCCCGCGAACAGGCCGGGGTGCGCGAATACCTGCTGCCGCCGCTGCCGAACACGCTGTACACCCGCGACACCACCTGCTGGATCTACGGCGGCGTCACGCTCAATCCGCTGTATTGGCCCGCACGCCATGACGAAACGCTGCTGATGAAGGCGATCTATACTTTCCACCCCGACTTCACCGGCGCGCGAATCTGGTGGGGAGACCCCGAAAAAGACTGGGGCAACGCCACTCTCGAGGGCGGCGACGTCATGCCGATCGGCAACGGCGCGGTACTGATCGGCATGAGCGAACGCTCCTCACGACAGGCCGTGGCCCAGCTGGCCAAGGTCCTGTTCGACAGCGGCGCCGCGACCCGGGTCATCGCCGCCGGCATGCCCAAACTGCGCTCGGCCATGCACCTTGACACCGTCTTCACCTTCGCCGATCGCGACCTGGTAACCGCGTATCCCGATGTGGTGGACGGGATTCACACGTTCTCACTGCGGCCGGGGGATACCGCGGCGGGCGTCGAGGTCACCGAGGAGACGTCGTCGTTCCTGGACGTCGTGGCGGACGCGCTGAACCTCGCGACGCTGCGCGTGGTGGAGACCGGCGGCGGCTACTACGCCAATCAACGCCAGCAGTGGGACAGCGGCAACAATCTGGTCGCGGCCGAACCCGGGGTGGTGTTCGCGTACGACCGCAACACGCACACCAACACCGAGCTGCGGCGACAGGGCGTCGAGGTCATCACCATCGTCGGCGCCGAACTCGGGCGCGGGCGCGGCGGCGGGCACTGCATGACCTGCCCCATCGCCCGCGACCCGCTCGACTAGTCCAGCCGGGTCGTCTTCCACCACGCGACGATGTCGGGCTTGTCGCTCGAGGAACGCGGGCGCGAGTACATCAGGAAGGGCGCGCGATCATCGGTGTCCAGGAAGACGGTGACGATCGATTCACCCCAGTACGACTTCACGCGATAGTTCACGTACGAGGTGCCGCGGTTGTCCTCGGTGAACCTGGTGGCGGGGTCGAGCAGGGCGGTCACCGCGCGCACGTCGTCGGCCGAGCGATAGGCGTAGAAGCGGAAGGTCGGGTCCTTGTAGCTGCCGCCGCCGTCGCACTCCCACTGCGCGGTCCAGCGGCCCACGTCCAGGCCGTCGTCGCTGTCCGACGGGCGGTCCTTGGGCTCGTAGCTCTTGCAGGTGGCGGCGTTGAAGCCTTCCTTGCGTCCCTTGTCGACCGGCACCATGCGCGGGAACGCCTCCCACAGCGCGTCCAGGTCGCCGGCCGAGGTCTGATTGCCCGCGGCGCCCCGGTCCATGAAGAACAGGCCCGCGGCCACCGCCAGGACGACGGCGAGCACCGCGGCGCCGATGCCCGCGAACAGCCCGCGGCGCGAACGGCGCGGCGCGGGCGCGCTCGGCGGCGCGATCACCCGCGTCTGTTCCGCGCGCGCCGGTGCGCCGGTGAACGGCACGGTCGCGGTCGCGTCGATCCCGTCGGCCAGCGCCCGCCGCGCCGCCGCGGCGAACTCCGCACAGGATCCGAACCGATCCTGCGGCCGTTTGGCCATGGCCCGCGCCAGCACCCGGTGCAGCGCGACCGGCAGATCCGGCCGGATCGCGGACAGGGACGGCGGCTGCTCGTACAGGTGCCCCTGCATCACCACGGCCGGATGATCGGACTCGTACGGACCGACCCCGGTCAGCAACCGAAACATCGTGCACGCCAGCGAGTATTGATCGGCCCGGGCGTCGAGCTGCTCGCCGGAGAGCTGCTCGGGCGACGCGTAAGCCAAAGTGGCGGTGAAGGTTCCGGTGCGCGTCAGATGCCCGGCGTCATCGCGCAGGCGCGCGATTCCGAAGTCGGTCAGCAGCACTCGTTCGGGCCGCCCGTTCGCGGACTGCTCCAGCAGAATGTTCGCGGGCTTGATGTCGCGATGCAGGACGCCGCGGCTGTGCGCGTGATCCAGCGCTTCGGCCACCTCCGAGACGATGCGCACCGCGCGGTCGGCGGTCATCTCGTGATCGGGAACCGCCGAGGCGTCCGGGCCGTCCACGTACTGCATGGAGATCCACAGCTGTTCACCCTCGGCGCCGCGATCGTAGATCGCCACGATGTTGGGATGATCCAGCCGCGCCACGAGTTCGGCTTCCCGATCGAAACGGGCCCGGCTCTCCGGATCGGAGAACAGGTGCCGATTCAGCACTTTCAGCGCAGTCAATCGCGGCAGGCGCGGATGCCGGGCCAGGAACACCGAACCCATGCCGCCGCGACCCAGCTCGCCTTCGACCACATACTCGGCGAAAACCTCACCGCTGCGCAGCATCTTCGAACTCCCGCATTCCCCGACAGCAAATCCCGCGGCGCGCGACAGGCCCTCGGCCTCGAGATCGTTGCGGCGCGGCCCGCACCGGACAACATAACCGGAATCGGTGGCGGGTGTTCACCCGCGTCCACGCCGACTCGGCCGGGCACCGCTGCTACGCCGCGGTCGGTCACCGCCGCACCAACAAGGTCCGGTACCGCCGGAACGGCTCGGTTCGGCACCGCCGCAACAACTTGGCCCGACACCGCCGCAACAGCGTGGGCCCGCCGCACAGCTCGGTCCCGCAGCGCCGCGACCGCTCAGTCGAGCACCGCCGCGACGGCCGCCGCCATGGCCGCGTGACCGGCGTCGTTGGGGTGCAGGTGATCACCGATGTCGTAGACCGCGGCGAGCCGGTCGGTGGCGGCGGGATCGGCCAGCACGGTCGCGATGTCGGCGACCGCGTCGTACTCGCCGGAGCCGAGGATCCAGTCGTTGACCGCCCGGCGCACCCCCTCGCGTTCGAGATATCTGGCCCGGTCCCCGCTGTCGAAGGTGGAGCGGCCGACCGGTGCGATGGTCGCCCCGATCACCCGCAGACCCGCGGCCCGCGCCTGGGCGATGAGGCCCCGCAGGCCCTCGATCACCTGGTCGGCGGTCAGGCCACCGGTCAACGGTCCCAGCGCCAGGTTCGCGCCACCGACCCAGATGTCGTTGATGCCCTGCAGGATCACCACGGTGCCGACCCCGGGACGCGCGATCACGTCGCGCTGGAATCGGGTCAACCCGCCTTCACCGAGCCACTGCGAATCGGCGATGACGCAGTTGCCGTTGATGCCGAGATTGAGCACCGCGCGCCGGCGGTCCTGGGCGAGCAGGAGTTCGGCCAGCTGATCGGGATAGGCGTTGTGCTCGTCGCGGGTGGATCCGACGCCCTCGGTGAAGGAATCCCCGAACAGCGCGACCGCGGGCCGGTGCGGGTGCGAGTCGGCGACCTCGACCGCGTCCAGGTAGTAGAAGGAGGTGGAGGTGACCGCGAAGGCGTCGCCGGGGCCGTCGGCGCGGTGGTCGTCCCAGGCCAGGTACGCGGTATTCGGGGTCAGCGCGTGGTAGGTGGCCGGACCGGTGGCCTCGGCGAAATACAGTGTGACCGTGAGCGCTTCGAGCGCGGCGACGGGGAGGGCGACCGGATCGGTCACGGCCTCGGCCCCGGCGTCGATCCGGAAGGTGAACTCGCGCCCGATGGTCAAGGGCTGCAGGCTTTCCGGGTACAGGGCGGCGCCGCCCGCGCTGCGGGCGATGGTCCCCCCGGTGACCACCAGCGGCCGATCGCCGAATCGGTTCGACAGTCGCAGCCGCAGGGTCGAGCCCCCGGCGCTGACCCGAATCACCTGTCGCACAGATTGATTCCCGAATCCGGAAGTGGACCAGTTGAAACTGTCGCCGGGCCGCTGGGTCGCGGTGGTCCACACCGCCTGCCACTCGAAGGCGGGCGGGGGTGCGGCGGCTCCGGCTCCGGTGAGCAGGAGGAGCGCTCCGAGGATGACGGCGGCGATGCGCACGGCGGGGATTCCCTTCGTCGGCTGCGTGCCGCCCGGGCGGGTCCAGCAAGACCACTCGCTGGCCCGCCCACCAAGTTACCGTCGGGTAGGCGCATTCTGCCAGTAGTTCAGGCGCGCGGGTCGCGGCCGAGGTACTCCAGCAGCTCGTCCACCACCGGGGTGGCGCTCGGCGTACCGGGCTCGACGATGTCCGCGAACACGCCGTACTGGCGCAGCGGCTCGATCAGCCCGCGGGCCGCGGTGAGCAGGTGCCCGGCGATCTCGTCGGTGAGCGGGGACGGCTGACCGGTGGCGATGGCGATGTCCCAGGCGTGCACCGCCGCGTCCATGGCGCACAGGACACCGGCCACGGGGGTCGGCAGATCGCCGAAGGGCAGCGGGGTGGGCACGGCCTCGGTGTCGTCGGAGACGGTCGCCCACGCGGTGGCGGTCTCATCCACGGCGGCCGCGATCAGCTTGGCCGGGGTGCCCTCGATCGCGCCGGACGGGGAGAAGGGGTCGTAGGCCGGGCCGGCGCCGATGCCGAGCGCCGAGGCGTAGGCCAGCTGATCCCCGGCGGCGTGCTGAACCACCTGCGTCACAGTCCATTCCGAGCAGGGGGTGGCCAGCTGCCACTGGTCGTCGGCGACGCCGGCGACCGCGTCGGTCAGCGCCCGGTAGGAGGTGGCGAGCACCTCGCGCCAGACGGGGGCGAGGGCGGCGGCGGGGGTGTTGTTCGCGGTGTTCTCGGTGGCGTTCATTGTCTTGCCTCTCAGTTCGTTTCGGTCGTTTCGATCCGTTGAGATAAAGGTATGAGGCAATTAGGCTTGTTTTCTTCCTAATAGATCCGCCGACCGAAAGCTGACAATGTGACCTCCACCACAACCCGGTTGCTGCGCCTGCTCTCCCTGCTGCAGAACGGCACGCATACCGGCCGTGAGCTGGCCGAACGCCTGGCCGTCACCGATCGCACGCTGCGCCAGGACATCGCCAGGCTGCGCGAACTCGGCTATCCGGTGCACGCCGAACGGGGCGCGGTGGGTGGATATCGCCTGGGGCAGGGCGCGACCATGCCGCCCCTGCTGCTCGACGACGAGGAAGCGGTGGCCATCGCCGTCGCCATGGGCCTCACCGCCAAGGGCAGCACCGGCGTCGCCGACATCGACGCCACCCTCGCGCGCGCCCTGGCGAAGATGGAACGCATCCTCCCGAAACGCCTGCAGCGCAAGGTGACCGCGCTCCGCACCGCCACCGACGTCGGTCCGGCGGTCATCGGCTCCCGCGAACCCGAGGCGCCGGTCCCCGCCGAAACCCTGGCCACCGTCGCCACCGCCATCCGCGCCGCTCGCACCCTGCGCGCGGACGGCGTCGAGTACGAGCCCTACCGCCTGATCAGCGCCACGCGCCGCTGGTTCCTGGTGGCCTACAACCTGCACACCCACACCTGGCGAGCGCTGCCGGTGGCGTCCATCGGGGAACTCGCGCCCGGCGACCGGCCCTTCGCCCCGCGCCCGCTGCCCCAGCAGGACCTGGTCGGCTTCGTGCTGCGCGAGGTCTCGCTCTCGGGCTGGAAGGTGCACGCCGAGGTCACCGTGCTGCAGCCCGCCGCGACGGTGATCGCCCGCATCAATCCGGCGGTGGGCATCGTCGAGCCGCTGACCGAGCACACCTGCCGCCTGCTGACGGGGGCGGACGCGCTGGAGACCATCGCGATCTACCTGAGCATGCTGATGATGGACTTCCGGGTGGACGGGCCGCCCGAACTGGTGGCGCACCTGCGCACTCTGGCCCGGCGCTACAGCGAGTCGACTCCGTCGGAACAGTGATCGAGCAGAAATTCCCTGGCCACATCGACATCGGCTGCCGAGAGGCCCACGGTCGGGTCGATCGGGATGATGCGGGTCGGGGCGATGTCGGCGGAGCGGCCGATGGCCCAGTCCTCGTCCAGCGGCTGAAACTGGTCATCGAACCAGACCAGTGGCCGCCGGCCCGCCCAGGAATCTATGCCGCGAATCTTGGCGTGGTGGCCGCCGGAGTGCTGGAAGGCGCTGCCCGCGAAGCGGATCACCTCGAGTTCGGGCAACCCGAGCACCGGACCGAGCAGCCGATTGGCCTCGTCTTCCCACAGCGTCGCCCACACCAGGTCGGCACCGGTCTCGGCAGCGAGTTCGAGCAGCTGCGCACCGTGCCCGGGATCCAGCCACACCGTGCGGTTCTCGGCGGGACGACCGGGAAATATAGTGGGACGCAACAGGTGCGGCCGGTAGGTCGCGGAGCGGGGCCGGTCGCAGTCGGCGAACGGATTCAGCGGGCCGTCCACGTCCAGCAGAATCGCGGGTTGGATCGGTGCGGGTTCGATCGGCTCGAACATGTGCTCTCCCCACCGGCCCGGACGCCGTGCCGGGCCCTGACGACGAATCGGCCTGCCAATCATGGGGCAGCGCCCCGTCCCACACCAGCGAAATACGCACGGCCTCAGCGACCGCCGAGGCCGGACATGGCGATGCCGCGCACGAAGGCGCGCTGGGTCACGGCGTAGAGCAGCAGCAGGGGCAGCAGGATCACCATCGCCGCCGCCATCAGCAGGGGCCAGTCGGTGGAGTACTGGCCCTGCAGCCGGACCAGGCCGAGGGTGGCGGTCGCGTAGTCGTTGCGCTGGATCATGATCAGGGGCCAGAGGAAGTCGTTCCACACGGTGATCCAGGTCAGCACGGCCAGGACCATGACGGCGGGGCGGGCGTGCGGGAGCAGGACGCGCCAGTAGATCTGCCAGGGGGTGCAGCCGTCGAGGGTGGCGGCCTCCTCCAATTCCACGGGGAGCGTCAGGAAGAACTGGCGCATGAGATAGGTCCCGAAGGCGCTGCCGAACAGGCCGGGCACGATCATCGCCCAGGGCGTGTCCATCCAGCCGAACGCACGCATGAGCAGGAACTGCGGGATGACGGTGACGGTCAGCGGAACCATGAGCGTCCCGAGGTAGGCCAGGAACACCGCGTCGCGGCCCGGGAAGCGCAGGCGGGCGAACGCGTACCCGGCCAGCGAGCAGAAGAAGACCTGACCCGCGGTGACGCAGGCGGCGTAGACGGCGGTGTTCGCCAGCATGCGGCCGAGCGGGATGACATCGAAAACGTCCGTGTAGTTGGACCATCGGGGACGCGCGGGCAGCGCGGCGGGGTCGGCCAGTTCGCCGTCGGACTTCAGCGAGGTCGTCAGCGCCCACAGGACGGGGGCCAGCGCCGACCAGGCCACCGCGATCAGGGCTAGGTAGATCAGCAACGCCCGCTTCACAGTTCGGCCTCGGCGCGGCGCGAGAAGCGCAGCTGAATCAGGGTCAGGGCCAGCAGGATGGCGAAGACCACCCAGGCCAGCGCCGAGGCGTAGCCGACCTCGTAGAAGCGGAAAGCGTTCTGGAACAGCATGATTCCCAGGACATACGTGCCCGTTTCCGGCCCGCCGTTACTGCCGGTCAGGGCGTACGCCTGATCGAAGGCCTGCACCGAATTGATGACGGTGATGACGAAGACGAACGAGAGCGCGCCGCGAATCAGCGGCACGGTGATGGACCGAAAACGGCGCAGCGCTCCCGCACCGTCGATTCGCGCTGCCTCGTACAGGTTCTCGGGCACCCCCTGCATGGCGGCCAGCAGGATCACCGTCGCGAACGGCACGCTCTTCCACACCGTGACCAGGCTCAGGGTCACCAGCGCCCACCCCGGCTCGGTCAGCCACGGCACCGGTCCGAGCCCCACCCACCCCAGCACCAGGTTCGCGAGCCCGTCGTTGCTGGCGAAGATGAACCGGAAGACGACGGCCATGGCAACGGTGGACGCCACCAGCGGCAGGAACGCGATAGTACGAAACACCCCGATACCGGCCAGCTTCCGATTCAGCAGCGCGGCGATGACCAGACTGATCACCACCGTCGGCACCAGGGTCAGGACGGTGAAGACCGCCGAATTGCGCAGCGCGATATAGAACAGCGGGTCCTGAGAGAACAGCTTCCGATAGTTGTCCACACCCACGAACCGCGGCGCGCTGAACAGATCCCAGGAGTGGAAGCTCAGGTAGAGCGAAAACCCCAGCGGGAAAAGCAGAAACACGGCCACCGCCGCGAGGTTGGGCGCGATGAACAACGCTCCTGCTCGTGCCCGCCGCCGGGCCAGCCCCGGGCTCGCAGCACTACTGCGGTCCGGGGCAGCGTGCGACTCGCTCATGTCGCCGCCCGCAGGAGTTCGTCGATGTCCGCCGCCGTGCGGCCCGCCAGCGAATCCGCGGTGGCCGCGCCGCGCAGGACCCGGTTACAGCCGCGTTCGAGCAGGGACTCGACCTTGCCCCACAGGGGTGTGACGGCCAGTTGCCGGGAGGCGGCGGGTCCGCCGGTGAAGACCTCGAGGTTGCGGATCCCGGGGTGCGCCGCGGCGAATCCCGGTGCGGCCATGGCGGATCGCAGGACCGGGACGAACAGGCCGGACTCCGCTATCAGCGCCTGGCCCTCGGGGCCGGTCGCGAACTTCACGAATTCCCACGCCTTTTCGCGGCGGGGGCTGGCCGCCGCGATCGCCAAACCGGTGCTGCCGACGTCGGTGATCGCGCCCGGACCGCCGTGCGGGCCGACGGGCAGCACCGTCACGTCGAAGTCCAGGTCGTCGCGGCCGGTGAACTCGGAGAACAGCCAGTGCCCGCCCAGCAGCATGGCCGCGCGGCCGCTGCGGAACAGGTCCTGGGCCGAGACCGATTGCCGGTCACCGACTCCGGGCGCGACCCGGTGCCGGACCGCGAGATCGGCGTAGAACTGCAGGCCCTCGGCGAAGCGCGGGTCGCCGAGATTGGTGCGCTCGGGGCGCACCGGCGGGCTGAACCACTCCGCGCCGTTGTTCATGCCGAAGCAGGCCGCGGAGAAGTACGGCACCCAGGCATCGGCGAAACCCCAGCGCTCGGTGCGGCCGTCACCGTCGCGCCGGGTCAGCGCGGTGGCCGCGGCCAGGAACTCCGCGAACGTCCACGCGTCCGCCCACCGGCCCGGCGGCTCGATTCCCGCCTCGGCGAACAGCTTCCGGTTGTAGTAGAGGAACACCCCCGACCACTGCTCCGGCAGCGCGTACTGCCCGCCGCGCCACGCGAACGTCTCCCGCAGCGGCGCGTATCCGTCCGCCCGCAGCGCGGCGGCGTACCCCGGATCCCGGTCCAGGTACTCCCGCAGGTCGACCAGCACGCCCCGCTCGGCCAGTCCCGCGTAGAGCAGTTCCCACGACATCAGCACGTCGGGGCATTTGCCGCCCGCGCAGTAGGTCAGCATCTGCTGCAGCGGATCCGGCCCCGACATGATCGTCCGGATCCGGATGTCGGGTCGCCGCCGCTCGAACTCCTCGATGATCCGCAGCCGCGCCCGCGCCTCCTCGGGCCGCGCCTGGAAGAAGAAGGTGACCGCGTCATCGTCGTCCGCGGCACAGCCGCCGAGTGCCGCCAGCGGCGCGGCCGCGGCGGCCGCACGGAGTATCGAGCGCCGCGAGAACGCCTGCGGCAAGCGCGCATCGGGATCATGCGCACGGGGAAAGCCGGCCGGCGGCGCGGTCATCGGTCGTCACACACGGACAAGAGTGTCCGGTCGCCACTCGTCGTCCGGTTTCTACCGTTCGTCGCACTCGCCCGGCCACTCGTCGCAATCCGATCGCCCGCCGCCCGCGAGCGCCGACAGTACGGGCATGGACGATTCGACGGCCCGGGCGGCGACGCGCGCCGACGGGACGGCGAAACGGGCATCGGATCTCCTCGCGGTCGCTGGCGAACCCACCGGACCCTGTGGCCCAGGTCGCAGATCAGCATGGCAGCATACGGTGAGCAACCGGCGACACGCGGAGAACACGCGGAAGCGCGGGACAGCCTGCCGGGCCGCGACACCCCCGCTCCCGGCACCATGCCGCCGCCGGGCCACCCGTACCCCGCGGCGCGACACCGGGTGAACGGCGCGAGAAAGCCGACTTCCCGGCATGTCGGTTCCGCTACGTTGTCACCATTTCACCGAGATCCACTGGATTCCGCTGTACCGCAGGGAGAGTTGGCCCATGGCGACCATCGAATATCTACGGACGGACCCCGACCTACCCCCGGTCGGCGTCGTGGACCGCACACCCATGACGCGTGCGAAGAAGGGCGTGTTCCTCGTCATCGCCCTGCTCGGGGCCGTCGCGTGGACCATTCTGGCCGTGGTCCGCGGCGAGAACGTGAACGCGGTCTGGATCGTCATCGCCGCGGTCTGCACCTATGTGCTGGCCTACCAGTTCTATTCGCGCCTCATCGCCTGGAAGATCACCAAGCCGCGCGATGACATGGCCACTCCCGCCGAGGAGATGGAGAACGGCCGCGACTACATGCCGATGGACCGGCGGGTGCTCTTCGGGCACCACTTCGCCGCCATCGCCGGCGCGGGCCCGCTCGTCGGCCCGGTGCTGGCCGCGCAGATGGGCTACCTGCCGGGCACCATCTGGATCATCGTCGGCGTCGTGTTCGCCGGTGCGGTGCAGGACTATCTGGTGCTGTGGGCCTCCACCAAACGCCGGGGCCGCAGCCTCGGGCAGATGGCCCGCGAGGAACTGGGCCGGGTCGGCGGCGTCGCGGCCATCGTGGCCGTGCTCGTCATCATGATGATCCTGCTCGCCGTGCTCGGCATCGTGGTCACCAACGCGCTGGCGGCCACCACCAACAAGGAGACCGGCGTCCTCGAGGGCGGCAGCCCGTGGGGCGTGTTCTCCATCGCAATGACCATCCCCATCGCGCTGCTCATGGGCTTCTACCTGCGCTACGTGCGCCCGGGCAAGGTCGGCGAGGTGTCGATCATCGGCTTCGCCCTGCTCATGCTGGCCATCGTCTCGGGCAACTGGGTGGCCGGATCCGGTTGGGGCCGTGAGGTGTTCACCCTCACCGGCACCACCATCGCGTGGCTGCTGATCGCCTACGGCTTCATCGCCTCGGTGCTGCCGGTGTGGATGCTGCTCGCCCCGCGCGACTACCTCTCGACCTTCATGAAGATCGGCACCATCGGCCTGCTCGCGGTCGGCGTGCTGGTCACCATGCCGACGCTGCAGGCCCCGGCCATCTCCCAGTTCGCCGGCAACAGCAACGGTCCCGCCTTCGCGGGCAGCCTGTTCCCGTTCCTGTTCATCACCATCGCGTGCGGCGCGCTGTCCGGATTCCACGCGCTGGTGTCCTCGGGCACCACGCCGAAACTGCTCGAGAAGCAGTCGCAGGCCCGGATGATCGGGTACGGCGGCATGCTCATGGAGTCGTTCGTCGCGGTCATGGCCATCATCACCGCGAGCATCATCGATCAGCACCTGTACTTCGCCATGAACGCCAGCGGCGCCCTGACCGGCAACTCGGCGGAGAAGGCCGCGACCTACGTCAACGGCCTCGGGCTCGACGGGCCGCCCATCACCGCCGCGGAGCTGGATCAGGCCGCGGCCGACATCGGCGAGAAGAAGATCGTCTCGCTCACCGGCGGTGCGCCGACCCTCGCGGTCGGCATGTCCGAAGTGCTGCACCAGTTCCTGGGCGGCGCGAGCTGGAAGGCCTTCTGGTACCACTTCGCGATCATGTTCGAGGCGCTGTTCATCCTCACCACCATCGACGCGGGCACCCGTGTCGCGCGCTTCATGGTCTCGGACGCGCTGGGCAATCTGGGCGGCGCGGCCAAGAAGTTCAAGGATCCGTCGTGGTGGCCGGGCGTGTTCATCTGCTCGGCGATCGTGGTCGCGGCGTGGGGTTCGGTACTGCTCATGGGCGTGACCGATCCGCTCGGCGGCATCTACACGCTCTATCCGCTGTTCGGCATCTCCAACCAGTTGCTCGCGGCCGTCGCGCTGACCGTGGTGCTGGTGATCGTGGTGAAGAAGGGCCTGCTGAAATGGGCCTGGATTCCGGGCGTGCCGCTGGCCTGGGACCTCGTCGTCACCATGACGGCGTCCTGGCAGAAGATCTTCTCGGGCGATCCGAAGATCGGCTACTGGCGGGCGCACAGCGACGCGGTCACCAAGCGCGAGAACTACCAGGCGGCCCTGGACACCGGGCAGCTGCCCGCCGGGGTCAAGGACGCGGCCGCGCTGCAGAAGGCGCTGGACGACCTCGACAAGATCGTCCGCAACACGTTCGTGCAGGGCACGCTCTCCATCGTGTTCGCGGTGCTGGTGCTCATCGTCGCGGTCGTCGGCGTGCTGGTGTGCGTGCACGCCGCGCGCAAGGGCGGCGCCGAGACCACCGAGTCGCCGGAGGTGCCGTCCAAGATCTTCGGACCCAGCTCGTTCGTGGCGACCAAGGCCGAGAAGGAGGTCCAGCGGGAATGGGACGCCCTCATCGCCGAGGGCAAGGTCCGTCCGCCGGGTTCGGCGCACGCGCACTGATATGCCGATGAACACCTCGCGTGTCCCGTCGCCCGCGGCACTGCTGCGGGCGGCGGGGCGCGCGGTCGTACGAGCCGTGCGGGCGCTGATCTGGTGGTTCGACTCCGTGCTCGGCGGCAACGACTACCAGCGGTACGTGCAGCATCTGCGGCTGCGCCATCCCGGCTGCGAGATTCCGAGCGAGCGCGAGTACTGGCGGGAACGGCACGACTCGGCCACCCGCAATCCCCAGCAGCGCTGCTGCTGAGTGTGTCCGTTTTCCGCTGACGGTGGCGTCCGATTTCCGCTAGCGGAGTTCGGCGCGGGCTGCCATCGTTGATCGTGTGAGTGCGAACGATCTGGATTTCGAGCGCTGCTACCGAGCCGTGACGACTCGGGACGCGCGCTTCGACGGGCAATTCTTCACGGCGGTGCGAACCACCGGAATCTATTGCCGCCCTTCCTGCCCCGCCATTACTCCCAAACCGGCCAACGTCACCTTCATGCCCACCGCCGCGGCCGCGCAGCAGGGCGGCTACCGGGCCTGCCGCCGGTGCCTGCCCGACGCCGCGCCCGGCTCCCCGCTCTGGAACACCCGCGCCGACCTGGCCGCGCGCGCCATGCGGCTGATCGCCGACGGTGTCATCGAGCGCGGCGGCGTGCCCGCCCTCGCGGACACCCTCGGCTACTCCCAGCGCCAGCTCACCCGGGTGCTGACCAGTGAACTCGGCGCCGGCCCGCTCGCGCTGGCCCGGGCGCACCGGGCGCACACCGCCCGGCTGCTCATCCAGACCACCCGGCTGTCGATGTCGGACATCGCGTTCGCGGCGGGCTTCGCCAGCATCCGGCAGTTCAACGACACCGTGCGCGAGGTGTTCGCGGTCAGCCCGACCACGCTGCGCGACGAGTCACGCCGCCGCAACGGGGACACCCTGCCCGCCACCAACGGCACGCTGACGCTGCGGCTGCCGTACCGCGAGCCCCTGGACCGCACGTGGCTGGAGTGGTTCCTGTCCGCGCACGCCGCACCGGGCCTGGAGCTGTGGGAGGACGGCGTCTACACGCGGGCGTTGCGCACGCCGCACGGGCACGCCACCGTCGGGCTCTCGGTCCAGCCCGGGCACGTGCGCGCCTCCCTGGCGCTACACGACATGCGCGATCTCGCCCCGACCGTGGCGCGGCTGCGGCACCTGCTCGATCTGGACGCCGACCCGATCGGCATCGACGAAGCCCTGTCCGCCGGACTGGAATCCACCCACCGCGCGGGCGGGCCGGGCGCGGTGCTCGCGCCGGGCATCCGGGTGCCCGGCTGCCTGGACGGGCCGGAACTGCTGCTGCGCACCATGATCGGGCAGCAGATCTCGGTGGCGGCCGCCAATACCCATGTGGCCCGGCTGGTTCGGGCGCTGGGCGAGCCGATCCCCGGTCCCGCGCCGCACCTGTTCCCCACCGCCGCGGCCATCGCCGAACACGGCGCGGAGGTGCTGACCGGGCCCGCCCGGCGGGTCGAGGCCATCGTGGGCGCGGCCCGCGCGCTCGCCGACGGCGACCTCGTCCTGCACTCCGGGCGCACCGCCGCCGAACTCCGGCGCGACCTGCTCGCACTGGACGGGGTCGGCCCGTGGACCGCCGACTACGTCACCATGCGCCTGCTCGCCGATCCCGACGTACTGCTTCCCACCGACCTGGTCGTGCGGCGCGGCGCGAGCCTGCTCGGCATCGACCTCACCGATACCGCGCGCTGGGCGCCGTGGCGCTCCTACCTGACCATGCACCTCTGGAAACACGCGCTGGCGAATCCCGCCGGCCCCGCACCCGTCCCCGATGGCGCCACCGGCGCCCGGAAAGCGAGAACAGCACCGTGAACACCACCGCTACAGCCGATTTCGCGACCCTGACCACCCCGGCGGGCCCGTTCACCGCCCTCGTCGACCGTGAGGGCGCGGTCCTGGCCGCGGGCTGGACCGCCGACGCGGAGAACCTGCGCGGCCTGATCCACCCCACCCTGCGCCCGGCCGGCCTGCGCGAGCGCGACGCGCTCGGCGAGGTGACCAAGGCCGTCACCGATTACCACGCGGGCGATCTCACCGCGATCGACCCGATCGCCGTCCGCCAGCAGTCCGGCCCGTTCCTGGTGCACGCCTGGGAGGTCCTGCGCAAGATCCCCGCGGGCGACCCCGTCACCTACACCGAGTACGCCGCCCGCTCCGGCCGCCCCGACGCCGTCCGCGCCGCCGCCGGCGCCTGCGCCCGCAACGCCGCGGCCCTGTTCGTCCCCTGCCACCGCGTCCTGCGCACGGACGGCACCCTCGGCGGCTTCCGCTGGGGCCTGGACATCAAGCGCTGGCTTTTGGATCACGAGGCCTAGCTGCCCGAAACACTCAGCAGGAGGAGCAGAATCAGTCCGACGTAGGCCCCGACCGCCACCACGGCCACCCGGGCGGCGATCACCAGCCCGCGCTCGACCAGCTGTCCGGCCGCGACGGAGGCACCGAAATCGGCCTTCCCGCATAGGAACCCGCCACCAGCGTCACTCCCAGGCCGAGCGGGAACGTCATCTCGCCCGGATGCCCGATCTCCATCGAGGCCAGCGTGCCGAGCCCCAGGGCCAGCAGCCCGAAGATCAGCATGCAGCTCAGGACCGTGTCGCGCCGCACCGTCACCCCTCGACGGTGACACAGTTCCAATGGCGCCGGCAGTCGATCGCCAGAAGCTATGCGCCGATCGAGGTTTCGAGACGGGATCCGGTGCGGCCGCGGACCACGTGGAGGCGGCTGGGGATCCGCTGGCGCATCTCGTCCACGTGGCTGACCACACCGACCACGCGGCCGCCGGAGCGGAGCTCGTCCAGGACGCCCATGACGGCGTCGAGGGTGTCGGCGTCGAGGCTGCCGAAGCCCTCGTCGATGAACAGGGTGTCCAGGACCAGGCCGCCGGACTCGGCGGCCACCACGTCGGCCAGGCCGAGCGCCAAAGCCAGTGAGGCCATGAAGGTTTCGCCGCCCGACAGGGTCTTGGCGGGGCGGACGGCGCCGGTGTAGTCGTCGCGGATGTCCAGGCCCAGGCCACCGCGGCGGCCGTGGCGGCCGGCGGCGTCGGAGTGCACGAACTCGTAACGGCCGCCGCACATCAGGCGCAGCCGGGAGGACGCGGCCACCGCGACCTCCTCCAGCCGGGCGGCGAGCACGTAGGAGCGCAACGACATACGGCGGTTGTTCTCCCCGCGCCCGGCCACCACCTCGGCCAGGCGGGCGAGTTCGTCGTGGGTGCGCTGCAGCGGCGCGATGCGATCCACCGCCGCCCACAGCTGCGAGCACAGCTCCTCGAGCTGTTCCACCCGGCGGGCCGCCTCGGAGTGCGCCGCCACCGCGCGTTCCAGCAGCGTCTGCGCCTGTGCCACGGCGCTTTCCAGTCCGGCGAGATCACCGGGCGGCTGGTCGGCCGCCGCGCGGATGTCCGGCTCGGCCAGCACGGTCTCGGCGTGCGCCCGCGCCCGATCGGCCGCGACCAGCGCGGCCTCGATCTCGCTCTGCTGCGCGGCCGAGCGTGAGGCCGCGTCCACCGCCTGCCCGTACACGCGCAGCACGGCGTAGTCGATGCCGTTCGCGCCGAGCACCGGCGGCGGCGCGTCCACCACACCCGCTGCCCCGGCGAGCTTCTCGACGCGCACGGCCAGCGCCTCGACCTGCTCGCGAGCCAGCGCGACCGCGCCGCGCACCTCGCGCACGGCGGTCGCCGCCTCCACCAGCGCGGCCAACCGGGCGCGCCGGCGCTCCACGGTTCCGTCCGCTCCGGCGGCGGCGCGCAGCCGCTCGGTCAGTTCGGCCAGCCGCCGATCGGCGGCGACCAAGCGTTCCATCGTCGCGCTGGCGCGGCTTTCGCAGTCGCGCAGTTCGTCCTGGAGCCTGACCTCCTCGGCGCGCAGGCGCTCGAACTCCGTGGTCAGCGCGGCCGCCTTGCCGGCGAGCGCACGGCTCGCGGCCCAGCCGGTCTCGGCGGCGGAGAGGGCGGCGGCCAGCTCCGCCTTGTCGGTGTCACCCCCGCGCTCGACGAGCACCTCGACGGCGCGTTCGAGCTCGGTGATCGACTGCCCGACCCGATCCCGGGCCGCCTCGGCCGCGCGTTCGGCGGCCAGCGCGGCCTCCTCGGCCTCCTTCGACACCGCGTGCGCGGCCGGGCGCGCGGGCGCGGGATGCTCGGCCGACCCGCACACCGAACAGGCTTCGCCGTCCACCAGATCCGCCGCCAGTTCCGCGGCCATCCCCGCCAGCCGCTGCTCGCGCAGCGCGAGGGTGCGCTCTCGCGCGTCGAGATGAGCGCCGCGCCGCGCCTCGAAATCCGCGCGCGCACTGTCCAATTCCGCTCGCCGCCGATCCAGTTCCAGCGCGGCCTTCGCGGCGTTCTTCCACCGCTCCCGCTCGGCCTCCAGCACCGGCAGCCCCGCCGCCGCGTCCGTGGCCTCGCGTAGTTCCCCCTGCACCCGGGCGAGCCGCTCGGGCAACGCCCCGCGCTTCCGCTCCACGGTCGCGGTCCGCTCCCCCAGCACCCGCTGCTCCTCCCGCAACCGCGCCAGCTCGGCGTTCAGCCGGTGCGCCGACTCCGCGTCGGCCCGCACCTCGTCCAGCGCCCCCATCTGCCCACTCCACCGCCGCACCGCGGCTTCGAGCCCGGACCGCCGAGACTGCGCGGCCGACATCGACGGCCCGGGCATCGCCGTCACCCCGGCCGTCGCCCCCGCCGAATGACCCGGCACCCCATGAACACCGGTCCCGTCCGGGTCGTAGCCACCTATCCTGTTCGCGCCCAACCCATCACGAGTCTCGACCACTCCCGGCCCAGATGCGCCGGAGGAAGTCACCGTTCCGTCCGCGCCACCGGATACACCAGGGTCCGCGGCCCGCTGCGCGCCCAGCCCATCCCGGGCACCGGCCGCATCCCCCGCCGCCGCTCCGGCATCGAAAACATCGGCCGTCGACTCGTCCGCCGCCTCGGCGGGACCGGACGCGGCACCGGCCCCGCCCGCGTACTCGTGCGGCGCGCCCGCGTCGGTCGTCGGCTCCCCCATGCCTTCGAGCTCGACGGCGAGATCGCTGCCCGTCAGCTCACCAGCGGCGAGATCCTGTGCGGCCCAGCGTGTTCCCGGCAGCTCTGCGCTCGCCGGCTCGAGAAGCCGGTCGGCGAGCTGCTCGGCCGTGCGGGTCGCCTCGTCCTCGCGGCGGCGCAGGGCCACGGCGGCCGCGCGGGCCTCGGCGAGTGCGGCGGCCACCGGCTCGGCGCGGCGGGCGCGGTCGAGTTCGAGCTGGGCGGCCTCGCGCCGGTCGGCGCCCGCGTCGTGTTCCTCGAGGCGGGCCAGGGCCTCGGCGCGGCGGCGGTGCAGCTCGTGCAGACCGCGCTGTGCCTCGGCAGCCCGCCGGGTGGCGGCCGAATGTCCCTGCTGTGCACGCAGTTCGGTGGTCGCGGCGGTCAGTTCGATGCGCGCCGCGCCGAGCAGGGACTGGGACCAGCCGACCGATTCCAGCGGTCCGGCGGTCGCGGTGGTCGGCAGCCCCGCCGCAGTGCCGACGCTCGCGATGAGACGGTCGATGGCCTGTTTGCGGGTATCCAGATCCGCGGTGCTCTCCCGGCGTTTGTCGGTGAGCCATTTCTCGGCGACGCCGAAACGCTCGGTGTCGAAGAGCTTTTCGAGCAACTTCTCGCGTTCCTCGTTCTCCGCGCGCAGGAATCGCGCGAAATCGCCCTGCGGCAGCAGCACGACCTGGAAGAACTGATCGGCGCTCATCCCGAGCAGCCGCAGCACCTCGTCCCCGATATCGGGAATGCGGGACAGATTCTGCCCCCGCCCGTCCAGCCACTCCAGCGTGGCCGACGGCTTCTCTTCCGTCACACCGGTTTTCGCGCGCTTGCTGGGCCGCAGATACCCCGCCTTGCGGACCAGGCGCAACCGGCGGCCCCCGAGCGTGGCCTCCAGCCGCACCTGCGGCGCGACCTGCTTGTCGGCGTGATCGGAGTGCAGCTGCTTGATCTCCCCGCGCGCCCCGGGCACGCTGCCGTACAGCGCGAAGGCGATCGCGTCGAGCACCGTGGTCTTCCCCGCCCCGGTCTGCCCGTGCAGCAGGAACAGCCCATCGGCCCCCAGCTCGTCGAAATCCACCACGGCGGTGTCGGCGAACGGGCCGAACGCGGTCAATTCCAGTCGATGCAGCCGCACGCGTCATTCCCTCCGAGAATTACAGCCGTCAACAATCCAACTACCCCGCGCGCGCCCGCCCGGGCAGGACACGCCGAGCCCCGCGCCGCCGCACCGTTCACGCGGTCAACCCGGTTGCGTCACTGCGATTCTCGTCGCCGGTCTCCACCTCGAAGAGCCCGCCCGGCGCCGATCGGCCGGGCAGCTCGCCCGCGACCTCCGGCGCCCCGGATTCCGACGCCGCGCCGCTCCCGCGCCGCGGCCGATCCTGCTCCCGCACCGCCGCCCCGAGCGCCCGCTCCAGCCACGTCATCTCCCCCGCGCTCGGCGCACCGCGCACATCGGTCAGGAAGCTCTGCGCGATCTCGGTGTCCCGGCGCCCGCGCACCCGTTCGCGATACCGCAGGTCCGAATTCCCCTCGGGCCGTGACCATTCCACATGCACCGCGTGCGGGAACCGCTCGCGCAGCCGGCGCAGCGCGTCCACCGGCCGCGCCTCGTCGACCAGGGTGGCCGACACGTAATCGCCCTCGGCCGCGGCGTGCTCGGCCGCGGTCAGCAATTCCTCCAGGGTGCCGCGCAGCTGACTGAGCCCGCGCACCACCGGCAGCTCGTGCCGCGTCACCCCGGACAACCGCTCCGCCCCGAGCTCCACCAGCCACACCGCCTTGCGATGCGAGCGCTCCCCGAACGAATACGGCAGCGGCGAACCGGAATACCGCACCGACTCCGAGAGCGTCTGCGGCGAATGCAGATGCCCCAGCGCCACGTAGTCCAGCCCGGCGAATGCCCCCAGCGGCACCGTCTCCACCCCGCCGACCGAAATCGACCGCTCCGAACCGGTGGCCTCCCCGCCCACCACGAACGCGTGCGCCAGCACCACCGACCGCACCCCGGCGCGCCCGGCGAGATCCGCGCGGATCAGGCGCATGGCCGCGTCCAGGATCTCCGCGTGCGAACGCGCCTGCGGCACGCCCAGTTCCACGCGGGTGATCTCCGGCTCCAAGTACGGAATACCGTAGAAAGCGACCTCTCCGTGCGAATCAGAGAGCATTACGGGCCGCGCCACATCCGCGATCCGGCAGCGCAGATGCAGACCGCCCGCCGCCGCGAAACTCCCGAGCGCCCCGAGCCGGGTCGGCGAATCGTGATTGCCGGAGGTCGCCACGATCGTCGCGCCCGCCGCGCGAATGGCCTCGAATCCCCGATTGCACACCGCGATAGCGTCCGCGCTCGGAATCGACCGGTCGTACACGTCCCCCGGCAGCACCACCGCGTCCACGCGCTCGGCCGCCACCACGTCCGCGATGGCGGTGAGCGAGGCTTCCTGATCGGCGAGCAGATCGACGCCGTGGAAGGTGCGCCCGATATGCCAGTCGGAGGTGTGCAGGATGCGCATGCCGCAGAACCGTAGGCGATGCGACCGACAGATCGGGCCGTACCCCGGCACCCTGTCGGAATTGCGCGCATGCATCGCCGAGGGTTTGCCGCTTTCCCGAAATTGTCGGTGGCGTACGGCACTATCTGCACCCATGACCGCACCGATGCTGTTCGCGCTGCTGTTGGTGTTCATCGCGGGGCTGGCCGTCGGCTGGCTCGGGCATGCCGCGCGCGCGGGTCAGCGCGCGGCGGTGGCCGAGGCCAGGCTATCGGCCATGCACGACAACGAACGGCTGCTGCGCCAGTCGCTCGGGGCGGCCAGCGAGGACGCGGCGCGGCGGCAATCGCACGCGATCGGCACGCTGGTCGAGCCGCTGCGCGAGGCGGTCGGCACCCTCAACCGGCACATCCAGGAGGTCGAGCACAACCGCATCAACGCCTACTCCGGGCTGCGCGAACAGGTCGCGGGTATGCAGCGCATGTCGCACCAACTCTCCACGCAGACCGGGCAATTGGTGGCCGCGCTGCGCGCCCCGCAGGTGCGCGGGCGCTGGGGCGAGATCCAGCTGGAGCGGGTGGTGGAACTGGCGGGCATGACGCGGCACTGCGATTTCGACACCCAGGTCACGCGCCGCGCGGGCAGCTCGGGCGCCACCGAGGGCGTCGTCCGCCCCGACCTGGTGGTGCGGCTGGCGGGCGAACGCCACATCGTGGTCGACGCCAAGGTGCCGTGCACCGCGTACCTGGAGGCCGCCGCCACCGAGGAGCCGCGCGCCCGCGACGCGCATCTGGCCCGCCACGCCAAACACCTGCGCAACCACGTGGAACAGCTGGCCGCCAAGGAGTACTGGGCGGCCTTCGATCCCTCGCCCGAGTTCGTGGTGCTCTTCGTCCCCGGCGATCCGTTCCTCGACGCCGCCCTCGGCGCCGATCCGGGACTGCTGGAATACGCCTTCACCCGCAACGTGGTGCTGGCGACCCCGACCACCCTGATGGCCCTGCTGCGCACGGTGGCGCTGGGCTGGCGGCAGGAGGCGATGACCGCGGACATGGCCGTGATCCAGCAGCTCGGCCGGGAGCTGTACGGGCGGCTCGGCACCACCGGCCGACACCTCGATCGGCTGGGCGCGCAATTGGGTAAGGCGGTGGATTCGTTCAATCACACCGTGGCCTCCGTGGAGACGCGGGTCATGGTGACGGCCCGCAAACTGCACGACCTGGAAATAGCCGAGGCGCCCGTCCCCGATATCGGCCGGGTGGAATCCTGGCCGCGGGCGGTGGGATTCGCGGAAAACGACTAACCGGACAGCTTCCTTTTCACACGCCGTTCCTCGAGTACGCGTGATGTCGGCTCCCTCGCGCGGTCCCCGCATGCCTTAGTGTGCTTGACGTGGCAGTTACCCAAAGCGAGCGAGCCGAGGTCCCCTCGTCGCACCGTTCGATCGTGCCGACGGTTCCCGGAGTGCCGGCGGGGGCGGCGGTGCTCATTGCGGTGACCTGCACCTTTATCGGATTCTTCATCGATTCGGGTGGTTCGGAGCTCACCGGCACCTTCGCCACGCTGTACGTGCTCGGCTGTCTGCTGGCCGTGGCCGCGGTCCGCTACCGCGGCCTGTTCACCACGATGGTGCTGCCGCCGCTGCTGCTGTTCCTCTCGGTACCGCTGGCCTATCAGCTCATGCTCGGCAACTCCGGCGACGGCGGCGGCAGCGGCCGGAGCAAGGTCGGCGAGATGCTGCTCAATCTGGCCATCCCCCTGGTGAATCGGTTCCCCACGATGGCGCTGGCCACCGTGCTCGTGCTCATCACGGGCGCGATCCGGGTGGCGCTGCATCGCCGGGAACTCGACGGCACCGCGCTGAGCGCGCTGCGCAGGCCGACCCCCCGGGCCCCGCGCCCGTCCGCCGGACCGCGCCCGTCGCGCGGTCGCCGGCCCGGCGGGCACCGCGACCCGTACTACCAGGCCGGGCTCATTCGCGCCGAGCGGGTGAACGCCATCCAGATGACGACCTCCATGCTGACGG
>NZ_JBSFNO010000040.1:0-71644 GCF_053981095.1 Nocardia sp. NPDC003693
AGCATGGCCAGCCGCAGCACGATGCCGTCCCCGATGGGCACATCGGCCGCCGAGGACGCGGTGCCGGTGGCGAAGGGGTTCACCGTCGAACACAGAGCGCAAGCGACCCGCCGCGGGTACCGATCGCAAGCCCGCGGGCGACCGCAAACCGGCCGGGGAGCGCAAGCCGCGCCCGGCCGCCGGCGATCGCATCCCGCCCACCGGCGACCGCGCCGCGGCCCCGGACCGCACCGGCGCCCAGGGCCGGCGCCGCAGCCAGCCCGGCGGCGAGGTGCCCCCGCACCCGCGCCCGAATGTGCGCTACCGCGAACGCGATTCCGGCCGCATCGAGCGCTGAGCACCGCCCGCGGCCGGAGCGCGACGCGCCCGGCCGCGAACCCCGAACACACGAGAATCCCCGTACCCGCCGCGAATCAGGGCGGCGGATACGGGGATTCGTCGTTCGTGGAGCGGGAGCGCCCTAGCCGCGCGCGGGGCGCAGCTCGCGCGGCAGCGAGAACACCAGCGTCTCGTTCGCGGTGGTCACCGACTGCACCTCGCCGTAACCGTTGGCGGCCAGCAGTTCCAGCACGCCCTCGACCAGAATCTCCGGCACCGAGGCGCCCGAGGTGACACCGACCGTCCGCACGCCCTCGAACCAGGTCGTGTCGACCTCGCGGGCGTAGTCGACCAGGTACGCGGCCTTGGCGCCCGCGTTCAGCGCCACCTCGACCAGCCGCACCGAGTTCGAGGAGTTGCGCGAACCGACCACGATCACCAGATCGCACGCCGGGGCCATGGCCTTGACCGCGGTCTGGCGGTTGGAGGTGGCGTAGCAGATGTCGTCGCTCGGCGGATCCTGCAGATTCGGGAAGCGCGCGCGCAGCCGGTGCACGGTCTCCATGGTCTCGTCCACCGACAGCGTGGTCTGCGAGAGCCAGATCACCTTGTTCTCGTCGCGGACGGTGACCCGGTCCACCGAGTCCGGGCCGTCGACCAGTTGCACGTGATCGGGGGCCTCGCCCGCGGTGCCCTCGACCTCCTCGTGGCCTTCGTGGCCGATGAGCAGAATGTCGAAATCCTCGCGCGCGAAGCGCTTGGCTTCCTGATGGACCTTGGTCACCAGCGGGCAGGTGGCGTCGATCGTGTGCAGATCGCGCTCGGCGGCGGACTGGTGCACCGCCGGGGAGACGCCGTGCGCGGAGAACACGACAACCGCGCCGGTGGGCACCTCGTCGGTCTCGTCCACGAAGATCACCCCGCGGTCCCGCAGGGTTTCCACCACGTGGCGGTTGTGCACGATCTCCTTGCGCACGTAGAGCGGGGCGCCGTGCTTCTCGAGCGCCTTCTCCACCGTGACCACCGCCCGGTCCACACCGGCGCAGTAGCCACGCGGTTCGGCGAGCAGTACGCGTTTCGGCGCATCGGGCGCAGCCGTCGCGGACCGCACGATTCCGACGTTCAAAGGGATAGCCGAGGACATGCCGCCAAGGATACTGGCACCCGGCGGGGGCCGTGCTCCAGCTCGGGATTCACACCGGCGCGACACGCGGGGACGCCGCAGGTAGGTCACCCCGTGTGAACAACAGCGAAAAATTGACGTCAGAATCACTTTATGTGACTTCCAACCTTTGCATCACAGGGCGTTTCGGGCAGGCTAGGGGCATGTTCCGACCTCCGTTCTTGGCCCGGGTCGCCGCCGGGGCCGCCGTCTATGCCCTCGAGGAAACTCGGCGGCTACCCGCCAACGCCATCAACTTCCCGATCACCGCGATCAGTCAGCTGCTGCAGACCACCATGCATTTCCAGCAGTTCGTGACCAGTCTCGCGCTCAAGGGCGACGCCGTTTTCGATCGCCTGATCCAGCCGGAGGAACAGCCCGAATGGGCGACCTTCGACGAGGACGAGCCGTTCGGGCACACGCCGAGCGCCGACGCGGGCACGGCCCGCAAGAGCAGCTTCGATCTGTTCAGCCCCGTGGATTCCACCCCCGAGACGGGCGCGGAACCGTTTGTGGCCGAAGCGGAATCGGTCGCCGAGGCGGTCGCCGAGCAGCCGGCCCCCGCGCCGGGACCGGTCGAATCGTCCGCCCCCGCAACGGTTTCCAAGGCCGCCACCAACGGCCGTAACGGCGGCGTCGCGGTGGCCGAGCCCGAGGTGGCCGCGGCCGTGGCGGCCGAGCCCGTCGCTCCCGCCGAGCCCGAGGCGCCCGCCGCCGTCGTCGAGCCCGAGGTCGCCACCCGGTACGACTACGCGAACATCTCCCTGGCGCAGCTGCGCGCCCGGCTGCGTCAGCTCACCGTCGAGGACCTGACCGCGCTGCTCGCGTACGAGCAGCAGACCCAGGCTCGCGCTCCGTTCGTCACGATGCTGACCAACCGGATCGCCACGGTGCAGGCCAAGTAGTCCGAGCTTCCGCGGCGCCGACTGCCCGGGTGAGTACCCCGGACGGTCGGCGCATTTCGTTTGTCCGGGGCCGGTCTCTCGCCGCGGGCGGACCACCGTCCGCCGGGTGCGGCGCGACAGCCGTCTGCCGGGTGTGGCACACGGAGTCGGTGGCTCCTGCCAGAATCACTACGGTGACCACCGACCAGCCAGCGCGGCAGCCGAGCAGCACCGCCGAGAATCCGATGCCGGTGCGCACCATCGCCGTCAAGGTGGCGCAGTGGATCGATCGGCTCGGCGCGGTCTGGGTCGAGGGACAGATCACCCAGATCAATCTGCGGCCCGGCACCCGCACCGCCTTCCTCGTGCTGCGGGACACCGCCGCCGACATGTCGCTCTCGGTCACGTGTGATCCGGACCTGCTGCGCAATTCACCGGTGCCGCTGCAGGAGGGCAGCCGGGTCGTGGTCTACGGCAAGCTCTCGTTCTTCACCGGTCGCGGCACGGTGTCGTTGCGCGTCACCGAGATTCGCCCGGTCGGCATCGGCGAACTGCTCGCGCGCATCGAGCGACTCAAGGGGCTGCTGGCCGCCGAGGGATTGTTCGACCCGCGACTCAAACGCCCGATTCCCTTCCTGCCCAACCGCATCGGGCTCATCACCGGTCGTGCCAGCGCCGCGGAGAAGGACGTGGTCTCGGTCGCGACCCAGCGCTGGCCCGCGGTGCGCTTCGAGATTCGCAACGCCGCCGTGCAGGGCCCGACCGCGGTGCCGCAGATCCTCGAGGCCCTCGCCGCGCTGGACGCGGATCCGGAGGTCGATGTGATCGTGCTGGCGCGCGGCGGCGGCAGCGTGGAGGATCTCCTCGCCTTCTCCGATGAGACACTGTGCCGCGCAATCGTTTCCGCGAAAACCCCGATCGTCAGCGCCATCGGCCACGAACCCGACAATCCGATCAGTGACTACGTGGCCGACCTGCGCGCCGCCACGCCGACGGACGCCGCCAAGCGCATCGTCCCCGACGCCGCCGCCGAGGCCGCGCTGCTGCGCGACCTGCAGGCCCGCGCCAACGCGGCGCTGCGCGGCTGGGTCGATCGCGAGGCCCGCGGCATCGCCCAATTGCGTTCGCGCCCGGTGCTGGCCGAGCCCTTGCGCCTGCTCGATCAGCGGTACGACGAGGCCGAACGGCTGCGCACCGCGGCCCGCCGCGCCGTGAACCACGCCCTCACCGCCGAATCCACCGCCACCCGGCACCTGCGTGAGAAGCTCTCCGCGCTCGGCCCGGCGGCCACCCTGGCCCGCGGCTACGCGGTGGTGCAGAAGGTGACGGGCAAGGATCGCGAAGTGGTCCGTTCCATCGACGACGCGCCGCCCGGGAGCCAGCTCCGGATTCGAGTGGCCGACGGCGCGCTCACCGCCGCCACGCTCGCCGCCCAACCCCTCGGTCCCCGAAAGGATTCCACCGCCTCATGAACGACACCGACCTCACCGAGATCGCCGGCTTCGGCTACGAGCGCGCCCGCGACGAACTGGTCAACGTGGTGAAGATGCTCGAGCAGGGCGGGATGGATCTGGACGAATCGCTGAACCTCTGGGAGCGCGGCGAGGCGCTGGCCAACCGCTGCGAGGAGCATCTGGCCGGTGCGCGCAAGCGGGTCGAGGACGCGCTCGCCCACCGCACCGACCAGGGCTGACGCGGATCAGTGCGCGGGCAGTGGCTGTGCCGCTCCGACCGCGGTCGCGAGGGTGATGTACGCGCCCCGATTGCCCGCGCCCTTGACGAGAATTCGCACGTCGCCCAGGTCCGCGATCCACGCGGGCTCGGTGCCCGGCTCGGCGTAGACCACCCACTTGCGGTTGCCCACCTGCTCGGTGCCGGTGGCGTAGCGGGTACCCACCACGTCCTTGGCCAGCGCTTCCTCCGTCGCCGCGGACTGGGTCAGGCGCATGTAGCTGCCCTGCGGGGTGATGAAGCCGACGGTGCTGGTGGCCGCCCCGGCGATGGGGTCGTTGCCGCCGGAGTTGGGTGTCCAGTCGGCGGGCAGCGCGGGTTCGCGGATGGGAAAGCCGAGGTTGCGCGCGTCCTCGGTCAGCGAGGTGTGCGCGTCGAACGTGGGGATCCGGCCCTGCGTGGGCCCGCCCGTGGTGAACGTGCACTGGCTCGCGATGCCCGCGATGACCAGGCAGATCAGCACCAGGGGCAGCAGCGACCAGAGCAGGTCTTTCCAGTCGTTGAAAATCCGTGGCTTCGTGTTCGGCACAGGCCCAGTATCCATGGCGGGCGGATGCGACCCGGCTCACAGTCCACGCGGCGTGCACGAGTTCCGTATGCGTTCCTGACCGGCCCGGAAGTGAAACGTCAGTACTTGTTTAGAGCCACGAACCGCAATGAGACAATTCACCCAGTAGTTAGGCGAACCTAGGAGGCACCGTAATGACGGCACCCACACCCGCACCGAGCCGCCGCGAGGCCCCCGACCGCAACCTCGCACTCGAGCTGGTCCGGGTCACCGAAGCCGGAGCGCTGGCCGCGGGTCGCTGGGTCGGCCGCGGTGACAAGGAGGGCGGCGACGGCGCCGCCGTCGACGCCATGCGGCAGCTGGTGTCGACGGTGTCCATGAAGGGCATCGTGGTGATCGGCGAGGGCGAGAAGGACGAAGCGCCCATGCTCTACAACGGCGAGAACGTCGGCAACGGCGAAGGCGCCGATCTGGACTTCGCGGTCGATCCCATCGACGGCACCACGCTGATGTCCAAGGGTCTGCCGGGCGCCATCTCGGTGCTCGCGGTCGCCGAGCGCGGCGCCATGTTCGACCCGTCGGCCGTGTTCTACATGGACAAGATCGCCGTCGGCCCCGAGGGCGCCGACGTCATCGACCTGTCCGCCTCGATCGCGGAGAACCTGCGCCGGGTCGCGAAGGCCAAGCGGTCCTTCATCTCCGACCTGACGGTGTGCGTGCTCGACCGCCCGCGCCACGCCAAGCACATCCAGGAGGTCCGCGACGCGGGCGCTCGCATTCGCCTGATCTCCGACGGTGACGTGGCCGGCGCCATCGCCACCGCCCGCCCGGACTCCGGCGTGGACATGCTCATCGGCGTCGGCGGCACCCCCGAGGGCATCATCGCCGCGGCGGCCATGCGCTGCATGGGCGGCGCCCTGCAGGGCAAGCTGGCCCCGAAGGACGACGAGGAGCGCCAGAAGGCCATCGACGCGGGCCACGATCTGGACCGCATCCTGTCGACCGAGGACCTGGTGTCCGGCGACGACGTCTTCTTCTGCGCGACCGGCGTGACCGACGGCGACCTGCTGCGCGGCGTGCGCTACTTCGGCGGCGGCGCCTCGACCCAGTCGATCGTGATGCGCGCCAAGTCCGGCACCGTCCGGATGGTCGACGCCTACCACCGCCTCACCAAGCTCCGCGAGTACTCCTCGGTCGACTTCGTCGGCGACGAGCACGCGGCCCCGCCGATGCCCTGAGTGGTCCCCGGACCACCCCGCATCCGCGGGTAGCACCACCGCCACGGCGTACCGGGTTGCCCCGGTACGCCGTTCGCGTTCCCGGGCCGTATTCCGCTGACCGGTGTGCTCATTGCCTCAGGCGTGGCACAACACTCGCGGACGGTCCGGGCCTATGGTCGAAAACATGACCGAGGAAACCCAGTTCCGGATCGAGCACGACACCATGGGGGAAGTTCGCGTCCCCGTCCACGCCCTGTGGCGTGCGCAAACCCAACGGGCGGTGGAGAACTTCCCGATCAGCGGGGGCGGGTTGGAGCGGGCGCAGATCCGGGCGCTGGGGCTGCTGAAGGCGGCCTGCGCCACCGTGAACCGGGACCTCGGACTGCTGGACAAGGTCAAGGCCGACGCGATCATCGCGGCCGCCACCGAGATCGCCGACGGCAAGCACGACGACCAGTTCCCCATCGACGTCTTCCAGACCGGCTCGGGCACCAGCTCGAACATGAACGCCAACGAGGTGATCGCGAGCATCGCCGCGCGCGAGGGCGTCACCGTGCACCCCAACGACGACGTAAACATGTCGCAGTCCTCGAACGACACCTTCCCCACCGCAACGCATGTCGCGGCCACCGAGGGCGTGGTCAAGGATCTCGTTCCGGCGCTGGAGCATCTGCGGCTCGCGCTGCTGGACAAGTCGGTGGAGTGGGCCGGGGTGGTCAAGTCCGGGCGCACGCACCTGATGGACGCGGTGCCGATCACCCTCGGCCAGGAGTTCAGCGGCTACACCCGGCAGATGAGCGCGGGCATCGAGCGCCTGCTGACCACGCTGCCGCGGCTGGGCGAATTGGCCATCGGCGGAACGGCGGTCGGCACCGGCCTCAACGCGCCGGACGGTTTCGGCGGCCGGGTCGTGGTGGAGCTCAAGCGATCCACCGGACTCGACGCCTTGTCCGAGGCGCGCGATCACTTCGAGGCGCAGGCCGCGCGCGATGGCCTGGTCGAGTTGTCCGGGGCGCTGCGCACGGTCGCCATCAGCCTGACCAAGATCGCCAACGACATTCGCTGGATGGGGTCGGGGCCGCTCACCGGTCTCGCCGAACTGCAGCTGCCCGATCTGCAGCCCGGTTCCTCGATCATGCCGGGCAAGGTGAATCCGGTACTGCCCGAGGCGGTTACGCAGGTGGCCGCGCAGGTCATCGGCAATGACGCCGCGATCGCCTGGGGCGGCGGCAACGGCGCGTTCGAATTGAACGTCTACATTCCGGTGATGGCCCGCAATGTGCTCGAGTCGATTCGACTGCTGGCCAATGTCTCGCGCCTGTTCGCGGACAGGTGCGTCGTCGGCCTGGTCGCCGAAACCGAGCGCCTGCGCCGGCTGGCGGAATCCTCGCCGTCCATCGTCACGCCGCTGAATTCGGTCATCGGATACGAAGAAGCGGCGGCCGTGGCGAAACAGGCGGTGAAGGAACACAAGACCATTCGCCAGACGGTCATCGATCGCGGCCTCATCGGCGACAAACTCAGCCTCGAGGAACTCGACCGGCGGCTGGATGTGCTGTCCATGGCGAAGGTCGAGCAGCAGCACGAGTAAGCTATATCCCGGGCATGAGCGGGCAATTCCTGAGCGTCACCGAAATTGCCCGCCACATCCGGCGACCGGGAAACAAAGGTCCGCGACCGGCAGAATGTCCGATTTTTCCGCTTGACCAGCACGTTCCACACCGTGCGGACACCGCTTCTATCCGACATTCCGCCGGTCAGCGAGCTATTTTCTTTTTCTGGAAATTCGGTGAAACACATCGCGCACAGGCGCCGATTAGCTGAGTGTCCGCACAGTGCGGGTCCCCCAGGAAAGGACGAGACAATGCTCGAAGCAGTACTCGGAGGACTTGTCAATCTCGTCGGCCTCAGCGCCTCCACACTTCTGGCCGCGCTCGGTATCGTCATCTGACAGCGGCGGTCGGTGGATATGGGGACGAAAGTCCCCATATCCCCGCCCGCATTCGAGTGACCCGCACGCACAATCACTTAACACCCAGTATTTCGGCATAATTCTTCAATTCGATGTCATTCTTCGAATTCTCGGCCGACGCGGCCATCACGCCGAACCAGCGTGAATCCAGGAACCAATTCCGCACACGCAGTCCCAGCGCGGTCTTCGGCGCCAGGAAGCGGCCCGGATGCGCGCCGTCGGACATCCTGCGGTAGCGCGTCATCATCTCCTGGTACCGCGCGAAGGCCACGGTATGGTCCCCGCCCGCGACGGCCAGCTCCCCGGCCAGCACGTACGCGCCGACCACCGCGAGCCCGGTTCCGAAGCCCGCCAGGGTGTTTCCGTAGCCGGCGTCGCCGAGCAGCGCGACCCGGCCCCGGACGAAACTCTTCATGCTCACCTTGCTGATCGAGTCGAGGTAGAAGCCGTCCAGCCCCGGCAATTCGGCCAGCATGCCCGGCACCTCCCAGCCCATCCCCGCGAACTGCTCGGCGACGATGCGCCGCTGGGCGTCCACGTCGGCCCGGTCGTAGTCCAGGCGCGGCGAGGCGAACAGGTACATCTGCCCGGCCTTGGACCCGCCGGTGACCGCCAGGCGGCCGGGCGCGTTGTGCGCGTACGAGATCGCGCGCTCGCGGTTACCCGCCTCGGCGCTCTCCCAGTGCGAGGCGCCGGCGATGCAGTAGTAGTAGCCGCGGTGCCGCACGTAGTCGGCTTCGGGACCGAACGCGAGCGCGCGGACCCGCGAATGGATGCCGTCGCAGCCGAAGACCAGATCGAAGGTCCGGGCGGGCGCGTGCGCGAACTCGACGTGCACGCCGTCGGCGGTCTCGGTCAGCGCGGTGACGGTGTCGCCGAACAGGTATCGGCAGTGCGCCGCGGTCCGCTCGTACATGACCTCGGCGAGATCGCCGCGCAGGATCTCGAGATCGCCGCCGGTGAAATCGCCGGAGATGCCGGCCTGCCGCACACCGTCGGCGTCGACGATCACCATGTCGGTCTTGCCGGTCTGCCGGGCGCGCAGGTCGTCCAGGATGCCCATGCGCTCGAGCACGGCCATGTGCGTGTACCCGGTGAAGTCGATGGCCTGGCCGCCGGCGCGCGGGGCGGGGGCCTGTTCCACGACGGTGACGTCGAAGCCGTAGCGGTGCAGCCAGTAGGCCAGGGCCGGGCCCGCGACGCTCGCGCCGGAGATGAGAACGGTGGTGTTGCGCATGATCGGGAACCTCTCGATAACTGTGTCCGTAGGACGCTATTTCATAATCAGCGTATGCTGGACGCAGATAACCGTCAAGCGCCGAATCCGGAAGGACGCCGACCATGGCCGGACCGACCACCGTCGAACTGCTCTGGGGCCTGCCGCAGCCGCCGCGGCGCGGACCCAAGCCCTCGCTCACGCTCGAGCGGATCGTGGCCGAGGCGATCGCGCTGGCCGACACCGAGGGACTGGCCAGCCTGGCCATGGCCCGGCTGGCCGAGCGCCTCGGCTGCGCGAAGATGGCGCTGTACCGGTACGTGCCCGGCAAGAGCGAGCTCACCGCGCTGATGCTGGACACCGCGTTCGGGCCCGCCCCGGAACCGGTGATCGTGGACGCGGCGTCCCCGGAGCCGTGGCGCGCCTACCTGACCTCGTGGGCGGAGACGGCCTTCGAGCGCTATCGCGCCCACCCCTGGGCCCTGGAGCTCACCCCCGGCGTGCGCCCCATGGGTCCCAACGAATTGAGCTGGCTGGAAACGGCTCTCACCGCGCTGGCGGACACCACGCTCACCGGCCCCGAGCGCCTCGACAGCGTCGTGCTGTTGCTCGGCCACGTGCGCAGCCTGATCCAGCAGGTCGGCGCCGGCGGTCCGGACGACAACGCCGAAGCCGAGCTGGCCCGCGAGATCGGCCCCGTCCTGGCCGCCAACGCCGACCGCTTCCCGCACGCCCTCGCGGCCTTCGCCGAACAGTCCGGGCAGGCCGGCCCCGAATCGCGGTCCGCCCGGAACAACGCCCTGCACTTCGGCATCGACCGCATCCTCGACGGCCTCGCCGCCTACATCGCCGCGGCGGGCTGAGAGGGCGGAATCCGGCGCGAAGGGGGGTGCGAAGTCGAAACGGTGCGGCGCAATCGCTGGGCGCGCAGGGGAAATCCGCTTAGGCTCGATGCATGTCCGACATACCGGAATTGCAGCAGGAAGCGGTCACCACGGTGCGGGAGTTCTTCGCCGCGCTGGAGGTGAAGGCGATCGGCGAGGCGCTCGAACTCGTCGACCCCGCCATCGTCTGGAAGAACACCTCCCTACCGGATGTGCGCGGCATCGACCGCGTGCGCTGGGTCTTCGACCGACTGGCCAACCCCCGCTACGGCTTTCGGGTCGACGTGCACAACATCGCCGCGGACGGCCCGAACCTGGTCCTCACCGAGCGCACCGACTACCTCCGGTTCGGCCCGGTCGAGATCGGGTTCTGGGTGTGCGGCACCTTCGAACTCGTCGACGGCCGGATCGTGCTGTGGCACGACCACTTCTCCTGGGAGAACCTGCTGCGCGGCACGGTCACGGGCCTGGTCCGCGCAGTCGTCAGCCGCTGACCGGTCCCCGGCGAAAGCACCCCGCCGCCGGACACCCGGGGCAGTGGGCACCGACATCGATCCGGTCGGCGCGGATTGCGAATTGCTCGCCGACCGTGGCACACGCCGGGGGAAGGTCCGAGCCGGGAACGGATTCCGGCTGCGCACCGAACGTCACCCATGATCGGCGAGCCGACCGCGGGGACGCGGTCACCGGCCCCGGAAATGCGACGACCCGCCCGCGGCGCTGGAGCTGCCGGGGGCGGGTCGAGTGGGGTGCGTCAGGGGCGCAGGTGGTCCAGCTCCGCGCGGGCCTTCTCGCCCTTCTCGCTGAAATCGGTGCGGCCGAAGATGTTCCAGCGCTCGAGCAGCGGGGTGAAGACCAGTTCGTTCTGGCGGGCCGGGTCGTAGATGCCCGCCGCGGCCAGCAGATCGTCGCTGTTGGTTCCGTCGGGCAGGTTCACCACCGGCACGCGGAAGTCCGCGACGCGGTCGGCGATGGCGCGCACGGCCTGATCGGGCGCCTGGTCCAGGGCGGCCGAGACCAGGTTGGCGAAGAAGATCGCGTGCAGTTCGTCGTCGGCGGCCAGGCGCTCGGCGATGGTGACCACGATCGGGTCCTCCGACAGCGCGGCGGTGTTGCGGTGCCGCACGGCGGCCGCGGCCTCTTCGAACGCGGAGGCGGCGAGCACGTCGATCAGGTGCATGCCGGGCCGCGAGAAGCCGAGGGTCATGTGCTCCATGCGCACCCGCTCGAGGGCGATCGGATCCACCGCACGGGTGACCATGAGGTAGTTCCGGATCATGATCTCGTGCCGGTTCTCCTCGGCGGTCCAGCGCCCCACCCAGCGCCACCACGGGCCGGTACGCAGGTACTTCGCCAGTTCGCGGTGGTACGCGGGCAGATTGTCGGCGACCAGCACGGCCACGGTCAGGGCCAGCTTCGAGACGTCACTGAGCTCGGATTGCGCGGGCTCCCAATCGGTTCCGCCGAGGAACTCGAAGTTGCGGCCGTCGTCCCACGGCACGTAGTCGTGGGGCTGCCATTCCGCCGCGACGGCCACGTGGCGCACGAGGTTGGCTTCCACCTCCGGGGCCAGCGATTCCAGCAGTTCGCGGTCGAGGAATTCGTTCTGCACGAGCACAACCTAGCGGCTGCGCCGCGAACGCGGGCATCTTCCCCCCGCATTCGCAACGGCTATGGACCGGCATGTCGAACGGCTATAGCCGCGCGGGCGGCGCGGTCGCCCACGCCACACCCGGGCTGCGAGGCTCTCGACCCGGGCCGATGACGCTCGCCGGCCGGACCGGGCGGCACCCGGGCGCGACGATTCGGGTCCGGGACGCGCGGTCCCGGACCCGTTCCCGCTATTTCTCGGTAATGGTGATGTTGCCGTCCACCCAGCTGATGCTGCCGTCCTCGAACTCGCTCTGCTTGCCGCCCGGAACGGTGGTCTCGTCGCTCGTCGGGTAGCCGAGTTCGCCACCGGGCCCGCCTTGCCCGTCCCACGCCTTGCGAATCTCGCCCCACACCACGTGGGTTCCGGTCTCCGGGCTGGAATAGATGGCCCCGCCCTCGAATTCCTGCATCTTGCCGCCGCCGGGCGCCTCGCGTTCGGGGCCGCGGGGCTCGCCGAGCGGGCCGGTCGCGCCGCCGAGTTCGGTGTACTTGGCGAGAAACGCTCCGGCGACCGCGATTTCGCCGCCGTTGCGGGTGGCGATCTTGGTTTCCATGGCGCCGCCGGTGGCGCTGGTCTCCGGCGCGGCGGTGGTCGTTTCCGGCGCCGAGGTGCCGGAGTGATCGTCGTCGTGTTCCTCCGTGGTGGCCGGCGCCGGGGCCATGACGCTGGTGGAGGTCGCGCCGTCGGACTTGAAGTCCTTGTCCTCTTTGTCCTTCGAGCAGCCCGCGACCATGACCGTGATGAGCGCGGCCGCCGCCACGATGCCGGCCGAACGTCGAGCGAAGTGGTGCATATCCATCCTCTCGGTATTTCAGGACGAGACCCGGCAACCGTTCAGCACACCACCACTCCGCGCCGAATCAACAGCCGAGCTGGCATTTCAGTGAAACATACCCTGCGGACTGTGAATCGAAACACATACTACGAATTTGCCCGGCCGGGTGGCGTACCGGAGTACGCCGCCCGACCGGGCAAGAAATCACCTATCGCCTGGCGCGCGTCACGCGTTCGGCCCGAACTCCTCCAGCATCTCGGTGACCAGCGCCGCGATCGGCGAACGCTCGCTGCGGGTCAGGGTGATGTGCGCGAAGAGCGGATGGCCCTTCAGCTTCTCGATCACCGCGGCCACGCCGTCGTGCCTGCCCACGCGCAGATTGTCGCGCTGGGCGACGTCGTGGGTGAGCACCACCCGCGACCCGCTGCCCAACCGGCTCAGCACGGTGAGCAGCACGTTGCGTTCGAGCGATTGCGCCTCGTCCACGATCACGAAGGAGTCGTGCAGCGAGCGGCCGCGAATGTGGGTGAGCGGCAGCACTTCCAGCATGCCGCGCGCCTGGACCTCCTCCATGACCTCGGGGCTGGCCAGCCCTTCCAGGGTGTCGAAGACGGCCTGCGCCCAGGGCCCCATCTTCTCGCTCTCGCTACCGGGTAGGTAGCCCAGATCCTGTCCGCCGACCGCGTACAGCGGCCGGAACACCACCACCTTGCGATGGGTTCGCCTCTCCAGCACCGCTTCCAGGCCCGCGGTCAGCGCGAGCGCGGACTTACCGGTGCCCGCCCGGCCGCCCATCGACACGATGCCGATGCTCTCGTCCAGCAGCAGATCCAGCGCGATGCGCTGTTCGGCCGAGCGCCCGTGCAGCCCGAAGGCCTCCCGGTCGCCGCGCACCAGTTGCACCCGCTTGTCCGGGGTCACCCGGGCCAGGGCGCTACCGCGTGCGCTGAGGAGCCGAATACCGGTGTGGCACGGGATGTCCCGGGCCTCGTCCAGGTCGATGACGGAATCGGCGTAGATCTTGTCGACCGTCGCCGACCCGACCTCGAGTTCCACCATGCCGGTCCACCCGGAGGTGACCACGTCCTGGGCGTGGTACTCGTCGGCCTGCAACCCGACAGCGCTCGCCTTGACGCGCAACGGGATGTCCTTCGAGACCAAGACGACCTTCTGCCCCTCGGCCGCGAAATTGAGTGCGCAGGCGAGGATTCGAGAGTCGTTGCTGTCGGTTCTGAAGCCCACCGGCAGCACACTGGGGTCGGTATGGTTCAGCTCCACCTGGAGCGTGCCGCCCGCGGATCCGACCGGGATCCGCTGATCGAGCCGACCGTGTGCCAGACGCAGATCGTCCAGCATGCGCAAAGCCTCGCGAGCGAACCACCCCAGTTCGTGGTGGTGCCGTTTGCCCTCGAGTTCGCTGATCACCACGAGCGGCAGCACCACGTGGTGCTCGCCGAAGCGGGTCAGCGCCCAGGGGTCCGAAAGCAGCACCGATGTATCCACGACAAAGGTTTTCAGTCCTGATTCGGACGACTGCGAGGCGCGAACTCCCTGCCCGGTGGTGCGCGCACCCTCGGCGGAAGTGTTGACGGAGCGTGCATCAGTCACGGTGGGCTCCTTTGCCACCCGCGCGACACCGCGCGAGCGTTCTCGCTGGGCCGGTCGGCCGTTAGGGTCGTAGGACCCGAGGGCCGAGTGCCGGCCCCCTCGCACTGAGTAGCTCAGACACGATCAGGACCTCCCGTACGCGCCACACCTACGCGGCCCGCACCCCCGACGCTACCGCCGAAATCGGTTTCCGGCTGCTCGAGTTGCAGGCGTGTTAGTGAAGATCGGATTAACTGCGTGTCCTACTTCGGCGTTTCGCCCAACTCGCCGAGGAGAACCGGAACGTGACTGTGCGCCGGATCCTTCACCGCTGTCACCAGCGTGAGTGGTTCCTTCGCGGCCTCGGCGCGCAGGCGCGCCAGCGCCTCTCGCGGCGCGGCGCCGGAAAGTTCCGCGCGGTACCTATTTTCGAATTCGGCTCTGCGCGTGTCCGGATCCGCGTGGTACCACCGCCGCAACTCGTTCGACGGCGTCACGTCCTTGGCCCACTCGTCGATGGATGCCTGCTGTTTGCTGACCCCGCGCGGCCAGAGCCGGTCCACCAGCACCCGGCGGCCGTCGCCCGCCTCGGGAGCGTCGTACACACGCTTGACCCGGTACCTCGGTTGCGCTGCCATGGGTCCATTACAGTCGATGGCATGGCCGATACTCGCGATCTCGAGACGCTGTCCACCAAGGAATTGCACGACCGGGCCGTGAAGCTGGCCGTTCGCCACGGTGACGTGAAGTTCCTGTGGGATCTGCTCAAGTCCATTCCGGCCGCCGCGGCCGCCGCGGGCGATCTGGGCGAGAGCGAAGCCGACATCAAGTACGTGCTGCCGATGCTGGACGATTACGCGCACGCGGGTGAGGGCGAGATCGGCGAGGTGCTGCGCCCGATGTACGTGGACTACCTGGCCAAGAATTCCTGAGCCCCGCCGCGGGCACGACTCCCGTGATTCGCGGGGCGGACGGGCCCGGCGCGACGAACCTACACTCGGGGCATGACCGCTGACGCCATCCCGGAGCTCGTCGTCTACCGGCGTCCCGGCTGCCCCTTCTGCGCGCGCCTGCGCACGGCCCTCAACCTGCGCGGCATCGTGCACCGCGAGGTGAACATCTGGGAGGACCCCGACGCCGCCGCGTTCGTGCGCTCGGTGGCCGACGGCAACGAGACCGTGCCGACCGTGGTGCTGCGCACCCCCGGGGCGAAGCCCGGCGACTCCGCCGAAAGACATTGGGTGAACCCGAATCCCGGCGAGCTGATCGCGACCGTGAAGGCCGACGCGCCCGCGCTCACCGGCGGGCCGCGGCGGCTGCGCCTGTTCTGAACCGGGCACACAGCACTCGAAAGAACCGGCCCGCCGCGATCATTCGATCGCGGCGGGCCGTATTCGTCAGTGCTGCTCCGGCTCTCGGCCGAAATGCTGCTCCGGCACTCAGCCGAGCAGGCGCCACTCCTCGAGGCCCTCGTACAGCGGGAAGGCCTGGGCCAGCTTGGACACCCGCTGGCGCAGCGAATCCAGATCCGCGGACCCGGTCAGCGCGGCGGCGATGATCTCGGCGACCTCGGCGAACTCGGTGTCGCCGAAACCGCGGCTGGCCAGCGCCGGGGTGCCGATCCGCAGGCCGGAGGTGACCATCGGCGGGCGCGGGTCGAACGGAACCGCGTTGCGGTTCACGGTGATTCCGATCTCATGCAGCAGATCCTCGCCCTGCTGGCCGTCCAGCTGCGAGTTGCGCAGATCGACGAGCACCAGGTGCACATCGGTGCCGCCGGTGAGCACGGTGATGCCCTTGGCCTTGGTGTCCTCGGCGTTCAGGCGCTCGGCCAGGATCTTGGCGCCGGACAGCGTGCGGGCCTGGCGCTCGGCGAACTCGGCGCCCGCGGCGATCTTGAAGGCCACGGCCTTGGCGGCGATGGCGTGCATGAGCGGGCCGCCCTGCTGGCCCGGGAAGACCGCGCTGTTGAGCTTCTTGGCGTACTCCTGCTTGGCCAGGATCACGCCCGAGCGCGGACCGCCGAGGGTCTTGTGCACGGTGGAGGAGACGACATCGGCGTACGGGACGGGCGAGGGGTGCAGCCCGGCCGCGACCAGACCGGCGAAGTGCGCCATGTCGACCCACAGCTTCGCGCCGACCTCGTCGGCGATCTCGCGGAAGGCCGCGAAGTCCAGGTGCCGCGGGTAGGCGGACCAGCCGGCGACGATCACCTGCGGCTTGGACTCGATCGCGAGCTTGCGGACCTCGTCCATGTCGACGCGGTGATCGTCCTCGCGCACGCCGTAGGCGCTGACCTCGTACAGCTTGCCGGAGAAGTTCAGGCGCATGCCGTGGGTGAGGTGGCCGCCGTGCGCGAGGTTCAGGCCGAGCAGGCGCTCGCCCGGATTCATCAGCGCCATGAGGACCGCGGCGTTGGCCTGCGCGCCCGAATGCGGCTGGACGTTGGCGTATTCGGCGCCGAAGAGTTCGGTGACGCGGGCGCGCGCCAGATCCTCGACCACATCGACGTTCTCGCAGCCGCCGTAGTAGCGGCGGCCCGGGTAGCCCTCGGCGTACTTGTTGGTGAGCACGCTGCCCTGCGCCTGCAGCACCGCGCGCGGCACGAAGTTCTCCGAGGCGATCATCTCGAGGGTGTCGCGCTGGCGGGCCAGCTCACCGGCCATGGCCTCGGCGACCTCGGGGTCTAGTTCACCGAGGGACTGGGAATTGACTGAGGAGGTCGTCTGCGTCACGCCGCCGAGTGTATTTGCCGGTGCCGCGCCGTTTGCCAGCGGGTTCTGAGTGTCGCCGAGCGAATGCCGATCCATCGCAACCTCCGTGCTCCGGGATCCCCGGGGGTGCCAGGGGTCCTGTTCGCCCTGCACCCAGGCGCGCGGTGCGGGACTTCGGTGCTTCCCGGTGGTTGCTTCCACCTCGAGTGCGCCAGTCGCGGTAGCGCCCATCCTATCCGGCGGCCCGCATGCCGGATCACGCGCCCGCCGGACCGGCGCGCCACCCGCGCGACAGGGCGAAACACCGCCGACACACCGAAGAACCTTTGCCCCGGAAAGTAGGGGCGCGGACCATGTCCACGCAGACGAGACGCGCCCGTAACGGCGTAGGCATGGACAGCGCGCGAAATTCAGGCTATGGCGAAGCACCGAAGATCGGTAAAGTTTCGCGCGCTGGCTTTCCCGGCCAGTGGCATCGGCCCAGATCTAGCTTTCGAGGTAAAAGATATGCTGTACAACATTGCCGGCGGCGGTTTCCAGGACGTTCTGCTCACCCTGCTCCGCACCCTGTGCACCGCCTCCAGCGGTGGCGCCTCCTGTGCCAACTGGGGCACCGCCGCCTGATACACCGGTAATTCGGGGAGTTCCCTCACATTCGACGAATTGCGCCGGGTGTGAGGGGTTCATCCAGGAGCCGCCGGAAACGCTCGGATCGATCGTCCGCACCGGCGGCGCCGTCCAGCCAGCCACCGAGCAATCGGTAACCCTCCACGTACGTGCTGATGTAGGCCCGCCACAGCGGCGAGGACAGGAACCGCAGCGACTGCCGCGCCCGCTCCGGCGTCACCAGGCTCCAGCGCTGCAGGAATTCGGCCACCTCATCGGCCCCGCGCCCGCGATCGTGCAGCAGCAGCGCGGCATCCTGACGCACACCCAGCAGCTTGGCCGAGGCCGTCGAAACCCGTTCGGCGCGTTCGCCATCGAAGCGCAGTCCGAGATCGGCGTAGATCTCCTGCGCCCAGCGGCCCCAGCCCGGGCCGACGATCGACTTCAGCGCCAGATCCGCGAGGCCCTCGGCCATCAGGCACTGCGGGGTGTTGACCACGAACAGCGTCTGCTCGTCCTGCCCGGCGGCGACCAGTCCGGCTTCCTTGCGGCAGTGCTCGGTGTGATGGCCCGGGTACGACTCGTGCGCGATCAAATGCCCGAGCTGGGACATGTGCTGCTCGAGATCGGAATTGATGGCGACCCGCGATTGGTAGTCGCCCAGGTAGTAGTTGAAGCCGGACCACGGCTTGTCGCCCACCACTTCGTATTCCACGCGCTCGTTGTCCGGCAGCGGATAGCGTTCGCGGACCAATTCGCGCAGCGCGCCGGAGAAGGCGTCCACGCATTCGCGCAGGCGCTCGGGCGGGATCGTGTCGGCGCGGCGGTGGGCGGTGACGCGATCGAGCAGCGGGCCGTCGCCGGGTAGTACCTCGTCGAGCTGCCGATGCGCCTCGCGGTAGTCGTCCTCCGAGCCGGGCGCGATCTCCACGTCGAAATAGGCGCGTACTTCGTCGATGAAGGTGATGTCGTCCCCGGCGAACTTGCGGGCCGAGCATTCGAGCGCGCGCAGATGAACCTCGAGGAATTCGGTGCGCTCGGCGGACAGCCCGGCGCCGGGCAGTTCTTTCAGCAGGGTCGCGGCCCGGTGCGCGAGCTCGCGCGGCTGCGGGGCGGGCGCGTTCTCACTCGCCCGGCGCAGGGCCGGATCGCCGGTGAAGGCGTCGACGAAGCCCTCCTCCAAGCGATCGAAGGCCAGGCCCAGTCGCAGGTATTCGGTCACGAGGGGATGCGCTGCTCTGTTCAATTTGCCCTCTGCTTCGCTCCGGGCGGGTTCGCGGCCCTGGAGGTCTCGTTCTTCCCTCCTCCGCTCCTCCGCTTCGCTCCCCCGCTACGTCAGTCCAGAACGAGACGGGCCGCGAACCATTATGGCGGGAGTCGGCAAGGTGGCGCATGTCACGCTGGTTACTCACCGGTAGCAACACCTGGTGTTCACCGGGTTGTAGGAGCCGAGCACAATTCGCCTATGCGTGGAGTGTCGACGTATCCGCCTCTGAGGAGTCCGGGGTCAGTACAGGTGGAAACCCAACCGACACGGGCCCGGGCACGGACCCGCGGTGACCGTTGTCGGCCGACACGGGGACGTGGATAGATGGCGCGAATGAGCGAGCCGAGTCCGTATGTGGAATTCGACCGTAAGCAGTGGCGCACACTGCGCAAGTCGACTCCGCTCGTACTCACCGAGGAAGAGCTGACCGGTCTGCGCGGTCTGGGCGAGCAGATCGACCTGGAAGAGGTCGCGGAGGTCTACCTGCCGCTGGCCCGGCTCATTCACCTGCAGGTGGCGGCCAAACAGCGGCTCTTCGCCGCGACCGCGACCTTCCTCGGGGAAACCCATCCCGACCGCCAGGTGCCGTACGTGATCGGCGTGGCCGGATCGGTGGCGGTGGGCAAGTCCACCACCGCGCGCGTGCTGCAGGCGCTGCTGGCGCGCTGGGACCACCACCCGCGGGTGGATCTGGTCACCACCGACGGATTCCTGTATCCCACGGCCGAACTCACCCGGCGCGGCATCATGCACCGCAAGGGGTTCCCGGAGTCGTACGACCGGCGCAAGCTGCTGCGCTTCGTCACCGAGGTGAAATCCGGTGCGACCGAGGTGTGCGCGCCGGTGTACTCGCACATCGCGTACGACATCGTGCCGGACCAGTTCCACTGCGTGCGCCAGCCCGACATCCTGATCGTCGAGGGCCTGAACGTGCTGCAGACCGGTCCGCGACTGATGGTCTCGGACCTGTTCGACTTCTCCATCTACGTGGACGCGCGCATCGAGGACATCGAGACCTGGTACGTGCAGCGGTTCCTGGCGCTGCGCAAAACCGCCTTCGCCGACCCTAATTCGCACTTCCACCACTACGCGCGGTTCAACGACGCCGAGGCCACCAGCGCGGCCAAGGAGATCTGGAACAACACCAACCGGCCGAACCTGGTGGACAACATCCTGCCGACCCGCCCGCGCGCGACGCTGGTGCTGCGCAAGGACTCCGACCACACCATCAACCGGCTGCGCCTGCGCAAGTTGTAGGGAGCCGGGAACTCCGGCGCGCGGGAGTCAGAGACTCCAGGCTGCGTCCAGGCGCGCGCCCACGTCGATGTTCGTGGCCGCCTGGATGTTCGGCTTGTGGATCTCCTCGGCGATGTAGCGCGCGACGAAGCGGCGGATCTCGTGGTCGACGCTGGCCACGATGCGCAGCACCTCGCCGCGCCGGGACGCGCTGGCCACGTTGATGCGCACGTTGCTGGGCTGGGGCTCGGCGATCTCGATGAGCACCCGCAGCGGTTCGGCGGTGCGCACGGTCAGGCGCAGGTGAATGGTGCCGTCGACGCGGAAGGGGTAGCGGTCCACCGCGAGGTCGATGAGCAGGTCCACGTCCAGCGGGATCACCAGATCGAACGAAATGTTGTCCAGCACTTCCCGATTCAGGCGGGGCTGGCCCAGGCGCACGCTGGCCGAGAGTTTCGCGATGCGGCCCGGGCCCGCGCCGATGGGGCCGAACTCGAACTGCTCGCCGGTCAGCTTCTCGAAAGCGCCGGCGATCCGCTCGGGCGACGCCGCGTATTCCAGGAATCGCCGCCCGAACTCCTCATAACTCAGGTACGCCGCGGCGCCACCCTGCCCCTCGACCAGTTCGCTCATGCGATCCGACGGTACGCAGCGAAGCGCCCGCGAACCACGGAAGCCATTGCACTGCAATACAACCGTTGACTGGCCGTGTCGCGGTCGCGGCCGGGGTCACGGCGCGGAATTCGGGCCTCGGGTGCGTGCTCAGACGCCGAAGCGGCGGTGCCTGGCGGCGAAATCGCGCAGCGCGCGCAGGAAATCCACGCGGCGGAATTCGGGCCAGTAGGCCTCGGTGAACCAGATCTCGGAGTAGGCGCTCTGCCACAGCAGGAATCCGGAAAGGCGCTGCTCACCGGAGGTGCGGATGACCAGATCCGGATCCGGCTGCCCGGAGGTGTACAGGTGCTGGCCGATCGCGTCCACCGTGATGGCCTGGACCAGATCCTCCCCGGTCTCCCCGCCCTCCATCTCCTGGCGCACCAGTGAGCGCACCGCGTCGGTGATCTCCTGCCGGCCGCCGTAGCCGATGGCCACGTTCACGTGCACGCCGTCCCGGCCCAGGGTGCCCTCGGCGGCGTGCCGCAATCGCTTGGCCACGACGTCGGGCAACTGGTCCAGCGCGCCGACGATGCGGACGCTCGAATTCTGTTCCGGCGCAGAGAGTTCCTCGACCACGTCGGTGATCACCTCGAAGAGCGTCTCCAGCTCCTCGGGGTCGCGGCCCAGGTTCTCGGTGGAGAGCAGGTAGACGGTGACCATCTCGATCCCGGCCTCACCGCACCAGCCGACCAGCTCGGCGATCTTGAGCGCGCCCACCCGATGCCCGTGACTGACGTCGGTGAAGCCGTTCTCCCGCGCCCACCGCCGATTGCCGTCACACATCACCGCCACATGGCGCGGATGCTGCTTACCCGCCAGCTGCTTGGCCAGTCTGGCCTCGTAAACGCGATACGGGAGTCCACGCACCTGACTCGCAAGCTTCACGGCACGTCACCCTACGCTCCCCCGCCTCCCCGCGTATTTGGCGCATGGCCTAGGTGCCGTTGGCCGTCCCATTCGCGTGGTGCGGGCAGGAGCCGAACCCATTTTGGGCGTACCCCCGGAGTTACCCCGACCGGTGCGAAATCAGTCGGCGCGATCCGATCGGCGCGCGGCACAAGTGCCGTTGGCCTTCCCATTCGCGCGGTGCGGGCAGGAGCAGAACCCATCTTGGGCGTACCCCGGGAGATATCGGACCGATGCGAGATCTGTAGGCCACAATCCGATCGGGCACATTTCGGGAAGGACACGTGCGGGTCTGCGGAGTTGGGGCTCGGCTTCGCCTTCGCAGAGGGGTGATCACTTGGAACCCGGTTGGTGGCGAGGGTGGCGGGTCTGGGGCCGGACCCCTACGGGTGGGTGATGTGGGGACGGGGGTTGGAGGCGTATCCGTTGAGGGGCCCGCCACTTTCGGGGGATTCGGGTCGCAACCTACGGTACCGTAGGTTACTGAGGAGGTAACTACGTGTCGGAGAGTGTTCCCGCCCCGGTGGCGGATGTTCTCGAAACCGTTCGGGACGAGCTCGCGCTCATCAAGCCGCGGCTGCGGGGGTGGATCCATCTCTGGGCCGTGGGAGTCGCGGCCATCGCGGCCATCGTGCTGGTGAGCGTCGCGAGCACCGTGTCGGCGACCGCGGCCTGGTCTACGGCGGTCTACGGGCTGACCGTGTGCGGGGTGTTCGGGATCAGTGCCACTTACCACCGGGTGCACTGGAAGACCGCGCGGGCGCGGATGTGGATGAAGCGGGCCGACCACTCGATGATCTTCCTGTTCATCGCGGGTAGTTACACGCCGTTCGCGTTGCTCGGTGTGCGGGGGCGGGCGGGGACCATCCTGCTCGTCACCGTGTGGGCGGGAGCGCTGGCGGGGGTCACGCTGAAGATGTTGTGGCCCACCGCGCCGCGCTGGGTCGGGGTGCCGCTGTATCTGCTGTTGGGGTGGGCCATCGTGCCGGTCGCGGGGACGCTCATCGGGAACGTGGGGTGGGCGCCGGTGCTGCTGTTGCTCGCGGGCGGGATCGCGTACAGCATCGGCGGCATCCTGTACGCCGCGCGCTGGCCGGATCCGTGGCCGGAGGTGTTCGGTTACCACGAGTTCTTCCACGCGGCGACGGTGGTGGCGGCGCTGTGCCACTACGTCGCGGTCTGGCTGGTCCTGCTGCGCTGAGTGCGCGAGCAATTACTCACAAACGTGCAATCCGGAGCAAAAGGTCTCTAAAGTCCAGAGCAACAGCCGGACGACCCCTAGGCACTACATTCCGATGAACGCACCGACCGTCGCAGCCGCGACGCCCCTGGCGACGTGATCAGCAGGCTCATTCTGTGGGCGCTGCGCGCGCGGTGGGGGCTGTCGGCCGTCGTCATGGCGTGCAACCTCGGCGGGCTCGGGGTGATCACCGTCGAACTGTGGCTCAGCGGGTTCTTCGCCCGGCTCGGCACCGAATGGATGACCGCGTTCGGGCAGGTGGCGATCTATCCGGCCATCGGCGCGTTCCTGGGCATCGTGCTCGCGGTGCGCGATCGCGAGCACTACTTCGCCTGGCTCGATCAGCGCCGGACGCCGACCGAAGCCGAGGCGCGCCGGCTGTTGCACCTGCCGCTGGGAATCACGCTGCGGGCCTTGGCCATCTGGCTGCCGGGCGTCATCATCGCGGCGGCGCTGTTCGCGCATTTCACCCCGGAGCGCGACTTCGCGGTCGTGCTGTCCATGTTCACCCTGGGCGGGATCGAGTCGGCGGCGCTGACCTTCCTGATCGTCGACCGGCTCATCCGGCCGACCATTCCGGTGGTGTCCGAGGTGCTCGACGGGACCGGGCACTGGAGTTCCACGGTGCTGATGCGGGTGCTCGTCACCTTCACCGTGACCGGCGCGGTGCCGCTGTTCATGCTCATCACCGTGCTCGCGGATCCGTCGTCGGCGTACGCGGACCGGATCCACACGGCGATCTACGTGGCCCTGGTCGGGCTGTCGGCGGGCGCGGTCGCGACGGCGGCGCTGGCGCGCTCGGTCGCCACCCCGATCCACACGCTGCGCGATGCCCTCGACCGAATCGCCAAGGGCGATCGCGACGTACGGGTCCCGATCGGCAGCACCAGCGAGATCGGTCGCCTCGAGCATTCGGTGAACGAGCTCGCCTCGAATCTGCGTGAGCGCGAACGCATGCAGGCGGTGTTCGGCCGCCACGTCGGGGCCGAGGTCGCGGCCCGCGCGCTCGCCGCCAAATCCGATCTGACCGGCGATATGCGGGTGGTGACAGCGCTTTTCGTCGATGTGACCGGTTCGGTGGCCATGGCCACGGAACTGGCTCCGCGCGATTTCGTCACCAAGCTGAACCGGCTGCTGTCGATCGTGGTCGCCGCCACCGAGGCCAATCAGGGCCTGGTCAACAAGTTCGAAGGCGATGCGGCGCTGTGCATCTTCGGCGCGCCCATCGCCCTGGACGACAACGCGACCCCCGCCCTGCGCGCCGCGCGCCGCATCCGCGACGAGGTGATCGCGGCGGGCGAGCTCGACATCGGCATCGGCGTCGCCCGCGGCCTGGTCTTCGCCGGTGACGTCGGCGCGGATACCCGCCTGGAGTTCACCGTGATCGGCGACGCGGTCAACGAGGCGGCCCGCCTGACCACCGAGGCGAAACAGGTCGGCCGCCGGATCCTGGCCAGTCAGGTCGTCATCGACGCCGCCGCGGATTCCGAACGCAGCAGGTGGATGCTGCACGACACCATCCACCTGCGGGGACGGAAGGAACCCACGCCGGGCTGGACCGACGTCCCGTCTCCCGCGCGAGCCCGCCACAACGGCACCGCCCCGCAGGCCGCGCCCCCGCGGGCCGCGGCCCCGGCCCCCGCCGCCGACCTCTAGGCAGCCACTCCCCCGTCATTCCGCCGGCACGGCTTCCAACAGCCACGGTCGGCCGGCGTTCCCCGCCACACACGATCGCTCGAGAACGGCCGGCACCCGCCCCGGTTCACACCCGTAAACCCCGGCGCCCCAGGCTGTGTTGGCCTCCACCACCGCCCGGCCTACGGCCTGTACGGCGGCCGCCCGCATGATCCGAGATTCCTCGGAGTATCTGGGCGACAAAATCAAAGTAGACACAGGTTCCGGACTGTAGGACCGGGCGGTGGCGGCGGCAATGGAAATACGCGGGGCGACGTCCGCCCCAGGCAGTGTGCGAGGACGTAATCACAGCAGTTCACAGGCTGTTTCGCTGCATGGGTGCGGTGACGTGACCGTGCCGCCCGTAACCGAAGCGGTATGCGGGCGCGAGGTCGAACCGATCCTCAGCGCGGTTACCGGCCGAGGCTCCGATACCGCTGTCGTACTGCGGGACCGGTGGCGTGTCGTACTCGTGGGTGATCCGTATCGGCGACGGGGGCGGGGACAGTGGGGGTATGAGCGGTATCGGGGCGCACGCGCGGGACTTGTCGGACGGGGACCGGGATCGGCCGGTGGCGGTCTCGATCGCGCTGCAGGCCATTGTCGTGGCGTTGCTCGCGGGGGTGTGCGAGTCGCTGTTGCGGGCGTCCTCGGCACTGGATCAGCCGGATGCCGACGTGGGCGGGCTGCTGCTGGGGCTCGCCGCCCGGGGGCTGATCTACGTGGCGGTCGCGGCGATAGCGCTGCAGATGGCGACGGGCGCGCGGTGGGCCCGAACGACTCTCACGCTCGGCCTCGGCGTGGTCGGCATGGCCTCCCTGCTCATCGAGCCCGCCACCACGCTGTTCTCCGGGCAGGGCGTAACGGTGGACTGGTCACCGGAACCACTGGCGCTGGCCACATTTCGCGTCGTCCACATCGTCGCGGTCTTGGTCGCGATCCCCGCCATGTACCGCGCGGGCGACTACTTCGCACCCCGCACGGCCGCGTCCCCGCGAACCGGAGCGTAGCGGGGGCGTGACTCAGGCCGAGGCCGGCGGGAGCAGGGCCGCGCGGACCTCCTGTGCCGTGGTGACCGGGAGGTCGCAGACCGCGCCGCGGCAGATGTAGGCCGCGGAGTGGGTGTTCACCGCGGGGCGATCGGTCAGGAGGGGGTCGGTGTCGGGGGCCGCCGCCACCACTACCGTGCCGCCGGGGGCGGCGAGGCGGGCGGCCTGCACCAGGGTCGAATAGCCCTCGCGGTCACCGTCGGCCACCGCCACGGCCACCTGGATCGGACCCCGCAGGGCCGCCTCGGCGACGGCGAGCCAATGGCCCGCCGAACGGGGGGCGCGGGCGAGCAGGATCGCGCCGCGGTCCAGGGTCGCGTCGGCGAGGTCGCGGTAGCGGGCGGCCGATTCGAGGTCGGAGAGGGCCGCCGCGGTGAGCAGCGCGTCGGCGAGAACCGCTGTGCCGGAGGGGGTCGCGCCGTCCAGCGGATCGCGCGGCCGCGTCACCAGCGTCTCGGCGTCGTCGGCGGTGTCGAACCAGCTGCCCGGCACCTCCGGATCGGCGAAATGGGTGATCGCGGCGTCCAGCACCCGCTGCGCGTGCGACAGCCACCCCCCGCGCGAAGTCTGGTGCAGGGTCAGCAGACCCAGCGCGAGCCAGGCGTAATCCTCGAGCACGCCGGGCGCGGTCCCGGCCACCCCGCCGAGCGAGGCACGGCACACCCGCCCGTCGGTCACGTGGGTGTCGAGCAGGAACTGCGCGCAGCGCTCGGCGGCCAGCACCCAGGTCGGATGGTGATGCGCCGCACCGGCTTCGGCGAGCGCGGCGATGGCCATGCCGTTCCAGGCCGTCACCACCTTGTCGTCCCGTTCGGGCTGCGGCCGGCGATCCCGCGCGTCCCGCATGAGCCCGGTGATCCGTTGCAGCCGTTCGAAATCGGCGGGGGCGGGATCGGCGTACCTGGTCAGCACCGAGGTGCCGTGCTCGAACGTCCCCGCGGTGGTGACCCCGAAAAACTCTGCCGCCCAAGCCCCATCGATGCCGCCCAGCAGCCCGTTCAGTTCCGCGGGCGTCCACACGTACGTCGCGCCCTCCACCCCCGGCCCCTCCGGCTCGACATGGGTGTCCGCGTCCAGCGCGGAGGCGAATCCGCCGCCCTCGGTCCCCAGGTCGTCGAGCAGGAACTGCACGGTCTCCCGGGTCACCCGCAGCGCCGGCGATTCCAGCGCGCCGGGCGGGGCCAGCGGATCATGCGGAATCACCTGCTCGGCATCGCGCTCACGCCGCGCGATATGCGAATACACCCGCAGCAGTTGGGCGTTGTCGTACAGCATCTTCTCGAAGTGCGGCACCACCCACGCCGCGTCCACCGAGTACCGCGCGAACCCGCCGCGCAGCTGGTCGTAGATCCCGCCCCGCGCCATGGCCTCGGCGGTGAACGTAACCACCTGCCGCACACCGGCGTTCCCGGTCCGCTCGTAATCCCGCAGCAGCCCCTCCAGCAGCGCCGACGGCGGAAACTTCGGCGCCCCGCCGAATCCGCCGTGCTGCGCGTCCACGTCCTTCAGCACCGCCGCGACCGCGTGGTCGAGCAGTTCTGGGCTGATCCGCACGTTGTTCTCCGGCAGACCCGCGGTCTGTTCCCGCAGCGCGTCCCCCACCTGCGCCGCCGCCTGCGTGACCTCGTCCCGCCGGTTGCGCCAGGTCTCGGTGACCGCCTCGAGCAGCTGCGTGAACGAGGGCGACCCGTGCCGCGGCGTCTTCGGGTAGTACGTCCCGCAGTAGAACGGCTCCCCCGCCGCGGTCAGGAAGCACGTCATGGGCCACCCGCCCTGCCCCGTCATGGCCACGGTGGCGTTCATGTACACCGCGTCCAGGTCCGGCCGCTCTTCCCGATCGACCTTGATACACACGTAGTTCGCGTTCATGAGCGCCGCGGTGGCCTCGTCCTCGAACGATTCGTGCGCCATCACGTGACACCAGTGGCAGCTCGCGTACCCGATCGACAACAGGATCGGCACGTCCCGCTCCGCCGCCTCGGCCAGCGCCGCGGCGTCCCACTCCCGCCAATGCACCGGGTTGTCGGCGTGCTGACGCAGGTAGGGCGAGGTGGCATTCCCCAATCGGTTCACCGCCCCAGCGTCTCATACCGACCGGCGGCCACGCCCCGCCGCCGGAACCGGAAAGTCCCCGGCGAACCCTTAGGCGAACCTTGTTGAAATACATACCTTTCACTAGTGTTCGCCGCGGGTGACTTCCCACGTTCACCGGAAAGAACTGGTCAGCACAATGCCGAAACTCCCGATCGCAACCCTGGCCGTGGCCGGGCTCGCCTCGATCGCCGCTCCCGCCCTGTTCGCCGCCCCGGCCTCGGCCGCGATCACCAACCTCACGATCGAGGGCGCGGCGGCCGGCGCCGACTGCAAGACCGGCGCCACCGCGTGCCGGATCGTCGTCACGGTGTCCGACAGCGCGCCGGTCCTGGTCAAGGTCGGCAACGACGTCATCGCCTACAACGTCGTTCCGACCAACGGCACCGTCACCGTCGCGTGGAACCCCCCGGCCAACGGCAAGTACACCGTCTCCGCCCTGCAAGGCCAGAGCGTCGCGCAGCTGATCGTCGGCGTCCCGGGCCGCGCCGACAGCGACGCCGCCGAAGAGCCCTCCCCGTCCGACTGGATCGAAGCGCTGCTCAGCGGTTCGGCGGGCTAGTCACCGGCGCCGGCCGCCCCCGTCAGTCGTGCAGGGTCGGCCGGTAGATCAGTTCCTGGATGCCGCCGCCCAGGGTGCGGCTCTCGAGCAGCTCGAGGTCGAAATCGGCCGCGCCGCCGAAGATCGGGGCGGACCCGGTCTTTCCGGTGATCACCGGAAAGACCGTCACCTGCACCCGGTCGACCAGGCCCGCGGCCATCAGGGCCCAGTTCATCGCGAGACTGCCGTGCGAGCGCAGCGGAACCGCGGACTCCCGCTTGAGCCGGGCGACGACGTCGACCGCGTCGCCGTCCGCGACGGTCCCGTCCACCCAGTCCAGCGGTTCCCGCAGGCTGGTCGACACGATCGTGGCGGGCAGATTCACCATGCGCGTGACCCAGGGGTCGTACACCTCGGACCCCTCGGTCGCCTCCGCCAGCATCTGCGCGAACTCGCGATAGGTGTTGGCCCCGAACACCATTCGCTGCTCGGGCCGGTACTGCTCGAGGCGGTGCGCGAGGAACTCGGGGCTCTGCTTGCCCCAGTAGCCGCCCCAGTCCCCGCCGCTGACGCTGCCGGAGCCGTCCAGGCTGGAGAAGACGTCGAAGGTGTACGTGGTGGCCATGGGTCCTCCTCGGATGCGATGGGTACACCGGTACAGACGAGAGCGGGGCGCGAAATTCATCGCCGCGAACCGGGGCGCCACCCGCGCTCGACCCGCCAATCTTCGCTCGAAGAGCAAATAATCAGAAACTACCCGTGATTAATGCCCGCCGGAGGGGCACCCTGGATACAAGGAAGGAATCTCCGCAGTTCAGGAGGCAACACAGTGTTCAGAATTACCGCAGTCAAACCGGACGGTGAGCACTGGCATCCGCATCCGGGTGATGCCATCGAAGATCATGGCGAATTTCCAGCCCTGTTCCTGTGTGCCCTGGGAGTCGTGGCGGTCGGGCTGACCCTCACCGCCGCAGGGTACGGATTCCGGGGTTGGGCGACAATCGGCGCGATCGCGGCGGCGGTGCTGCTGACCACGGGTCTGCTGCTGATCCGCTACGAGTACTTCCGCGAGTTCAAGCGGGAGCAGGAAGTCGGCAGGCACGGGCACAACCCGCTGGTCGCCGGCGAGTGGCGGGGCACCGCGCCCACCGCTTACCAGGAGCGCCACCGCCTCTCGGCCGAACGCCCCGTCACCGGCTGAGTGCACGACCCGCCGCGCCTCGACGAACCGTCGAGGCGCGCAGCGCTGCGCGGACCCTAGCGACTTACGAATCGGTTCACCCCGTCCGACCTCGATGAATGGGACGCGGCCACGAAGTTGCGGAATGTTATTTGCCGAACGCAAGTTTCACGCGTTACGTCACGTTAATATGCCGTACCGTTCGCCTTCCCTTTCGTACCGCAGGAATCACGAGGATCATGAACCGCTTCTTGTCCGCCGTTGCCATGACCTTCGGATTGGCGGTGCTGGTGGGAGGACTCACCGCACCGACCGCCGCGGCAGACACCGAAGCGGGCAACGGCAAGAGCCTGGTCGTCATGGGTGATTCCAACACCGCCAACGCCACCTGGACCACGCCCGACGCCTCGCCCGAGACCGGCGAGTGCGCGCATCAGCCCACCTCCTGGCCCACCCAGATGGGCCAGCGGATGGGGTTGCAGGAGAGCGACGTCGCCGATGTGTCGTGCGTCGGCTCCTACCTGTACCGGCACGGCGAGGATCGCTACTGGACCGCGCTGACCCAGACCCGTCGCGCCGCCGAGATCGGTGCGTTCGGCACCCGCACCAAGGCCGTGCTGCTCCAGTTCGGCCTGAACGACATCTGGGGTGAGAACCACAAGGCGCAGGGCGAACTCGCGCCCTGTCTGCTGAACATCGAACGCGGGTGCAGCACGGCCGATGTGGCCGCCAACGGCACCCCGCCCAAGATCCTCACCGGTCAGGACTACGTCGACCATCTCGGCAGCATCGTGTCCTACCTGCGCTACTACGCCCCGAACGCCCGCATCATCCTGGTCGGCTACCAGGAGCTGCACACCCCCGGCGACACCGCGGTCTGCACCGACATCCTCGGCGTCCCCATGCGCATCCCGCGCGCAAGCGCGGTCACCGATGTCTTCGAGAGCGTCCAGCAGGCGCCCAAAGCCGGTGCGGCCCAGCTGGGTATCGAGTTCTTCGACGCCCGCGCCGTCACCGCCGGCCACGGCCTGTGCTCCGATGATCCCTGGCTGACCGGCGTCTTCACCCCCGGCCGCGACTTCCTGGGCCAGCCCGGTCACCCGACCCTCGAGGGCGACGCGGCCGTCTCCGAGGCCCTGCGGCAGTACCTGGCCGCGCCCGCGCCCCAGGCTCCGGCCCGCTGATCGCGGGTGCGGGCCGCCGCCCGGCATCGGCGCCGGACGACGGCCCGCGAAACAGCCGCTGACGGGCACCGTCAGGACAGCAGCTGTTCGATTCGGGTGGTGCAGAATCCGGTGATGTTCATCTCCGGTGGTAACCGCACGCGATTCACCATGCGCAGCAGGGGAACCGACAGCAGGACCGCGGCGAGAATCTCGTTGTACCGCAGGTTCCGCACCGGCATCCCGCTGCGCCGTTCGTAGTATTCGATGGTCTCCGCCCGGGACGGGGTGCCAGGCAACGGCGCGTGCCCCTCGAATTCGGTACTGGCCCATTCCAGGAACAGCATCCAGGCGAGATCGGCCTCGTGGTCGCCGAGGTAGGCGATCTCCCAGTCCAGGACGCCGGTCACCCGGTAGTCGTTGTCGTACAGGATGTTCGACATGCGCGCGTCACCCCAGCACAGGGTGAGATGCTCGGGCTCGTAGGCGTTCTCACGCAGGTACGCGATCGCCCGCCGGTACGGCTCGGCCGGTTCGCCCGCACAGGCCCAGCGCAGCGCCGCGTCCAGGTAGTTCACCACCTGCCGAATCGGCCCGTGCCCGTGGTGCGGTAGTGCGAGGAAGTCCAGTCGCAGTGCGCGCCAATCGAGTTGGTGCACCGCCGCGATGGTGTCCACGCAGCCCCACCACATCCGGGCGCGTTCGGCCGGCGACGCCTCGAAGTAGTTGCCCGCGCTGTGATACGACGGAAAATCGCCGGGGGCCTCCCCCGCGAGCCGGCTCATGACGAAGTACGGACTGCCGAGCTCGCTGTCGCCCCGGTCGAGCCAGGTCACCGCAGGCACCGGGATGTCGGTCGCGGCGAGCCGGTTCATGACCAGCACTTGGCGCAGCAGGTCGTAGTCGGGGAACAGCGAGTCCTCCGGCGGGCGGCGCAGCACCAGCGGCAGCCGCCCGTATTCGGCCTCGACCTCGAACAGAAAGGTCTCGGTGGCGAAACCCCGAGTGGTTCTGGCGAACTCGCTGACCCGGGCATCCCCGCCGCCGGGCAGGTTCCGGCGCAGCGCGGGTTCGAGCAGGGCCGGAATTGCCTCCGGCAGGGGGCGGGCGATATTCACGATCCGTACCCCGCGTACCCGTACCGCGCGTTGCGGCCCAGGAACACCATCTCCACCAGGCCGTAGCCCACGCGGCCCTCGGACTCGACGCGGCAGAAGGTCTCGCTGAGCATGGCGGCCTGCTTCAGATCCGCGACGTCGGTGAGATCGGCGACGAAGTGATCGCTCCAGGACTCTCCCCTCCAGAGCCCCGATGCGTACCCGCGGTAGTGGTCGTATCCCGCTATGCCGGGCCAGAAGTCGGACACCGGCGTGATGGTGAACTCCCGATCGCGGCCGTCCGCGCTGCGGACGGTGAAGCTGCCGCCGTCGACGATGCGGAAGTCATCGCGGAAGCTCAGCGCGTGCCCGGCATCGACGACCGGCACGATCGGCTTGCCGGAGTCCAGCCTGGGCAACACATTTCCCTCGAAGTGCCAGCGCTGTCCGTCCGCCGTCTCGCGCTGCGCGAAGTGCACGAGCTCGTCCTCGAACTGGAAGATGCCCATGTAATAGAGCACACCGTCCGGAATCTCGCTGGGCTGCATGTCACTTCCCTCACCGAGGCTGCCGCCACCGCCGCCGTGGCGGGTCCCCCAGGAGTGGTCGCGGCCGAACCACCAGGTGTCCGGATCGATCTCGTAGCGTTCGCCCGCTGCTTCCAGCCAGCCCGAGATGCGGCCGTTCTGGTAGTAGCGCCGCGCGTCCTCGCGCACCCGGCCACGACTGCGGAAGAACGCGGGTTCCTGTTCGTAGGCCGGGAATTCGCCCTCGAAGTCGAGCTGCAGCCGGATGCCCGAATCGTTGTCGGCGAGGGTGGCGCGCACCTTGCGCAGCGGCTCGATCACCTCGTAGCGGTAGGGCCCTACCTGCCAGGCGCCCAAACCGTCGTAGCGGCCACCGATCTCGCGGGACATCCGCACCACGTGCGCCTGCTTCCCCTCGATGGTGATCATCGCGTAGGCGTCGGTCACGTTGCGGTTGGGGTAGCGGGCCATGCCGGTCATGACGCTCACCGTTCCGGTGGTGTCGAAGCCGTAGAGCACGACCCGTTCGGTCCAGCGCAGGTCGCTCTGCAGGACGTGGTCGAACGTGGTGGGCAGTTGATGGCAGAGCAATTCGTCCTGGGGCGTCAACATCGACGGGCACCTCTCTCGGTGTGGCTTGCGCCACCGTAATTACGATACGCGGCATAGCGTATTCTAAATGGGCTGGAAATGTAATCTGCTTCAGGAAACTTCTCGCGATCCGACGGAGGAAGCCGTGCCCGCGTCCGCAACCCCGCGACCCGCCCCCGGTCGCCCCCGGGATCCGCTCGTGGACGATCGGATCCTCACCGCGACCGAGGAACTGCTGGTCAGCAAGGGCTACCAGGCCACGACCATCGCGGCCGTCGCACGCCGGGCCGGCATCGTCGCCACCTCCATCTACCGGCGCTGGCCCGGTAAACGAGAGCTGGTCGAGGACACCGTGTTCGGCCTCGACACCGGCGCGCACCCGGTTCCGACCGGCGATCTGCACGCCGACCTGCTGGCCTGGACCGGCCTGTTCCTGGCCACCGCCGCCCACCCGGCCGCCCGGGCGGCGATCCCGGGCCTGCTGGCCGACTATCACGGCGACCAGGCCCTGTATCACCGCCTGCTCGACCGCGGCGAGCGCCCGACCATCGACGCGCTGCGCGAACTGCTCACCCTCGCCGCCGCCCGGGGCACGGCCGCGCCCGACTGCGACGTCGAGGCGATCTTCGAGATCCTGCGCGGCGCGACCCTGCTGCGGGCACTGACCCACGGCCTCGAGGACCGGGAGGACTTCTGCGAGCGCATCACCCGCGCGCTGGTGACCGTCGCCCGAACCGGGGCAGCGGCATCGGGCCACGGAGATTCCGCGCACGGGTGAGCCCCGGCGTGCGAGCGCGCACGGCGGCACACGCCGGACGGTGTCAGTTCACCAGTTTCGCCCGCAGCGCCGACACGATCCCGGCATCGAGCCCGAGACCGGTGGTGAGGTAGCCCTCGAACGAGCCGTAGCTCTGATCCATCTGCGCCAGTGCGGATTCCAGGAATCCGGCCTCGACCCCGAAGATCGGGTCGAAGATCTTGGCCGCTTCCTCGCCGTACTGCGCGACGATGCTGTCCCGGCGCGCCTTGATCGACACCGCCGAATACTCGTTCGTCAGCAGGAAATCCGACATGATCGTGGCGCGCGGCACCCCGGCGAGCCCGAGCAGGGTGGCGGCGACCCAGCCGGTGCGATCCTTTCCCGCATTGCAGTGGAAGACCTGCGCGCCTTCGGTATTCGCCAGCTCGGTGAGCATCTGCGCGATCGCCGCCCGCTCACCCGCGCCGGTCACGAAGGATCGATAGACCGTGCGAGCGAGCTCGCGGGCCTCCTCGGGCGAGCGCACCCGCGCGGCCTGATCCTCGATGTTGCCGCCCAGGATGGGGATATTGCGATAGGCGACCCCGCCGGGCAGCCGATCGGGCTGCTTCGCGATCTCCGCGGGCCCGCGCAGGTCGTAGGCCGCGGTCAGCCGCAGCGCCTGCAGCGTCGCCAGATCCGCGTCACTCGGGTCGAGCACGTTGGAGCGATAGAACACGCCGCGTGCCACACGCTTGCCATCGGCGGTCGCGTACCCCGGGCCGATGCCCGCGACGTCGCGGAAGTTGTCCACCGACTTCAGCCGTGGCGTGTCCACCGACATCGGTCCGCCGAAACTGCCTGTACCACCGGATGATCCAGTGCTGACACCCGGCGCCTGAGCGGCGGGATCGGCGCTCGCGAGACCGTGCCCGGCGACGAATACCGCCGCGACGGCCGCGACGGCGCCCGCGCTCCGGGCTAGGGAATGGCTGCGTCTGCGCATGAAATTCCTTTCGGATCGAGAAATGCGCATCGCGTCCGAGGCGCGTGTCGGCGGCGGTCGCGCGGGACCGCGCGCCGCGCGGACGGGCCGCGGCCCGCGATGTGCGGACGGAACGGTGAACACCACCGCACCGGCACCCATCGCCGTTACACGGTGTAACGGCGGGGTCGTGACACAATGTAACGACGACCACAGTCCAACGCAAGGGGTATCGGTGCCGAACAAACGCGAGGGCGGACATCGCCTCGGTTCCAAGCGCGACGCCGCCGTCGATACCGCCGTCCTGGCGGCGACCCGCGAGCTGCTCGTCGAAAGGGGCTACAGCGGAACCACTATCGACGCCATAGCCAAGCAGGCCGAGGTGGGTCGCCCCTCCATCTACCGGCGCTGGCCGTCCAAGGGCCACATCGTCAACGACTCGATCTACCCCGCCCCGATGCCCGAGCTGGACCCCGCCGCCGACTTCGCCGAGGAGATACGCCGGCTGGTCGCGGGCGCGGTGATGGTGTTCGCCGACCCCGCGGCGCGCGAAGCGGCTCCCGGCCTGATGAACGATCTGCGCTCGGACCGCGCACTGCACGACGCGCTGATCGCCGGTCCGCTGGCCACCTTTCGCGCCGGCCTCGCCGAACGGGTCGAGGCGGCGGTCGGCCGCGGCGAGGTGTGGCCCGGGCTCGACGCGGACCTCATCATCGACATGGTCGCGGGTGCGGCGATCTTCGCGCTGTCCGTGCGCGATGCCGACGATCTGCCCGCCCTCACCGCGGGCCTGACCCGAATGTTGTTGCACGGCATACTGACTCCCGACTCCGGGGCCGCCGGCTGATCCGGAACGACCTCGCCCCCGCCGAGCGTCACGGCGGGGGCGAGGCGAACATCCGCTCGCTCGGCAGGGTCAGTGACGCATCGCGTCCTTCATCTCGTCGGTGGCGTGCTCCATGCCCTCGCGGGCACGCTCCTCACCGCGCTCCAGGTTCGCGCGGGCGTCCTTGGTCGCGCCCTTGACGCGCTGACCGGCGCGGCGCATGTCCTGGTTGATCACTTCCTGGCCGTGCTCGAGCTTTTCCTTCGCCTTGCCGATCATCGATTCGGCGTTCTTCTTGGCGTTGCGGTTACCGCTCATGGTGCTACTCCTCCTAGATGGGGGTTGCTACCGGGACTAACCAGCGGTCGATACGGTACCGGACGGTTTGTTCACGCAACAGGGCCGAGGCGGCTCGCGGGGGTGAAAAGAAGGCGCCGACGGGGGGATATCACGAATTGGCCAAAGGGCCGGGGCCCCGATCGGAGCGGTCGTCGCCCATCGAAACGGGCTGATGGGCGACCACCGGGGCCGGGGACCGACGCGCTCCCCCGCCGGTCGCCGTCGTCCCAGGCCGCAGGCCGCGCTGTGCACCGGATCAGGCGGCCGCGCTGTGCCGAACGACGATGTTGCCGTACGAGTTTCGGGCGTGAACCTGGACGGTGTCGCCCGTGGCGCCGGCCACCGGGGCCAGCAGGTTGCGCACCGAGCCGTGCTGGACGTTGGAATCGAGCTGCACCGCGCTCCCGGGGTGGATACCCACCTCCACCTCGCCCATGGAGGTCTCGAGCCGCAGCACGCCCCGGACCGCGTCGGCGACCCGGATATCGCCCTTGGCGGTGCGCGCGGTGACCGCGCCGCGCGGGCCCTCGACGGTGATGTCCCCGGCCGAGACGTTCAGCGTGCAGTCGCCGAACTCGCCCGAGACCAGCAACCGGCCGAGCGCCGCGGTGGCCTCGAGCCGCGAACCGGTGGGCACGTACACGCTCACCTCGATGGACGGGGTGCCGCCGAAGGGCGCGTACGCACGCCACGCCCTGGGCATCTTCACGCTGAGATGGTTTGCGCTGTAGTCGATCTGGACCTGACCGGCGGCCCGCACGTCGTTCTTGGCGTGCGGATCGGTCGGGCGCACCTCGACCACGGTGTCGGTGCGATCCGAGGCGATGACCCGGATGTACCCGGCGGGCACGTCGACCTTGGCGGTGATGGCGGCGGGGGTCTGGAAGGTAGGCATGTCGGTGTCCTTCTGAAGTCTCGATCGCGGTTCCGGCGGCCTGTGCGCCGCTCGATGAGAACTACGATGGCGGGCCGTCCTGACACCGCGCAGTCACCGGCCTGACATGCCCCCGACCGGGCACGCGGGCATGGACATCGACACGTCAGAGCCCCCGCCGGATATGTCCCGCGGGGGCCCTGACGTGCGGCTACTTCTGCCCGTGCGGTCCGGGAGCCGCGCTCCCGCTGTACTCACCGAGGTCCGAGACCAGCTTGGTCAGCTCCGGGTCGCTGTCGTAGCGCCGCTGGTGCAGCGCCGCGATCTCGGCGGCCATCTCCGGGTCCGGGTCGTCGGTGATGTCGAAGGAGGAGAACTTGTCCACCAGGGGCAGCCCGACGCGGTCGGTGTTGCGGTGGGCCGGGTGGATCAGGTAGTCCCAGTACCCCCGCAGATCCTCGATGACGAACACCGCGCCCCACTCGTATTCGCCGCCGAAGTCGCGGCCGACGACGAAGGATTTCACCGAGGGGATGACCCGGCCCTGGTTGCGCAGGCTCTCGAGGGCCTCCTCGACGGCCTCGGGGGTGGCGTCGGCGCGGAGGGTGAAGCGGTTGCCGTGGTAGATCATGTCTTTCGTCCTTTGTCTCGATGGTTGTGGATAGATGTGTTGTGTCAGTGCGCTTTTCGGAGCGAAACGAAGGCGAGCGCCGCTCCGGCGAGCATCGTGAGCCCGGTCCAGGTGAACGCGCCGCCGATACCCGCGCTCCGCAGCAGCGGCTGCACGAGCAGTGGGGAAAAGAACTGGCCGAGAAAGATTCCGGCGACCAGACCGCTGAGAATCCGGCCCCGGGTGGCGACGGGAGCGAGCTCGCTCAGCCGCAGGTTCAACGTCGGGACGGCCAGTCCGACACCGAACCCGCCGATCAGCAGGCCGGCCACCACCTGCGCCACGGTGTGCGCCGCGCCGACCACCACCCAGCCGGCGCCGAGCAGCGCGACGGCGGCGACGGTGAGCGGGCCCGGCCGCCACCGGCCGCGCAGCGCCGGGAAGGCCAGCGCGCCCGCCACACTGCTGAGCATCGTCGCGGCGATCACGACACCTGCCACCGCGGGTCCGGCGTGCAATTCCGCCAGCAGGAACGGCAACTGGGTGGGCGCCATGTAGAAGGCCAGGGTTACCGCGAACGCGAGCAGGTACAACCCCGCGATCGGCCGGCGGAGTCCATTCGGTGTATCACTCGAGCTCGCCACCACGGTCCCGGATGCGCTGTCGCGCCGCTGTTCTCGCACTGCGAGGAGAGCGAACGGCAGGACGAGCGCGCCGGCGGCGTAGATCCAGAACGGCGCTCTCCACTGCACGGCGGACAGTAATCCCGCCAGCGGCAGGAACAGCACTCCGCCGAGACTTGCCGACGCCTGTTGCAGGCCCAGGAACGATGCCCGGCGCGGCCCATCGAACCAATCGGTGATGAGGGCGCTGATCGCGGTCATGATTCCGCCCACCGCCAGCCCGAGCAGTGCCCGGGTCGCCGAGAGTGCGGCCAAGCCGTCGGTGAAGTAGCCGCCGACTCCCGCAACGACATACAGCGCGAGACTGCCCACCAGCAGTGGTGTGCGGCCGAGCCGATCAGCCACCAGTCCGGCCACCGGCGCGCTGAGCCCGATGGCGAGCGAGGTGATGGTCAGCGCCAGCCTGACCAGGACGTCCACCCCTGCCACGTCCGCGAACTCCGCCCGCATGGCGGGCAGACTCGGCGCGATGATCGCCGGCGCCATGAGGGTCAGCGTCGCGGCGGCGAGCACCGTCGCGCGGGCGATACGGGCCGGTCCGGCGGCATCGTGCGAAACCGCTTCCCCGAGTGCCGCGTTCATGGTTTTCCTCCTGGAGATTGCGTAGATTCGGCCGAGCGCCACCGAGTTGAGCGGTGCCGCCGCGACTCTCGGGTCGGTGCCCCTCGTATGAGCCGCGGAGGGCGGACCGGGTGAGAGCCGGGCCCGGGGTGAGGCATCGACTACCGCGGGCTCTCGGCGGTTCGCTTCAGGTGGCCGAGCCAGCCGGTGAGCGCGCTGTCCAGGGCCGCGCCCATACCGTCGATATCCGCGAGAATCGGTGCGCCGTCCCACGATTCCGCGGTGCGCACCCGCACCGAATCGCCCTCGGCGGTGAAGGTCCACACGTGAATGCCGGTGATCCCGTGCGCCGGGCCGCCCCACACGATGCGGTGCGGACCGTCCACCGCGTAGATGGTGGACTCGATGTCGAGCCCGAAGGTGCTCCAGTGGAAGCGGGTGCCGGGCGCGATCGGGCCGTCGATGGCGGCGGCGCCGATGTCGGTCTGCCAGGCGGTCCAGCCCGCGATATCGGTGTGCAGCGCCCAGACCCGCTCGAGCGGAGCGTCGATCACGATCTCGTGGATGGCGACCACGGGTGCGGCGGTGTCGATGTCGGTGATCACGGTATTGCCTCTCTGATCTGCGGTTTCGGGGCTTTTCGCCGGCCCCGTTCCGGCTCTGACATCAGATTCGCACCGGGTGATCACCACTCGCGTCGGTAGAAATCGCCTACATCGCCGATATCGGTGATCCGCACTCCACGTCCGCCCCGCGGCGCGGAAAACGGACATCTCACTAGACTTCGCGCCATGACGGCGGATATCGCGCTGATGGGCCGAGCGGAGCCGGTCGACCGCCTGACGCGCCTGCTCGCCGACGCGCGGGCGGGTTCCGGGGGTGCGCTGGTGCTGCGCGGGGAGCCCGGCATCGGCAAGTCCGCGCTGCTGACGGCGGCCGAGAGCCGCGCGACGGGATTCCGCGTGCTGGCCGCCACGGGCTCGGAATTCGAGATGGGCATGCCGTTCGCGGCCCTGCATCAGCTGTGCCGTCCGCTGCTGGAGGGATTGTCGTCGATTCCCGCCGCGCACCGCGAGGCGCTCGCGGCCGCGTTCGGCCTGACGAGCGCGGCCCCGGACCCGTTCGCCATCGGCGTCGGCCTGCTGGAACTGCTGGGCGGGGCGGCCGCCGACCGGCCGCTGCTATGCGTGGTGGACGACGCGCAGTGGCTGGACGACGCCTCGGCGCTGGCGCTGTCGTTCCTGAGCCGGCGGATCGGCGCGGAGCCGATCGCCGTGCTGCTGGGCACCCGAATCCCGGACCGCGCAACGGCATTGGACGCACTGCCCACGATCGACATCGGCCCGCTCGCCGATGCCGAGGCCCGCGACCTGCTGGCCGCCGGACTGCGCGCGCCGCTGGACAGCCGTGTGCGGGAACGGATTCTCACCGAGGCGCGCGGAAATCCGCTGGCGCTGCTGGAACTCCCGCGCAGCGCGGGCCTCGCCGGCGGTTTCGCGCTTCCCGGCGAGTACCCGGTCACCGCCGCGCTCGAGCACAGCTTCCGAACGCGCATGGTCGCGCTCGCGCCCGGCGATCGCCTGCTGCTGACCCTCGCCGCCGCCGACCCGACCGGCGACGCCGGACTGCTGTGGGCGGCCGTGGAACGCTCGGGCCTGGACCGGACGGCGCCCATCGATACGCGCGGCCTGGTGGAATTCGGTGCGCGCGTGCGCTTCTGCCATCCGATCGCACGGTCGGTGGCCTATCGCAGCGCCGATCCGGACCAGCGCCGCACCGCGCACCGGCTGCTGGCCGAGGCGACCGATCCGGCCACCGATCCCGACCGCCGCGCCTGGCACCGCGCGCTCGCGAGCGTCGGCCCCGACGACGACATCGCCACCGAACTCGAACTCTCCGCCGCCCGCGCCGAACTGCGCGGCGGCGTCGCGGCGTCCGCGGACTTCCTCGCCCGCGCCGCCGAACTCACCCGCGATCCGGCCCGCCGAATCGAACGCAGCCTCACCGCGGTGCGCGCACAGCTCGCGGCGGGCGCGACCGAGGCCGCCGATCGGCTGCTGACCACGATCGACGACGGCTCACTCGGCGTCATCGAGAGCGCGAGCGTGGATCAGCTGCGCGGACAACTCGCGTCCGTGCGCCGGATCGACGGTGACGGACCGTCTTTCATGCTGCGCGCCGCACACCGGCTGGGCGAGGTGGATCCGGGCCGATCCCGGGACTGTTTCCTGGACGCGCTGGACATGGCGCTGCACGTCGGCCGCGCGAGCGGGGTCATGGATCTGGTGCTGGAGGCGGCCCGATCCGCCCCGCCCGCACCGGATCCCGCTCGCCCGGCCGACACGCTGCTGGACGGCATGCTGGCCTCGGCGGCGGCGGATCACCGCGGCGCGGCGGCCACCCTGCGGCCGATTCTCACCGACAGCGCCGGCGAACTCTGGACCACCCGGCCCGCGCTGGGCGTCGTCCTGGCCGGTGAGCTGTGGGACCTGGAGACGCACGCCCGGATCACCGACCGGCTGGTGAGCGCGGGCAGAACGCACGGCTCCCCGATGTTGTTGCGGCTCGGCCTCGCCCAGGTCGCGGTCGCCGCGGCACACCGCGGCGATTTCGCCGACGCCGCGGCCGCCATAGCGGAGGAGGAAGCCATCGCCGATGCCTTCGGCGCGACGGCCCAGCCCTATCCGCGACTGCATCTCGCGGCGCTGCGCGGTGACCGCGCCCTGGTGGCCGAACTGGCCGCCCCCGCCCTGGCCGAGGCTCGGGCGCGCGGCGAGGAGCATCGGCTCGGCAATGTGTACTGGGCGCAGGCGGTGTCGCACAACGCGGCGGGCGACTACGCGGCGGCGCTGGTCGCGGCCCGGCGGCTCACCGAACATCCGGCGCTGTTCCTGACCGCCATGTCGCTCCCGGAAACGGTCGAGGCGGCGGTGCGCATCGGCGAGCACGAGATCGCCGCCGCGGCCGGCGCCGAGCTGACCGAACGCGCCGAGGCGACAGGCACCCCGTGGAGCCGGGGTGTGGCCGCCTACGCGCGAGCGCTGATCTCGGACGACGAGGACGATTACCGCGAGGCCCTCGACCAGCTGGGCAGGTCCCCGATGCGGCCCGCGCAGGCCCGCGCCCACCTGCTCTACGGCGAATGGCTGCGCCGCCGGGGCCGCCGCCGCGAAGCCCGCGAGCAGCTCCGCACCGCGCACGAATCCCTTTCCGCCCTGGGCATGTCCGGCTTCGCCGCGCGCGCCGCCGACGAGTTGCGCGCCACCGGCGAACAGGCGCGCAGCCGCACCGAACCCGGCCACGAGCGCCTCACCATGCAGGAACTGCACATCGCCCGGCTGGTCGCGACCGGCGCCACCTCGAAAGAGGTCGCCGCGCAACTGTTCCTGAGCCCCCGGACCGTGGACGCGCACCTGCGCAACATCTTCCGCAAGCTCGGCGTCACCTCGCGCAGGCAGCTGCGCACGCTCCCGGACATCGGCGGCGAACCGGCCGCCTAGGGACGGGTCGGCCCGGTCCTCGCAGGGGTCCGCGCGAAAAGACCACCCCTGACCAGGCACGACACCGTCGACACCGGTGTCAGACCGCGTGTCAGTTCCGTGACAGGGCAGTGTCAGGCGGCCCCGCCAAAGTTCTTCCCATGACGAACACAGCGATCACGGTCTCCGGACTGCGAAAGGCCTACGGGGACAAGGTCGTGCTCGACGGCATCGACCTGAACGTTCCCGCCGGCACCATCTTCTCCCTGCTCGGCCCCAACGGCGCCGGCAAGACCACCACGGTGCACGTGCTCAGCACCCTGATCGGCGCCGACGTCGGCCGGATCAGCGTCGCCGGCCACGACATCGCCACCGAATCCCGGGCGGTGCGCGCGGCGATCGGCGTGACCGGCCAGTTCGCGGCCGTCGACGAACTGCTCACCGGCTACGAGAACATGCAGCTCATGGTGGATCTCCAGGGGATTCCCACCGCCGAGGGCAAGAAGATCATCGCGGATCTGCTCGAGCGTTTCGAACTGACCGACGCCGCCGGCAAGCCCGCCTCGACCTACTCCGGCGGCATGCGCCGCAAACTCGATCTGGCCATGACCCTGGTCGGCAACCCCCGCGTGATCTTCCTGGACGAACCCACCACCGGCCTGGATCCGCGCAGCCGCCGCACCATGTGGACGATCATCCGCGACCTGGTAGCCACCGACGGGGTCACCATCTTCCTCACCACCCAGTACCTCGAGGAAGCCGATCAGCTCGCCGATCGTATCGCGGTGCTGGACCAGGGCCGGCTGGTCGCCCAGGGCACGCCGGACGAGCTCAAGCGCCTCATCCCCGGCACCCACGTCCGCCTCCGCTTCCCCGGCATCGCGCAACTCGATTCGGCCGCGGCGCTTTTCCCGGACTCGACCGCCGATCCCGACGCCCTGACCCTGCGCGTCCCCAGCGACGCGGGCACCGCCTCGCTGCGCGCCCTGCTGAACACCCTGGACGAGAACGGCCTGGCCGCCGACGAGTTCTCCGTCCACACCCCCGATCTCGATGACGTCTTCCTCGCCCTCACCGGCCGCACCACGGAGGTTTCCGCGTAATGAGCACCAAGGCCCCCTCGATCGTCATGCTCCGCCGCAACTTCAAGCACATCGCGCGGAACCCCACCTCGGTCTTCAACGCGGTGCTGATGCCGATCATCATCATGCTGATGTTCGTGTACATGTTCGGCGACGCGTTCGACGTCGGCGTCGACTACATCGACTACGCCACACCGGGTTTGATCCTGCTCGCGGTCTGCTACGGCCTCGGCGCCACCGCGACCGCGGTGAACTCGGACATGCTCAACGGCATCATCAACCGCTTCAAGGTCATGGACGTGTCCCGGGGCGCGGTGCTCACCGGCCACGTGGTGGCCAGCGTGCTGACCAACCTGGTCGCCATCGCGGCCCTGATCGGGGTGGCGTTCCTGCTGGGCTTCAGCCCGCAGGCGAGTGCGCTGGACTGGCTCGGCGTGCTCGGCATGGTGGTGCTGCTCGGTTTCGCGGCCGGCTGGCTGACCATCGCCCTGGGCCTGTTCGCCAAGTCCCCCGAGACCGCGGGCCTGGCCTCGGTGCCGCTGGTCATGCTGCCGTTCTTCTCGAGTGCCATCGTGCCCGCCGAGAAGATGGGCCCGGGCCTGCGTCAGTTCGCCGAGTACCAGCCGTTCACCCCGATCATCGAGACGATGCGCGGACTGCTCGCCGGCACACCGCAGGCCGGCGACGCGATCACCGCGATCATCTGGTGCGTGGCCATCGCGGTGATCGGATACCTGTGGGCCCGTTCCACTTTCACGAAGCGAGCGTGAGCGCGGCCAGGTCCGGCCAGTACGCTCGCTCACCCTCCCCCACCGCCTCGGCGAACCTCAGGTCGCCGAGGCGGTGTCGTGCGTCCGCCTCGATGCGGGCGGTGTCGGGCAGGGAGCGGTCGGGCAGCCCGCGCACCGCCGCGGCGGCACCGAGCAGCCGCGCCGCCTGCTCGTAATCCTCGTGCCGCAGCGCCAGATCCGCGACCCCGACCAGCACCTGCGCGATCAGCGGCGGGTGCCCGGCCGACGCGGCCGCCGCCACCGCCGCGGCGCGGTGCGTGCGCGCGGCGCCGAGATCCGCCGCGAGATAGCCCAGCAGATCCTCGACGGGCGCGCGGATGGTGTCCCGCTCGACATCGGGTCCGAGGTGCGCACGCACCTCGGCCAGCTGCCGGTGCGCCTGCTCGAAATCCTCGCTCCAGCGCGCGAGTTCGGCCTTGGAGAGCGCCAGATCCGCCAGCATGCTCGGCCAGGCGACCTGATCGGCGACCCGCTGCGCCGCCGCCATCGACACCGCACTGGACGCCGGATCGCCCAGCAGCCAATACAGTTGGGCCTGCCGGGCGCGCAGCGGCACGACGTCCTCGACCGCCCCGAGCTCTTCCACGACCGTCACGGCCCGCTCGTAGTGCGCACACGCCGCGGCCAGATCGCCCTGCACGGCAACGCGATTCGCGAGGATCGTCAGGGCCAGGGAGATCCCCCAGCGGTCGCCGATCTCCCGGAACTCCGCCAGCGCGGCGACCAGGTGCGCGTCGGCCTCCCGGTCGCCCCGGCCGAGCTGAATACTCAGGTTCCCCAGCTGCAGCCGGGCCAGCGCCCGCACCCACGGGTCGTCGTCCCCCAGCAATTCCGCCCAGGCGGGCAGGAATTCACCGGGCGCCTGCAGCATGCGTTCCAGCGGGACCGCGAATTTCGCCGCGGGATGGCGTATCTCGATCCGCTGGCTGATCTCGTAGGCCCGATGGATCCAATCCTCGGCCTGGTACTGATCGCCCTGCCGCCCCGAGCTCAGGAACTGCACGACGAACGAGTACACGATCGCCCGGGTCTCGTCGTCCACCGCACCCGGTAGCGCGGTGGCCGCCAGGATGAGGTCGTTGCCCTCGACCTTGTGCCCGCCGAGCCACCAGTACCAGCCCGCGGCCGCGGCCAGGCGCATGGCGCCGTCCGCGTCCCCCGAGCGGATCGCACCGCGCATGGCGGCGGCGATGTTGTCGTGCTCGGCCTCGAGAGTCGCGAGCCAGCGCACCTGTTCGGCCCGGCGCAGGTGCGGCTCCGCGGTGTCGGCGAGTTCGGTGAAATAGGCCAGGTGCGCGCCCCGGGTGGCCTCGGCCTCCCCGGCGTCCGCGAGTCGCTGCGCGGCGTACTCCCGGATCGTGCCGAGCATCCGATACCGCTGCGCGCCTTCGCTTCCGGCGAGCACCAGCGACTTCTCACTGAGCGCCGTGAGCAGTTCGAGCACCTCGTAGGACTCGACGCCCGCGCCCGCGCAGACCCGTTCGGCCGCGGGCAGATCGGCGCCGCCGGAGAACACCGCGAGCCGGCGCAGCACCGCGCGCTCGGCGTCGGTGAGCAGTTCCCAGCTCCAGTCCACCACCGCGCGCAGGGTCCGGTGCCGGGGCAGCGCGGTCCGGCTGCCGCCGGTGAGCAGCCGGAATCTGTCGTCGATTCCGGCCGCGAGCTGATCGAGGGACATGGTGCGCAGGCGGGCCGCGGCCAGCTCGATCGCGAGCGGCATGCCGTCCAGGGCCCGGCAGACGCGGGCCAGCGTCGCCAGGGTCTGGGCGTCCGAGCCGAGATCCTGGCGCACCGCGGCCGCCCGGTCGCGCAGCAGCAGAACGGCGGGCGCCGCCTCGATGGCGGCCGCGCCCGCCTCGGGGGCGGGCAGCGCGAGCGGGGCGACCGGCCACAGCGCCTCGCCCGTAATGCCCAGCGGCTCACGGCTGGTCGCGAGGATGCGCAGCCGCCGGCATTCGCCGAGCACCCGGTGCGCGAAGGCCGCCGCGGATTCGATGACGTGTTCGCAGTTGTCGAGCACGATCACCATGGATCGCTCGCGCACCGCGCCGATGACCCGGTCCAGCGGCTCGGCGTCGGTGGCGTCGGTCAGCAGCGCGTCGCGCAGTTTGAGCGCGGCCAGGGTCGCCCGGGCGATGGCGTTCCCGTCGGCACCGCCACCGTCCCCGTCCGCGCCGAGCGCGGCGAGCTCGACCACCCAGACCCCGTCGGGGTGATCGCCCAGCAGGGTGCGCGCGGTCTCGGTGGCCAGCCGGGTCTTGCCCGATCCGCCCGGCCCGATCAGCGTGGTGAGCCGATGCTCGGCGCTCAACGCCCGCACGGCCGCGACCTCGGCGTCCTTGCCGATGAAACTCGTCAGTTCGGCCCGCAGATTGGTGGGCCGCTTCTCCTCGCGCCGCGTCAGTTCCCCGCGCAGCAGCGCGAGATGCAGTTCGGACAGTTCCGGCGCCGGGTCGACACCGAGTTCGTCGGCCAGGGTTTCCCGGGTGCGCTCGTAGATCAGGATGGCCTCGGTGTCGCGGCCGGTCGCGACGAGCGCGCGCATGAGCGCGCCGACCAGTCGTTCGCGCATGGGATGCACCGCCACCAGGTCGGTCAGCTCGGTGACCACGTCCCCGCCGTGACCGGCCGCGACCTCGGCGTCGAAACGGTCCTCGAGCGCGGCCAGGCGCAGACCGTCGAGCCGGGTGACGGCCGCGTCGAAGGCCGCGCTCTCCTGTATTCCGATGTCCTGCATGGCCGCTCCGCGCCACAGCCCCAGCGCCTCGCGCAGGCCCAGCGGATCCTGGTCGCCGCGCGCCCGCGCCACCAGGCGCTCGAACCGCACCGCGTCCACCGCCTCGGGGTCCACGCGCAGCCGGTAGCCGTCGGGCTGACCCTCCACCGATCCGGCGGGCAGCACCTTGCGCAGGCGGGAGGCCAAGCGTTGCAGGGCATTCGCGGCGTCCGCGGGCGGATTGTCACCCCAGATCCAGTCGATGAGCGTCGCCTTCGGGACCGCGTGACCCGCCTCGAGCGCGAGGGCGATCAGCAACCCGCGCAGGCGCGCGCCCGGCACGTCGGCGAGTGCGCCGTCGTCCGTGCGCACTTCGAATGGTCCCAGGATCGCGATCTGCACCCGGGCGATCTTGCCACGCCGCCCGTCCGGACCCCCGCCGACGATGTCCGAATTGCCCGGACCACCGATGAGAAACCCGCCCGTGAGCAGTCGAAACAGTGTGTCAGCGCTCATGTCAGCCGGCTGTCAGCGTTATGTAAGCGGTCCCGGTGACTCTTACCTCGTGAACAGCACCGCGTACGCCCCCGGACCCTGGCAGAGCGTCGACGCCACGTCGATCCTCGACGCCCTCGGCGCGCCGGCGCGTACCCGGCTGACCGGCCGCCCGGACGCCGTGCGGCGGTTCCTGACCGGCGACCACGTCGTCGCCCAGCTGATCCGTTTCGCCGCGGTCGGCGGTTCGAGCAACATCGCGTACTTCCTGCTGTTCATGGCGCTGGCCGAGTTCGGCCCGATGATCGCCAACCTCGCGGGTTCGATCGTGAGCACGATCATCGCCAACGAGCTGCACCGCCGCCTGACCTTCCGGGCCGCCGGCCAGGTCGGCTGGTTCAAGGCGCAGTGGGAGGGCGGGGCGCTGGCCATGATCGGCATGGCGATCAGCACCGTGGCGCTGGCCGGATTGGAGTTCTGGGCGCCGGGTCTCGGCGACTTCCCGCAGGCGCTCGCGCTGATGGCTCTGATGGCGGCGGTCGGCGGCGCGCGTTTTCTGATACTCCGAGTATTCGTATTCTGAGTCACGAAATGCCGGGCGCGCCTGCACACCCGATTCGAATCCTCGAGTGATAACCTGCTGCCGAATATTCAGCCGGGGTCACCTATTTCCCATCTGACGCTTTCGCCGATGGCGGGTGTACCACACGCGAATGAATCGTATGCCTTTCTCTTTCTTGCGAGTTCGACCTCCCGTGCGTTCACCGAGTGAAAGGATGGAAACTTCCCGATGATCGGCAGAAGAGACGTGGCCGCCGCAGCCATTGCGGCGGCATTGGTTTCGGCCCCGGGGCCCGCGCGGGCGGATGAATGGCTGCCCTTCGGGGTGCTGCCCGCGCCGATCAGCTGTGCGGCATTGAGTCTGCCCGGGCGCGCGGGCGCCTGGCCGTTGCCGATGCACTTCCCCAACACCGGAATCGGGTTGTGGACGATGCCGCACGCGCCCGCCGAGGTGAACGCCCGGCTGCCCCGGCGCATCGAGCTGCGCACCACCGCAGGTGGATTCAACGAGGTCTGGCACTACGCGCTGCTGGACAACCACCTGTACGTCAAGGCCGTCGACGGCGAATCGGGCTGGCGCGTCCCACCATTGCCGAACTGCCTGCGCGGACAGATAACCGGCATCTCCGTCGACGGCGGCCGACTCGTCGCGACCGGCCCCGAAGGCCACGTCTACACCCTGGAATCGGCCGATCAGACGCCGGAACTGTGGTGGTGGACAGCCCGGTTCGGCGCACCGACCTGGCTGAACCCGGCCGGCCAGCGGGTACGCCCCGCATCCCGCGCGTGGAGTCTGTCCTGGCTGGATCCGCGCTACGTGGAACTGATTCCCTTCCGGCAGGAGGGATTCTGGACCGACACCGCCGGACAGGAACAGCCGGTCGGCGGCGCGGGGGTCGACACGGTCTTCGTGCTGTCCCCCGGGGGCGATCGGATCACCATCCTGGACCCGTGGTTACCGGGCGCACATCCACTGCATCCCGACAATCCTACGTACTCGGATGATTACAGCTTCGAAATGCCCGGCCCGCTGAACGGGCGATTCCGGGCTGTGAATCTCAGTGCGGCGGGATCGACCACCTTCCTCGTCAACGAATACGGCGACATGTACACCAGACTCTGGGATTTCGACATCTCCGGGGCCGATACGGTGTTCTTCTCCTACTCGTACGAGGACCAATCGGCCCATGATTCGGCGCCGAACAATTTCGACGGCGAGTTCGCGCGCTTCTCGCAGTTGCGCCCGTTCTTCGCCCAATACGCCAATATCCAGCTGCCGCCGCCCGGCTGGGTCCGCCAGCCCAAGATCCCCGGCGACATCACCTCCACCATCAGCGTCCATCAGACCGGCGGCAGATCCTTCCAGCGGGAGCTGCGGGTGGAGGGCCGGGACGGCGATCGAACCGGCTACTGGCACAAACCGATCGACCCCGCCGCCGGCTGGGAATTCACGCCCACCGACCGCGAACTCGTCGCCGACGTCCTGGACAACCGCCCCGGGGACATGTCCGCGGCGACGCTCGCACCCCCGAGCGGGGTGCACTACGACTATCGCGATCCGGCCGGATGGACGCTGGCCGTGCGCGATTTCGACTACGCGAGCGATCAGGTGCCGGTGCGCCTGTGCGCCGCCGACGGCGCCTGCGTCGAGCTGACGGCCCACCTCGCGAGCACCCCGCGACTGGGCTGGCAACCCGAGGGATTGACCGAGACGGCACGGGAATACCACGGATTCCTGGTCGTCGACCAGGACGAGTGGGACGCCCTCGACGGCCGCTCCCCGCACCTGCGGCCCCTGGTCCAGCAATTCACCGGAACCGGCCGCTTCCGCAACGCCCTCGTCAGCGCCACCACCGCCACGCTGCGCCTGCACACCGACGAGGGCGCGACCACGGTCCTGACCCGGGCGTGAAACGCCCGACGACAGCGGAAGGGTTTCACCGATGCGAAAAGGCCGGCGTGCCGCGCTCACCGCGTGCGTCACCGCGCTGTCCCTGCTGTGCGCCGGTCCCGCGGCGGCCGACGAATGGCTGCCCTTCGGGGTGCTGCCCGAACCGATCGGTTGCGCGGCGCTGTCGCAGCCCGGGCGCACCGGTGCGTGGCCGGTGCCGCTGCACTTCCCCAACGTCGGAATCGGTTTGTGGACAATGCCGCTCGTGCCCGCGGAGGTCGCCGCGCGGCTGCCCGCGCGCGTCGAACTGCGGACCTCGACCGGCGGATTCAACGACGCCTGGCAGTACGCGCTGCTCGATCGCAACCTGTACATCAAAGCCAGGCAGGGCGAATCGGGGTGGCGGATCCCGCCCATGCCGAACTGCCTGCGCGGGCAGATCACCGGCATCTCCGTGGACGGCGGGCGGCTGGTGGCCACCGGCCCGGAAGGGCGGGTCTTCACCCTCGAATCGGCCGACCAGACCCCGGAGATCTGGTGGTGGACCATGCGTTTCGGCGCTCCGGTGTGGCTGAGCCCGTCCGGGCAGCGGGTGCGCCCCCAGTCGCGGGCGTGGAGTCTGTCCTGGCTGGATCCCGCCCCCGTGAATCCGATCTCGTTCCACCAGGAGGGATTCCGGACCGACACCGCCGGAAAGGACGCGCCGGTCGGCGGCGCCGGGGTCACCAGCGTGTATGTGCTCTCCCCCGAAGGCAATCGGATCGTCATCCTCGATCCGTGGCTGCCCGGCAGCGATCCGCTGCGGCCGGACGATGCGAAGTTCACCGGCGAGTACAGCTACGAGGTGCCCGGCCCGCTGGACGGCCGCTTCCGCGCGATCAATCTCAGCACGGCCGGATCGACCACCTTCGCGATCAACAAGTACGGCGACATGTTCACCCGGCTCTGGGATTTCGACATCTCCGGCGCGGACACGCTGTTCTTCTCGTACTCCTACGAAGATCAGACCGCCAACGATTCCGCGCCCGACAACGTCGAGTACGAGTTCTCCCGCTCCCCGGAGCTGCGCCCGCCGTTCAACCGGTACGCCGACATCCAACTGCCCGCGCCGGCCTGGGAACAGCAGCCGAAGATCCCGGGTGCGATCACCTCCACCATCAGCATCCACCAGACCGGCGGGCGCGGCTTCCAGCGCGAACTGCGCGTGGAGGGCAGCGACGGGGACCGAACCGGCTACTGGCACAAGCCGATCGATCCGAACGCCGGCTGGGAGTTCACCGTCACCGATCAACCGCCGACCGGTGATCCGGTGGACAATCGCCCCGGCGATCACTCCACCGCGGACCCGGCCCCGCCCTCGGGGGTGCACTACGAGTACCGGGATCCCGACGGCTGGACCCTGACCACCCTGGACTTCGACCACGCCGACGACGCGGTCCCGCTGCACCTGTGCGCGGGCGACGGCCGGTGCGCCGACCTCACCGCCATGCTGGCCAATGACACCCGCCTGGGCTGGCAGCCCGAGGGGCTGAGCGAGACGGCCCGCACCTACCACGGCGTCCTGTGCATCACCCCCCAGGAGTCGATGTCCCTGGACCGCCGCTCGTCCCGGCTGCGCCCGATCGTCGAGGAGCTGACCGGCACGGGCCGCTTCCGCAACATCAAGGTCAGCGCCGACACCTCCGAACTGGTCCTGCGCACCGGCGAGGATCGGGAACTGACCCTGCACCGCCTGCCCTGATCCGCCCCCTGAACCCACCCGGCGAGGAGTATCTGTTGACCGCATCGATGCACGACGAACTCGACCGGCGCGCAACGGCCGTCGCGGATCAGGTGGTGACCTGGCGACGGCATCTGCACCGCCATCCCGAGCTGTCCAACCGCGAGCGCGAGACCGCCGCGCTGATCGCCGATCACCTCCGCGGGCTGTCCCTGGACGAGGTGCGCACCGGGATCGCCGGGCACGGGGTGGTCGGGGTGCTGCGCGGCGGGCAGGCGGGCGAGCGGGTCATCGCGTTGCGCGCGGACATCGACGCGCTGCCGGTGCCCGACGAGTGCGGCGCCGATTTCGCCTCGCACGTCGTGGATCAGGACTACCCGGGCGGACCGTTCCCGGTCTCGCACGCCTGCGGGCACGACTGCCACACCGCGATGCTGCTGGGCGCCGCCACCGTGCTGGCCGGGGTTCGCGAAAGCCTGCCCGGCACCGTGCTTTTCGTGTTCCAGCCCGCCGAGGAGGGCCCGCCGGTCACCGAAACCGGCGGGGCCCGTGCGATGCTCGCGCAGGGCGCGCTCGACGACCCCGAGCCGACCATGGCCTTCGGCTTCCACGTGACGCCGTATCCCAAGGGCTACATCGGATATCGGGTCGGCAACCAGTTCGGGGCCTCGACCCTGGTCGAGATCGCCATCACCGGCGAGCAGGTGCACGGGTCCACGCCGTGGATGGGCATCGACCCGATGCCCGCCGCGGGCGCGATCCTGACCGGCATCGGCCAGCTCTACCGTCAGGTCAGCGCCTTCGATCCCGTCACCGTCTCCATCGGCCACGTCGAGGACGTGGGCCGTTTCAACATCATCGGCCGCACCGTGACGCTCTGGGGCACCATCCGCTGCGCGGTCGAGTCCGACATGGCCGACGTCCAGCAGCGCGTACGGACCCTCGCCGAGCACTCCGCCCGCGCCTACAACTGCACCGCCGCCGTCCATTTCCTCCAGGACGTGCCCGCCGTCCACAACGACGAGACCTGGATGGACGCCGCCCTGCCCACCTTCGAACGCGTGGCGGGCGCGGACCACGTCGTCCCGACCTCGGCCACCCTCGGCTACGACGACGTCTCGGAGTTCGTCAACAAGTACGGCGGCCTCTACGTAACCCTCGGCGTCCAAGATGCCGACCTGACCCCCACCGGCCTACCGACCCCCACCCCCGGCGGCCGCGGCCTCTACATGAACCACAATCCCCACTTCTACGCCGACGACGACACCCTCGTGACCGGCGTCCGCCTCCACACCCACGTGGCCTGGGACCACCTGACCGGAACCCTGGTCCCGAAGTAGCGGATCTCGCTGCAGCGCAGCTAGACCCGGGCGAGGGGGACCGCCGCCGCGGCGTCGAGCACCAGGCGCGCGAACTCCTCCGGCCGCGCCAACGGCAGATAGTGGCCGCCGCCGGGCACCACGATCGATCGCGCGTCCGCGGCCGCCGCCGCGAAACGGCCCTCGTGCCAGCGAAAGTGATCGTGACCGCCGTTGATCAGCCACGCCGGCCCCGGGTAGGCGGCGAGGTCGCCGAGCACGTCGTAATCCCGGAGCGACCCGACCACATCGGGAATCACCTCCGTGGCGATGCCCCCGGCCTTGACGTCCGTCGCCACCCGCGCGGGCAGCACGGCGTCGAAAACGCGTTCACTGAACCGCTTTCCGCCATCGGAACGCGCGGTGAGCGCACGATGCATGATCGAGAACGGCGCCGTCGCGCGCGGCCCCGGCACGATGGTCGACCCGGCCACCACGAGACCGGCGACCCGGCGGGGATCGGCCGCGGCGGCGGCGATGCCGACGTAGCCGCCGAGCGAATGCCCGACGACCAGTGCCCGGCCGCCCACCTCGTCGACGGCCTCGAGCACCGCGGCCGCGGCGCCCGGCAGGGTGAACCGCTCTCCGCGCCGCCCGCCGTGCCCGGGCAGGTCGACCGCACGAACGGGCCGTTCGCCCCCCAACTGTTCGGCGACCGCCGTCCACGCCGCTCCGCTGAGCCGGATGCCGTGCACGAGCACTACGGGCAGTGAATTCGTCATAACCCCACCTCCTGAAAATGCAACGCAACGTTGCGTTGCAAACGATAGACCGGGCAGGAGGACAACGCAACGTTGCGTTGTATTCTCAGGTCGTGACTTCCCCCGCTCGCGCCGCCGGCGCAGGACCCCGGCGGGCCGACGCGATCTACGCGGCCGCCCTGGAACTCTTGGCCGCGCAGGGCTACGACGGCCTGACCATGGAGGCGGTCGCCCAGCGGTCCGGGGTCAACAAGACCACGCTCTACCGCTGGTGGCCCGCCAAGGACGACCTACTCGCCGCGGCCCTCACCGCCGGCGACGTGCTCGCGATCGACATCCCCGACACCGGGAGTCTGCGCGGCGACCTGCTCGCGGTGGCCGGCGACATCGCTCGGCTGCTCACCGGTCCGGCGACCGCGCCCATCGCCACCGCCGTCCTGGCCGCCGCGCCCTCCCGGCCCCGCCTGGCGGCCGCCGGCCACGCCTTCTTCGCCGACCGCCTCGGTCGCGAACAGCCCATCTTCGCCCGGGCTATCGAACGCGGCGAACTCACCGACGGCACGGACCCGGCGGCCCTGATGGACATGCTCGCGGGAGCGCTGTGGTTCCGGCTGATCTTCCGCGACGAACCCCTCACCGCCGCCTACGTCGAAGCCACGGTCGACACCGTGCTGCACGGCGTGGTGCGGGGCGAAAACGGTTGAGCGGGAGCGGGATTGCCGGGGTGCTGTCGTACCCCTCGGTTGGACGACAGCACCCCGGCGACTCGAAAACCCTGCCCGGGAAGTCGAGAGTGCTACGGCACGAACACCTCTGCCGAGGCCGGGACGTTGGGGCGGTCGGTGCGTACGGTCAGTTGCACGCGGCCGGGGCCGGTGTAGGCGACCAGGATCGCGGGGGTCGAACGCTGGCCGGCGGGAATGAACTGGCTGACGCTGCCGCCCTGGCCGGTGTCGTGGTTGAACCAGTCGACCACGGCGGTGACATCACACGCGAGGAACTGCGGGCCCCAGTAGCCGACCGGCGAATAGCCCTGCGTAATGCGAAGCACCACCGCGTGTTCCGCGCCGGGAGCCTCGGAGTACTGGTAGAGCGGGCCGTCGAACGCGGTGCCGCCGGTCATGAAAAGGCCCGCGCAGATACCGTTTCCGACCGAGAAGGTCGGGGACAGGTTGAAACTGTTCTGCACGCACGAGCGCGGCTCGACGTTGGACCAGCCGAGCTGGCAGGGACCACCGGGGTGATCGGCGGTGGCCGGTGCGGCGGTGACGATCGCGCCCGCGCCGAGAAATGCGGCGGCGGTCAGGAACCGGATCGTGCGTTTCATCGTCGTACTCCACTCCACTCGGGCGGTCGATTACGAGGTGCGCCGTACAGTCGCGGCGCCGCGGATGGGCACCGGCGGGGGCGGCCGACCGGTCGGCCTTCACCGGATCTGTCGGGGCCGCGGGCCGCCGCGTTACGCGAACCACGATCGACGACCCGGCCCCGAACCGCTGATCATCGGGTGTTCCCGCACGTCGAAACCCGATTCGCCCGGTACGCGCGGGGTGCGGCGGTCGCACAATCCTCGCATCCAATTCCCGGACTCGCGGGCAGGACACGGGCCACCTGCCTGCATCATTGACACATGCTCCCCACCGACCATCTGACACAGGCGGATCGTCGCCCCGCCGTGATCGATACGCCCCTCGGCATCGTCGGCTTCTCCGTCGCCCTCGGATCGGAGGTGCTGCCGCCCGGCCCGGATACGGTGTGGCGCTTGCCGAACGGCTCGCAACTGCACCGGTGGGGCCATCCGTCCGCGACGGTGGACCTGCTCATCGGCAGCATCGACGTCCCGGCCTGGGACGGCGGCGCGGCGGTACCCCTGTGGGCCGCCATCTGGCAGGTCCAGGCGCACGGTCCCGTCACCGAACTGGACTTCTCGGTCGCCATCACCGACATCCCCGCCGAGGCGGCCGGCGGCCCCGACCCGGGCGAGTGCCTGGCCGCGGTCACCGTCGAGAACGAGCACTTCATGGTCTCCATCGGCGGCCCCGACACCGAACTGCTCGCCATGCAGGCCGCCGACGGCCGCCTCATGCCCGGCGACTGGGCCGACGTCATGCCGGCCTACCCCACCGACTCCGCCACCGAGTACGGCGCGAGCTACGACCCGCCGTCCCGAATCACCTGGCATCTCCCGGGTTTGGCGCGCACCGAGGTGGCGCGCCTGTGCATCGCGACCGCCTGGTGCCCGCGCGACGACGACCGCCCCGCCGCCTGGTTCGCCGTCGACATTCCGCTCGACACCGCCTACCTGCACCTGACCCACGACGGCGCCTGACCCGGCACCCCCGACGGCGCGCCCGGGCGCGGCAGACCAGAGCTCCGTCCTGCCGGACCAGACACGGCACCGCCGGCGCCGAACGGGCGCGAGTAGGGTGCGAACGGTCAGGAGGATCCATGCCATCGACGCATCGAGGAGCACCCACCATGACCCGGAGATCCACTCGGCACGGCGCCGTCGCGTCCGCCTTCGCCGCCCTGGCCTGCGGAGCGGCCCTCACCGCACCGCACGCCGGCGCGGACGTCCAGAGCGTGAGCGTGGCCGCGGGGGCCGATGGCCTGCTCACCGGCTGCGCGTACACCGTCACCGCGAAGGTCGACAGCGCCCCCTACCAGCCCGGCGCGGTCACCTTCTGGAACTTCGGCGACCAGATCCCCGGCCTCGGCGACTATCACGCCGACAGCGGCACCGTCACCACCACCTGGACCCCCACCCGGCTGGGCTCGCAATCGATCACGGCCGTGCAGACCGTCGAGGGCGGGTTCAACACCCGGCAGACGATCACGGTCGACGTCGCGGGCGCCGGAATCAACACCGGCACCTCCTGCCTGCGCGCACCCTGAGTGCAACGAGCAGGGTAAAGCTCTCCGCCACAATACAACTCACGCCGTTCGGCTACCGCGCAGGCGCGCCATCCGCGCCGCTGGCCGCGACCGCCGTGCGAACCGTGTTGCGGCCCTGACGTTTCGCCGCGTGCAGGGCGATGTCGGCCGCGCGGAACAGATCGTGCGCGGCGAAATCCGGGGTCGCCGCGACCCCGATGCTGACGGTCAGCGCGACCGGCCAGGTGCGCGCGGCCGTCTCGATCGCGACCCGCATCTCCTCGGCCCACGCCGCGGCCTCCACCGCCGTCGCGTCCGGCAGGATCACCGCGAATTCCTCCCCGCCGGTGCGGGCGACCAGATCGTTGGGGCGCATGCGGGCGAGCAGCAGCGGTGCGAGATTGCGCAGGGCGGTGTCCCCCGCGGTGTGCCCGTGCGCGTCGTTGATGTGCTTGAACTCGTCGACATCGAGGAACCACACCGCCAGCGGCCGCCCGTGCCGGGCGTGCGCGGTGATCTCGTTCTCCAGGCGTTCGGTGAAACGGCGCCGGTTCGCCAGCCCGGTGAGGCCGTCGCACCGCGCCTGTTCGTCCAGCGCGGACACGAGACCGGTGATCCGCCTGCGTAATTGCACGATGACACAGCAGACCAGGATCAGCGAGGCGCTGACCTGGCACCACAGCGCGATGTCGCGCGCGTCGCCCAGCAGCACCGTGCCCGCCCCGAAGATCACCACCGCCGCCGCCGTGGTGAGCAGCGTCGCGGCCTCGGTCAGCAGGCAGCCCGCGTACAGCACGGCCCACACCAGCAGGGTCTCCCCCGAATCCGGGATCGTGCCCAGCACGATGATGAGCAGCGGTGCGGCGTTCAGCAGCGGGCCCGGCGTGCGTCTTCCCAGCAACAGCATGGCGATGCCCAGCGCGGCGACCACGCCGGACAGCAGCAGGCACCCGTTCAGGAATCTGTCGAGCACGAGTTCCCGCGCGAAGATCGCGGTCAGCGCGACCGCGGCGAGCAGCATCCAGCCGCCCACATACCCCGCCAGTCCGGCGCCGGCCGGAGCGTCGGATTCCGCCCGAGCCACCCGGGTCTGGTCCATAGCCCCAGCGTGACATACCGAAACCCGTGAATCTCGCGGGACACGAACGACGCGCGCGACCACATTTCTACCAAACCGCCTGGCCTGTTTAATATCTGGCGTTTGCCCTGGATCGGGACGGCCGTCGTCTCGCCGCCGCGCCGAAGCACAGCCCCGCATCGCCCCGGAACCCGCACGGAATCACTTCGAACCCGAACCCTGGCGCATCCGCAGCAATCTTCCGGAACACCGGCTGTGTCCCGTGTCACGCACACACGTGTCACATCGAAGACCCCCACGCTGTCCCCTGTACGACCCGCACACCGACCCGGAGGACCGGCCATGCTGGAAAGACCCGAGCTGGAGGCGTTTCTGACCCTCACCGAGGAACTGCACTTCGGCCGCACCGCCGACCGCATGCACGTGAGCACCGGCCGGGTCAGCCAGATCATTCGCAAACTCGAACGCCGCGTCGGCGCACCACTGTTCGAACGCAACAGCCGCGGCGTCGCCCTCACCCCGCTCGGCCTGCGCATGCACGAGGAGGTGCTGCCCGCGGCCCGGCAACTGCGCACCGCCCTGCACAACGCCCGCGCCCGGGCCCGGGGCCTCGAGCCCGGCCCGGAACCACCAGTCCTCCGGCCCGGCCCCGGCGAACACCGCCCGGATCGCCGACGCGCTGACACCGCAGGCGCGAGATGGCATTCTGCGGACAGCCGTCGCTCCGCACCGGAGCCGCACAGGGGAGAGACCATGGCCGCCCTCATCCGCATCCGGCACGTCAAGATTCCGGTCACCGACCTCGCCCGCAGCGTCGCCTGGTACCGGGACCTGCTGCGCCTGACCCTGGCCGCCGAATTCCGCGATCGGGGACAGCTGCGCGGAGCCCAGCTCATGGACGCGAGCGGCTTCGGCATCGCGCTGCGCGAACGCGAATTCTGCGCGAGCAAGCCCGATCTCGCGGGCTTCGACGTCGTCGCCCTCGAGGTCGGCGCCGTCACGGACCTGCACGAGCTGGCCGCCCGGGCCGACGAACTCGGCGCCGAGCACACCGGCGTCACCGACCGCGGCGCCTACGGCGCAGTCCTGGACCTCATCGATCCCGACGGCACCGTCGTGCGCGTGCTGGCGAACAATCCGCTGCACCCCGATCGCTTCGTCGGCGTGGACTCCGACGCCGAGGGCGGCTTCACCCTGTACAACACCCCCACCCTCTGACGGCCCGGTGAACGCCGACAACCCCGGTCCATCGACGGGACCGGGGTTGTCCGAAACAGCGTGGCGCGAGCGCTCGGGTCAGGCGGAATCCGCGGATTCGGGCTTGGCCGCGGGCTTGTCGAGCGTGGCGATGCCGTGCTCGGTGCCCTCGTCCGCCTCCTGATCCGGTTCCGGATGCTCCGGGGAGAAGGTCGCGGGCAGGTTCTTCAGGTGCTTGTTCATGTTGCGCACCAGCAGCACCGTGCCCGCCAGCAACAGCAGCACGATCACCAGACCCAGCGGTGACGCCTTGCCGAACTCCGGGCCGGTCGGCGAATTGTTGGTCTGGGCGAGCAGGTCGAGAATCATCGGGGGGCGTCCTCGGTGTCGGCGTCGTCGATACCCGCGAACAGGTCGGTCTCGGGGATGGCGGTGCGCACCCGGGTCTGCGCCAGCTCGAATTCCTCGGTCGGCCACATCTTCTGCTGCAATTCCGTGGGAATGGCGAAGAACGGGCCGTTGGGATCGATCTGGGTGGCGTGCGCGCGCAGCGCTTCGTCCCGGGCCGGGAAGTACTTGGCGCATTCGACCTGGGTGGTCACCCGCGACATGATGTCCCCGCGCTCGGCCGCGTAGCCCCGCATGCGGTCCATCCACTCCTGCATGGGGAAAGGCTCACCGCGCGAGGCGTATTCGTCGGCGAAGGCCTCCAGCCGGGCCAGGCTGAAACCGTGGTTGTAGTACAGCTTGAGCGGCGTCCACGGTGCACCCGCGTCCGGGAACTTCTCGGCGTCACCGGCGGTCTCGAACGCCGCAACCGACACCTTGTGGCACATGATGTGGTCGGGATGCGGGTAGCCGCCCATTTCGTCGTACGTGGTGATGACGTGCGGCTTGAACTCGCGCACGACGCGCACCAGCGCTTCGGTGGCCTCGTCCAGCGGCACCAGCGCGAAACTGCCCTCGGGCAGCGGCGGCAGCGGATCACCTTCGGGCAGACCGGAATCCACATACCCCAGCCACATCTGGTCGACGCCGAGCGCGGTGGCCGCGGCCGCCATCTCCTCGCGCCGCACCTCGCTGATGCGGTCCTTGATGCCCGGGGTATCCATGGCCGGATTGAGAATGTCGCCGCGTTCGCCACCGGTCAGGGTGACGACGAGCACCTCGTTACCTTCGGCCGCATAGCGCGCGGTGGTTGCCGCGCCCTTGCTGGATTCGTCGTCGGGGTGGGCGTGTACCGCCATGAGGCGAAGACCACTCACTTCGCGTTCACCTCACCGATCACTTTTTCACCTCATCGCTCTCCGCCGAGTCCAGGCAGGGGGTGTCCGATCTCCATTACCTATAGTTCCATCCGACCGTCCTTTGTTCCGACCTACCCCCCGGGAGCGTCCTGTCATGAGCGAGAGACCGGCCGATCGCTACGGGGTCGGGCGACGTAGGACCCCGCGCTGGCTGCCGCTGGCGCTGACCCTCGCGGTGGTCGTGGTCGGCTGCGGCGTGGCCTATCTGGGTTTCAAGCAGTACGGACCCAAGGACATCGAGCCCGAGCGCCTCGGCTACACGGTCGTCGACGATTCGACCGTCTCGGTGGATTTCAAGGTGACCCGCGACGACCCGGAGAAACCGGTCGTCTGCTACGTTCGCGCACTGGATGCCGACGGCGCCGAAGTCGGCCGGCGCGAGGTGCTCATACCGGGTTCCGACGCCGGCACGGTGCGCCTGACCACCACGCTGAAGACCTCCGCCCGGGCGGGCGCGGGCAATATCTACGGCTGCAGCGACGAAGTGCCCGCCTACCTGCGCGCCGGGTGAAAAGTCCGGTCCCTGACCCGCTTTGATGCTTCTACCTGCATCTATGCGATTCGTGCTAAAATAACGCAACACACGGTTCCGGGGTTCGGAGCCGTGTTTGCTGCATTGGCGGCCGGCGCTGTCGGGTACCTCCCCCAGGATCGCTCTTGCCGTCCGCTGTTGCCATGCCCGGCTCCGGTGGGTGCGGCAACGGATTTCAGAGGGAATCCCGGCTTGCCGGGGACAACTACTAGGGAGTGATCGAGATGACTGAGACAGTGACCTGGCTGACCCCGGAGTCGCACGAGAGGCTCACGAGCGAACTCGGCGCGCTCATTGCCAACCGTCCGGTCATTGCGGCCGAAATCAACGAGCGTCGCGAAGAGGGCGACCTCAAGGAGAACGGTGGCTACCACGCCGCGCGCGAGGAGCAGGGCCAGCAGGAGGCGCGGATCCGCCAGCTGCAGGAACTCCTCAACAACGCCAAGGTCGGCATCGCCCCGACCAAGTCCGGCGTCGCGCTGCCCGGCTCGGTCGTCAAGGTCTACTACGACGGCGACGAGAGCGACAGCGAGACCTTCCTCATCGCCACCCGCGAAGAAGGCCTGGGCAACTCCGAACTGGAGACCTACTCCCCCAACTCCCCGCTCGGCGGCGCGCTCATCGACGCGAAGGTCGGCGAGACCCGCGAGTACCAGCTGCCCAACGGCAAGGTCATGAAGGTGACCCTGGTGTCGGCGGAGCCGTACCACAGCTGAGGTAGGCGACACGAACATCGCGGCCCCCGGTCCCCATGGACCGGGGGCCGTCGTATGTGCGGGCGCACGACGCACAGGCCGGAGCAGGGGGCGCACGGTCCTGAGCGGTCGGCGCACAGACCGCACCGAACGACACGGCGTCGTAGACAAATGACGAAGCCCCGCACCGATTCCAGTGCGGGGCTTCGTCGTTGCCATGTGCGGGCGCTTCCTACGCGAGGGCCTGCTTGAGGTCTGCCAGCAGGTCGGCGATGTCCTCGATGCCGACCGAGAGGCGAACCAGGTCGGCGGGGACCTCGAGGGCCGAGCCGGCGGTGCTGGCGTGGGTCATGGCGCCCGGGTGCTCGATGAGCGACTCCACGCCGCCGAGGGACTCGGCCAGGGTGAAGATCTTCGTGCGGGCGCAGAAGTCCAGCGCCGCCGCCTGACCGCCGTGCACACGCACCGAGATCATGCCGCCGAACCGGCGCATCTGCTTCTGGGCGACCTCGTGGCTCGGGTGCTCGGCCAGGCCGGGGTAGATGACCTGCGCGATCTTGGGGTGGTTCGCCAGGAACTCGGCGATGGCCTCGGCGTTGTCGCAGTGCTTGTCCATGCGCAGGGCCAGGGTCTTGATGCCGCGCATGGTCAGGAACGCGTCGAACGGGCCCGGGACGCCGCCCGAGCCGTTCTGCAGGAACGCGAACTTGACGTCCAGCTCCTGATCGTTGGTGATCAGCGCGCCGCCGACCACGTCGGAGTGCCCGCCGATGTACTTGGTGGTCGAGTGCAGCACGATGTCCGCGCCCAGCAGCAGCGGCTGCTGCAGGTACGGGGAAGCGAAGGTGTTGTCCACCACCAGCTTCGCGCCACCGGCGTGCGCGACGTCGGCCAGCGCCGAGATGTCGCCGATGTTCAGCAGCGGGTTGGTCGGGGTCTCGACCCACACCAGCCGGGTGTTCGGGCGCATGGCCGCGGCCACCGCGGCCGGATCGTTCACGTGCGCCACCGAGTACTCGATGCCCCACTGGGTGAAGACCTTGTCGATGAGCCGGAAGGTGCCGCCATAGGCGTCATCCGGAATGACCAGGTGGTCACCCGGGCGCAGGATCGCGCGCAGCGCACAGTCGGTCGCGGCCATACCGGAGGAGAACGCCCGCCCGTAGGTACCGGATTCGAGCGCGGCCAGATTGGCCTCCAGGGCGGTACGGGTCGGGTTGCCCGTCCGCGCGTACTCGTAACCACCACGCATGCCGCCGACGCCGTCCTGGGCGAAGGTGGAGCTCGCGTAGATCGGCACATTCACCGCGCCGGTCTGGGGATCCGGCTCGTACCCGGCGTGCACCGCCCGCGTGGAGAAACCAAGCTGCTCACTCATACCGCCAGCCTAGGTCGCTCCGCGTTCGCCCCCTACCCCGGGCACGCGTCGCGTGTCCGAACTCACCCGCAAATCGGGCACATGGCCCCGACCAGCCGACTTGCCGGGCGCGCAATGGGACAGCATCGCCGCTCGCATCCCGCGGTCCCCCGGCGCCCGGATCCCATGGCCGGAGTTCCGAGCACGCGGGGGAACCGGGATGCTCGGGCCGCGCATCCGCGGCCGCGCCCGGGAAGCGCGAACGGCGAGCCGGGTCCTCGTGCGGGCCGGGCGCTGGTCCTAGGCTGAGCGCATGGTCTCCGTAGACGAACTGTTCGCCATCGACTCCCTGCTGAGCGCCGAGGAGCGCGAAATCCGCGACACCGTGCGCGCGTTCGCGAACGAGCGCCTGCGCCCGCACGTGGCGGAATGGTTCGAGGCCGGAACCTTCCCGGTGCGCGAGGTGGCGCCCGAACTCGGCAAGCTCGGACTGCTCGGCATGCACCTCGAGGGCTACGGCTGCGCGGGGACTTCGGCGACCGCGTACGGGCTGGCCTGCATGGAGGTCGAAGCCGTGGATTCCGGTGTGCGCAGCCTGGTTTCGGTACAGGGCTCGCTGGCGATGACCGCGATTCACAAGTACGGCTCCGAGGAGCAGAAGCAGCGCTGGCTGCCGGAGATGGCGGCCGGCCGGCTGATCGGCTGCTTCGGGCTCACCGAACCGGACTTCGGCTCCAACCCCGGCGGCATGCGCACCCGGGCCCGCCGCGACGGCGACGACTGGATCCTGGACGGCGCCAAGATGTGGATCACCAACGGCTCGGTGGCCGATGTCGCCATCATCTGGGCGCAGTCCCGCGAAGGCGAGCGCGACACCATCCGCGGCTTCGTGGTGCCCACGGACACACCGGGTTTCACCGCGCGCGAGATGCACCGCAAACTGTCGCTGCGCGCCTCGATCACCGCCGAACTCTCGTTCGACGGCGTGCGCCTGCCCGCCGACGCCCTGCTGCCGGAGGCGCGCGGGCTGGCCGCGCCGCTGGGTTGTCTGTCCGAGGCGCGCTTCGGCATCATCTTCGGCGCGCTCGGCGCGGCCCGCGACTGCCTGTCCGCCACCATCGAATACGCCCGCACGCGTGAGGTTTTCGACAAACCCCTGGCCGCGTACCAGCTGACCCAGGCCAAGCTCGCCGACATGGCGGTCGAACTCGGCAAGGGCCAGCTGCTGGCGCTGCACCTGGGCAGGCTCAAGGACCGCCACGAGATTCGCGCCGAGCAGATCAGCGCGGGCAAGCTCAACAGCACGCGCGAGGCCATCGCGATCGCCCGCGAATGCCGAACCATCCTGGGCGCCAACGGCATAACCCTGGACTACCCGGTGCTGCGGCACGCCAACAACCTGGAGTCGGTGCTCACCTACGAGGGCACGGCCGAGGTGCACCAGCTGGTCCTCGGCGAGGCACTGACCGGGTCCAAGGCCTTCCGCTGAGGACGGCCGCGAACTGCCGCGAAGTGACACTGGCGCAGATGCGCTATATCTCACAGCCCACTGCCGGGAGAGCACCCCGATTGCTAGCATGACCAGGTGTTATTGCCCGGCTCCGCGCTGCTCGTCGTTTCGGCGCGTAAGACTTTGAACCGCCTGCAACGCACGCACGGAAGTCCGGTCCGCTCGGCCGCTCGGGATTTCCCGGGCCTGCACGCGGTGCTCGATCAGCATGCCGCCGCCGTCCGCGACATTCTCGATATGGGCGTGGAGAATTCCAGCGTGGTCCCGACGAGCGTGCTGCTGGCCGGCTACGCACGCGGCCTGCTGGAGGATCTGCGCGAATCGGGCGAGCCGCTGCCCGACAGCGCCGGCCAGTGGCAGCGCGCGGACTGGGTGCATCTGCGCCTGGCCGCGGTCTGCGCGCTCGCGCACGCCGACTGAACGCTGTCGACGACCGAGCTTTCCCACCGAGCGCACGAGCCGGCCGAGTCGTGTGCACCCGGCGGAAGCGAGATCGGCGCGGTTGCCAGGTGCGCGGCCTGTCGGCACAGCAAACACTCCCCCAGGCAGCGAAGCGGCCCGCGTTCGGAAGAACGCGGGCCGCTTTTCGCCTCGTGCCGACGGGCCGGTTCGGCCCGGTCGTTTGCTACATCATTCCGGGCTGATTGCCACGATCGGGCATCTGACCACCCTGACCGGGGTAGCCCTGACCCTGATCCGGGTAACCCTGGCCCTGGTAGCCCTGCGCCTGACCGTGCTGCTGTCCACCCTGCGGGCCGTAACCCTGCGGCCGGTGGCCGGACGTGCCCGCCGACGGCTCCGCCCACTTCCCGGGCGGATTCTGGTGTGCGCCCACGGGCTGGTGCTGCTGCCCGCCCATGCCCTGACCCATCATGGCCTGCTGTTGCGAGGCGGCCGCACGCTGGCGGGCGGCATCCTCCCGGCCGCGCTGGTACGCCTCGGCATGCCCCTTCATCTCGGGCATCTCACCCTCGATGGTCTCGAGCCAGCCCTCCCAGCGCTGCTGCATGGGTCGCACCAGACCACCGCCGACACCGACGATCAGCACGCCGCCGATCACGGCGAGCACGGTGATGAGGATGGGCATGGTGACCGAGGTCGCCACCCCGATCTGATTGAGCGCGGCGATGAGGCCGACACCCCAGATGAACACCGCCGCAACACGTCCCATCATCCGGCCGTAGGACAGACCGCTGAGCACGTTCGCGATCAGGTCCATGACCACGCGGGCGATGGCGCCCGCGATGCAGACGATGACGATGGCGACGGCCAGTCGCGGCAGCCAGGCCACGATGCCGTTGAGCATGTCGCTGATGGGGTTCGGCCCGAAGACGCCGAAGCCCAGTTGCAGCGTGAGCAAGAGAACCGCGTAGTACGCCAGCTTCGCGATGATTCCGACCGCGTCGTACCGGCTGTCGGCCAGCATGTCCTTGATGCCGCCGCGCTCCACGAGCCGATCGAAGCCGACCTGATGCAGAATCCGCGTCACCAGCCTGGCCACGATCTTGGCCACGATCCAGCCGATGACCAGGATGGCCAGGAATCCGGCGAACTTGGGCACGAAGGTGGCGAACGAACTCCACGCGTCGGACAGCCCCTGCTGGATATCGATAGCCAAACTCGAGGTGTGCATAGAACCCCGTCCCTTCGCTACCTGTTCCGGTCCCGGCCGACTGCCGGAACCTGCTCCAAGGGCGATTTATACCCGCAGGCGATCGGCTCATTCGTCAGTTTGCGAAATAGTTGCCAAATCGGGTGCTCGGGCATTGCCGGGCGGCGAGTCGGCCGCGCCGGCAATCATCGGGACATGGGCCGGACGCGAAAGGTGCGTACCGAGTGACACTCGGTACGCACCTTGGGCCGAACAGGCCGGGGTGAATCAGTACGCGCTGTTGACGTTGTCCATCGAGCCGTAGCGGTCCGCGGCGTAGTTGCACGCGGCGACGATGTTGGAGACCGGGTTCCAGACATCGAACGGGGTGCCCTCGACGTGGTAGGCGGCGAAGGTCGGATCGATGACCTGGAGCAGACCCTTCGACGGGATGCCGTTGATGGCATTGATGTCGTACAGGTTGATGGCCTGCGGGTTACCGCTGGACTCGCGGATGATGTTGCGGAAGATGCCGTCGTAGCTGCCGGGGATGCCCTTGGCGGCCATGATGTCCAGCGCCTGACGGATCCAGCCGTCGAGGTTGTTCTCGTACACCGGGGCCGGCGGCGGAGCGATGGGCTCGGGCTCCGGCATGGGGGCGGGCGCGGGCACGACGGCGGCGGCAGCGGCCAGGGCGGCCTCGGCCGGGGTCTCGACGTGCTTTATCGCGGTCGGCGCGGCGACGGCGGCGGTGAGGGAGTCCTTGAGGGCCGCGGGCTGCACGTCGTCCGAGGCCGCACCGGCGGCGGTCACGATGGAGCCGAAGACGGTGAGGGCGAGGGCGGCGGTGCCGGCCGTGCGGGCGGCGGCGACCACCCGGCTGCGTTTGGCAGGGTCACGCAGAGCAGTCATGGCATTCGTAGGCATGGCGAATTTGATTCCTGTTCGGTTTCTGGGCTCGCAGGCCGAGAGAAGGCAGCGCTGATCAGGCGGGTACCATCGGTACTCCACTCCAGCGCTCGGGCTGTTTCGCGTTGCTGTTGTGAAACCCGTTACGGGCCAAGGAATTCTGACGCTGCAGGAATTCCGCGAAGAGGGTCTGCGGCCAATCGGGCCGCGGTGCCTCAGCGCACCGGTGTGATGATCACGTTCCTCATGTGAGTTCACATCTCCTTGCGTCAACCAGACCTGGGGTCTGTTTCCAACAAGGTCACAGCTTGATTGCGTCGAGTGAACACAGCCTGAACCAAAAGTGAACGGAAAGTGAACCGGCCCGAAGTGCACGCCGCTTACCTGCATTAATACATGCACTGACCTGCTGATTCATTTCGAAACGCAAAGTGGTTCGGATCACAGAAGTATTTCGGTCGAATGACGCGATATACCCCAAATCGACCATTTTTCCCGTGCCGGGGTACGCCTCAGGGCTGATCCGCGGGGCGCGAACCAGGCTCCGTGAGGGGTCCGTGACCTTCGAACTTCCGAGGGCTCGGGAGCTCAGGCGGGAGACTGCGCGGGCAGCGCTCGCGGCACCGTGAATCGGCGCAGAACCCGCATGAGCAGCGGGAGCGTCAGCATCACCAGCAGCAGGCGCAGGGTCTGCACGCTGGTGATCAGGGGCAGATTCGCGTTCATCTTGTCGGCGGTGGCGAGCACGGCGTTGATGCCGCCCGGCGTGGTGGCCAGATAGAGATCCGACATGTGCAGGTCCACGACATTGCCCAGCCCGAGCGCCAGCGCCGCCACGATGCCGCTCAGGGCCAGCACGGCCGCGGTCATCCCCGGAATCATGCGGGCCATCTGACGCACCACCTCGCGGGTGAAGCGGGTGCCGACCTCGAAACCGATCAGCACGAACAGCAGATCCTTGAACAGATGGGTCGGGGCGTAGCCGTGCGAGATGCCGGCCGCGGTGAGCAACGCGGTGATGAGCATGGGACCCAGCAGCGCGGCGTTGGGCAGACCGACCTTGCGCCCCAACCAGATTCCCAGCACGCACAGCATGATCGCGATGGAAATGCCCGCGACCTGATCGCCGCGGCCGACGATCATCCAGTACGGCAGATCGGGATTGGTCACGCCGCCGCCGAGTGTGGTTGTGCGATAGGAGATTCCGGCTTCCTCGTCGAGGATCGCGGCGATGGCGGGTGCGCTCAGCGCCACCAGCGCGACGCGCAGATACTGCATGAACGCCACCCGGCGCGGATCCGCGTCCAACTCGTCCGCGGCCGAGACCACCGCCGCCGAACCACCCGCCAGCAAACCCAGCGTGGCGGTGGGCACGTCGACCTTGGCCGCGCGCGCGAACACCAGGGCCACCCCCACGCTCACCAGAATGGTGGCGGCGGTGACGGCCAGCACCGGGAGCAGATCCAGCCCGATCGAGGTGAGCAGTTCCACCTGCAGGTAACTGCCCATCACGACGCCGAGCATCGCCTGCACGCCGACACCGACCTGCTTGGGCAGCGGCTGCGGCAGCCGGCCCGTCATGGCGAGCGCCGCGCCGACCACGATCGCCAGAATCATCTGCGGGGCCGGGAATCCCACGCGATCGAGCAGTGCCGCGCCGCCGAGGACCCCGGCCGACAACGCCACCCAGCTCAGCGCTTGCCTTCGGTTCATACGAGCCGATCCTGCTCGTCAACCATGAACGCAGAGTAACAGCGCAGTTATCGCGATTCCCGGGCCTTGTGATTTCCGATGCACAATCGAAAAACCAAGGGGCAGACCACAAATCACACGGCGGTAATTCGTGATTCGAGCCCGGAAAGCGACCGCCCGCCGGACGCGAAACGACCACCGCTACCGATGAGCGAGATACCGGTCCGCCACGAAACACGGCGCCCGACCGCACCTCGGGGGTGCGGACGGGCGCCGGGCGAAATCGTTGTCGCGCTAGACGAGCGAACCCTCGCTCAGGAACCCGAGCAGATCGTGCCGGGTGATGACGCCGACCGGCTTGCCGTCGTCGACCACCATGAGCGCGTCGGTGGACTCGAGCAGCTTGGTCGCCGCCGACACCGGCTCGCCCGAGCCGATGAGCGGGAAGCCCGGGCTCATGTGCTGCGCCACGGAATCGGTCAGCTTGGCGCGGCCTTCGAAGACCGCCGAGAGCAGGTCGCGCTCGGTCACGCTGCCCGCGACCTCGCCCGCCATGACCGGCGGCTCGGCGCCGACGACCGGCATCTGCGAGACGCCGTACTCGCGCAGGATCTCGATGGCGTCGCGCAGGGTCTCCTGCGGGTGGGTGTGCACCAGATCGGGCAGCTCGCCCGACTTGCCGCGCAGCACGTCGCCGACGTGGGTCTCGTCGGTCTTGCCGTCCAGGCGGCTGCGCAGGAAGCCGTAGGAGCTCATCCACTGATCGTTGAAGATCTTGGACAGGTAGCCGCGGCCACCGTCCGGCAGCAGCACGACCACGACCGCGTCCGGATCGCGCTCGGCGACCTTGAGCGCGGCCACGACGGCCATACCGCAGGAGCCGCCGACCAGCAGGCCCTCCTCGCGGGCCAGGCGACGGGTCATCTCGAAGGAATCGGCGTCCGAGACCGCGATGATCTCGTCCGGGATGGCCGGGTCGTAGGCGGTGGGCCAGAAGTCCTCGCCGACGCCCTCGACCAGGTACGGGCGGCCGGTGCCACCGGAGTACACCGAGCCCTCGGGATCCGCACCGATGATCTTGACCTTGCCGCCCGAGACTTCCTTCAGGTAGCGGCCGGTGCCGGAGATGGTGCCGCCGGTGCCGACGCCCGCCACGAAGTGCGTGACCTTGCCGTCGGTGTCGGCCCAGATCTCCGGGCCGGTGGTCTCGTAGTGCGACTCCGGGCCGCCCGGGTTGGAGTACTGGTTCGGCTTCCAGGCGCCCTCGATCTCCCGGACCAGGCGATCGGAGACGTTGTAGTAGCTGTCCGGATCCTCGGGCGCGACCGCGGTCGGGCAGACCACGACCTCGGCGCCGTAGGCGCGCAGCACGTTGCGCTTGTCCTCGGAAACCTTGTCCGGGCAGACGAACACGCACTTGTAGCCGCGCTGCTGCGCGACCAGCGCCAGGCCGACGCCGGTGTTGCCGGAGGTCGGTTCGACGATCGTGCCGCCGGGCTTCAGCAGCCCGGCCTCTTCGGCGGCGTCGATCATCTTGACGGCGATGCGGTCCTTCGAGCTGCCGCCCGGGTTCAGGTATTCCACCTTCGCCGCCACCAGGCCCGAGTTCGGACCCACCACGGAGTTCAGTCGAACGAGTGGAGTGTTTCCGATCAGATCGACCACGGAGTTAGCGATGCGCATACCCCTCATCGTTGCAGAAAGGATATCGGCGCCTACGCGCACGTAGGCGATCTCACGTCCGCGGGAAATTACCATCGCCGCATGAGGACGCCGAACCACCTGCGTGCCACCGTGCTCCTCGGGTGTCTCGCGACCGCGACAACGATCGCCGCGACCGCGCCGGCCCAGGCGCGGACCTACGAATTCCCCCAGCTACCAACCACGTTCCAGCCCGGCCCCTGCGGCGGATCCATCCGCACCTGGGCCGAGACCAGCCCCACCTACGCGGGCCGCGCCATTCTGAACATCCGGGCGAACCCGATCGCGGGCATCGGTCCAGGCCCCTGGATCTTCGCGCCGCTCTGCGAGAACCTGACCACCATCGCCTGGCGCAACACCACCACCGGCGCGGCCGGCGAATATCGGGTCAACGTCGTCGCGGGCATCTACGGCAGCATCCAGTACGCCCAGTTCCAGGACACCGGGCCGGGCCACATCGTGACGACGGTCTTCACCGACGGCCTGCACGTGCCCCAGGTCGGCGCCTTCGACGTCCCCGCCCCGGCCCCCTCCGCCGCCCCGGCACTCGAGGACGACTGAGCAACACAACCCTGCGAGCCACCCACCACCGCCCGGTCTCGTGGCGCTCAGGCAGCCTCGACGTCACCGCGGGATCCAGCCATCACGACCGGTCAAGTCGGCGTTGGTTTTTCGAAGAGTTTCCGACCTCCCCTTTTCCCGTCGGGTGCCGCTGCCGACAGGCAGCGGCACCCGAGAGCTCCCGCGAGTGAGGGCTATCCCACAGTTCAGTGATTGGGATACCGGCATACCGGGCGTAGGACGCCGAACACACCCGTCGTACATTCGAAGAGGTTCACTCACGCTAGTAAGGAGTCCTCATGGCTGAGGCCGTTATCGTTTCGTACGCCCGCTCCCCCATCGGTCGTGCGCACAAGGGTTCGCTGGTCGGCATGCGCCCGGACGACCTCGCGGCTCAGATGGTCCGCGCGGCCTTGGACAAGGTCCCCGCCCTGGCCGCCAGCGATATCGACGACCTCATGCTCGGCAGCGGCCAGCCCGCCGGTGAGGCCGGGTTCAACATGGCCCGCGCCGTGGCCGTGCAGCTGGGCTACGACTACCTGCCCGGTGTCACCGTCAACCGCTACTGCTCCTCCTCGCTGCAGACCACCCGGATGGCCTTCCACGCCATCAAGGCGGGCGAGGGCGACGTGTTCATCTCCGCCGGCGTCGAGACCGTGTCGCGCTTCCCGAAGGGCACCGCCGACGGCTGGCCCGACACCCACAACCTGCTGTTCGCCGATGCCGAGGCCCGCACCAAGGCGACCTCCGCGGCCAACACCTCGTGGGTCGACCCGCGCGAGAACGACCTGCTGCCGGACGTCTACATCGGCATGGGCGAGACCGCCGAGAACGTCGCGACCTTCACCGGCATCTCCCGCGAGGACCAGGACCACTGGGGCGTGCGCTCGCAGCAGCGTGCCGAGGAGGCCATCAAGGCCGGCTTCTTCGAGCGTGAGATCACCCCGGTGACCCTGCCCGACGGCACCGTCGTCTCCACCGACGACGGCCCGCGCGCCGGCACCACCTACGAGAAGATCTCGCAGCTCAAGCCGGTCTTCCGCGCCGACGGCACCGTCACCGCCGGTAACGCCTGCCCGCTGAACGACGGCGCCGCCGCGCTCGTCGTCATGAGCGACACCAAGGCCAAGGCGCTGGGCCTGACCCCCCTCGCCCGCGTCGTGTCCACCGGCGTGTCCGGCCTGTCCCCCGAGATCATGGGCCTGGGCCCGATCGAGGCGGTCAAGAAGGCGCTGAACAACGCCAACCTCACCGTCGGCGATCTCGACCTCTACGAGATCAACGAGGCCTTCGCCGTTCAGGTCCTGGGCTCGGCCCGCGCCCTGAAGCTGGACGAGGACAAGCTGAACATCTCCGGTGGCGCGATCGCCCTCGGCCACCCGTTCGGCATGACCGGCGCCCGCATCACCGCGACCCTGATCAACAACCTCCAGACCCAGGACAAGCAGTTCGGCCTGGAGACCATGTGTGTCGGCGGCGGCCAGGGCATGGCGATGATCATCGAGCGGCTGAGCTGAGCTCACCCGCCTCGGCCTTCGGCCGGAAAGGGGAAATTGGGGGCCCTGCCCCCAAACCCCCACATGAGTGGAGGAATTGGGCCCTCTCCCATATCGCGGCAGCCGCGCGACCGTCAGGTCGCGCGGCTAGCCGATCAGCGCCGCGCGATTCTCCTCGCGGCAGGCGGCGAAGGTTGCCCGCGCCCCCGGCGCACGCGGCCGTCGATTCGTTCTACACCTACCGCGGCGCCACGCCCCTGGGCGATCTCGCCCCGGGCACCGT
>NZ_JBSFNO010000041.1:0-71138 GCF_053981095.1 Nocardia sp. NPDC003693
CGCGGCCCTCGTAACCCGGTTCTTCCCTCCTCCGCTCCTCCGCTTCGCTCCCCCGCTCCGTCAGTCCAGAACCGGGCGGGCCGCGAACCACGAGGTGGGGGACCGGGGTAGCGAATACGTGGCGAAGTTGAGGGTCTCTGGGGGTGGGTGAGGCGAGGAGCGAGGCTTATAGACTCGTCTGGCCTTCCCCTTACCCGCTGATCCGCGTCAGGAGTCTGCCTCATGTCGACCCATCGTCCACCACTGGCGGGACTGGCCGCGGTGGCCGGTGCCGACACCGCGTTGCAGCAGGTCAAGAAGCTGATCGGGCGCGAGTCGGCGATGCTGGTGGCGCCGTCGGCGGTGCGGCCGTTCGTGGCCGCGACCATCGCGGGCGAGCGCCCGCTGGTGGTGGTCACCGCCACCGGGCGCGAGGCCGACGACCTGACCGGCGAACTCACCGAGATGCTCGGCGACAGCGTCGCGCTGTTCCCCTCCTGGGAGACCCTGCCGCACGAACGGCTGTCCCCGGGCGCCGACACCGTCGGCCGCCGCCTGGAGGTGTTGCGCCGGCTCGCCCATCCCGAGGATCCCGGGCACGGTGCGCCGCTGCGCGTGGTGGTGACCACCGTGCGCTCGCTCATGCAGCCCATGGCGCGCGGACTCGGCGACATCGACCCCATCACCCTGCGGGTCGGCGCCGAAGCCGACTTCGACCAATTGCTCACGCGGCTGGTCGAATTCGCCTACGAGCGGGTCGACATGGTCGGCAAGCGCGGCGAATTCGCGGTGCGCGGCGGCATTCTCGACCTCTTCCCGCCCACCGCCGATCACCCGGTGCGCGTGGAGTTCTGGGGCGACGAGGTCAGCGAGCTGCGCGCTTTCTCGGTCTCGGATCAGCGTTCGCTGCACGAGGTTCCGACCGAACTCGTCATCGCCCAGCCCTGCCGCGAACTGCTGCTCACCGAGGAACTGCGCCTGCGCGCGGCGGAGGTGGCGGCCGAGAACCCGGCGGACGCGGCCCTGCTGGAAATGCTGGAGAAGCTCGCGCAGGGCATCGCCGTGGACGGCATGGAGGCGCTGCTGCCGGTGCTGGCTCCGGGGGAGCTGGAACTGCTCACCGACGTGCTGCCCGCCGATACCCATGTGCTGCTGTGTGATCCGGAGAAGGTGCGCACCCGCGCCGCCGATCTGGTGCGCACCGGCCAGGAATTCCTGGAGGCGTCCTGGACCGCGGCGTCCTTCGGCGGCGCCGCCCCGCTGGGCGCGCACGGGCTCGATCTCGCCGCGTCCGGCTATCGGGACCTGGCCGAGGTGCACGCCAATGCCGAACGGCGGCAACTGCCCTGGTGGACCCTGAGCCCGCTGGTCGCGGACGATCCGCGCGAGATCGTGCTGCCGGTGCAGCCCGCGCCCGTCGCGCGCGGCTCCGAGGAACTCATCGCCACCGTCTTCGCCTCGCTGCGCGCGCACGTCGCCACCGGCGGGCGCGCGGTCATCGTGGTGGCCGGACACGGTACGGCGCAACGCATTCTGGAACGCCTGGCCGACGCCGAGGTACCCGCCGCGGCCCTCGACGCGGGCGCGGAACCGGTGCGCGGACTGGTCGGGGTGCTGTGCGGCTCGCTGCACGACGGCATCGTGTTCGACGACGCGAAGCTCGTCGTCATCGCCGAATCGGACTTGAGCGGTAATCGCGTCACCGCCGCGGGCGACGGCAAGAAGCTGCCCGCCCGGCGTCGCAATCAGGTCGATCCGCTCGCCCTGAGCGCCGGCGACATGGTGGTCCACGATCAGCACGGCATCGGCCGTTTCGTGGAGATGATCGAGCGCACCGTCGGCGGCGCGCGCCGGGAGTACCTGGTCATCGAATACGCGCCCGGCAAGCGCGGCCAGCCCGGCGACCGGCTGTTCGTGCCCATGGACTCCCTCGATCAGCTCTCCCGCTACGTCGGCGGCGAACTGCCGAGCCTGTCCAAGCTCGGCGGTTCGGACTGGCAGAACACCAAGCGCAAGGCGCGCAAGGCCGTTCGCGAGATCGCGACCGAGCTGGTGCAGCTCTACGCCGCCCGCCAGGCCGCGCCCGGGCACGCCTTCGGACCGGACACCCCGTGGCAGGTCGAGATGGAGGACGCCTTCGCCTTCACCGAGACCATCGATCAGCTCACCGCCATCGCCGAGGTGAAATCCGATATGGAGAAGGCGGTCCCGATGGACCGCGTCATCTGCGGCGACGTCGGATACGGCAAGACCGAGATCGCGGTGCGCGCGGCGTTCAAGGCTGTGCAGGACGGCAAGCAGGTCGCGGTCCTGGTGCCCACGACGCTGCTGGCGCAACAGCATCTGCAGACCTTCACCGAGCGGCTCACCGGTTTCCCGGTCACCGTCAAGGGACTCTCGCGCTTCACCGATGCCGCCGAGTCGCGGGAGATCATGGAGGGCATGGCCGCCGGCGAGGTCGACATCGTGATCGGCACGCACCGGCTGCTGCAGACCGGCGTGCGCTGGAAAGACCTGGGCCTGACCATCATCGACGAGGAGCAGCGCTTCGGTGTCGAGCACAAGGAGCACATCAAGGCGCTGCGCACGCACGTGGACATGCTCACCATGTCCGCGACCCCGATTCCGCGCACCCTGGAGATGAGCCTGGCGGGCATCCGCGAGATGTCCACCATCCTCACCCCGCCCGAGGAGCGGCACCCGGTGCTCACCTATGTCGGCGCGTACAACGACAAGCAGGTCGCCGCTGCCATCCGGCGTGAGCTGCTGCGCGACGGCCAGGTGTTCTACGTGCACAACCGGGTGTCCTCGATCGACAAGGCCGCCAAGCGGATTCGCGATCTGGTGCCCGAGGCGCGGGTGGTGGTCGCGCACGGCCAGATGAACGAGGACATGCTGGAGAAGACCGTGCAGGGCTTCTGGGAGCGCGAGTACGACGTGCTGGTCTCCACCACGATCATCGAGACCGGCCTGGACATCTCCAACGCCAACACCCTGATCGTGGAACGCGCCGACGCCCTGGGGCTTTCGCAGCTGCACCAGTTGCGCGGGCGCGTCGGGCGCAGTCGCGAGCGCGGGTACGCCTACTTCCTGTACCCGCCGGAGAAGCCGCTCACCGAGACCGCGTACGACCGCCTCGCCACCATTTCGCAGAACTCGGATCTGGGCGCGGGTATGGCGGTGGCCATGAAGGACCTCGAGATTCGCGGCGCGGGCAACGTGCTGGGCGCCGAGCAGTCCGGGCACGTGGCCGGGGTCGGCTTCGATCTCTACGTGCGCCTGGTCGGCGAGGCGGTGGAGGCGTACCGCGCCGCCGCCGACGGCAGGCCGATCACGGTGGACGAGGAGGCCAAGGAGGTGCGCATCGATCTGCCGGTGGACGCGCACATTCCGCCGGACTACATCGCCTCGGATCGGCTGCGCCTGGAGGGCTACCGCAAACTCGCCGCCGCACAGGACGATTCGGCACTGGCCGCGGTGGTCGAGGAGCTGGTGGACCGCTACGGCCCGCTGCCGGTGGAGGTCGGGCGCCTGGTATCGGTGGCCAAACTGCGCCTGCTGGCCCGCGAGTACAACATCGTCGAGATCGGCGTCACCGGAACCACTCTCAAGGTGTCGCCGCTGCAGCTGCCCGATTCCAAGCAGTTGCGGCTCAAGCGCCTGTACCCGAACGCGACCTACCGGCCCACCACCGGCATCGTGCAGCTGCCGCTGCCGCGGGTGGAGGACAGCGTCGGCGCGTCCCGGGTGCGCGATGTCCAGGTGCTGCAGTTCGTCGCGGATCTGCTGCTCGCCCTGGACGGCAAGGCCGCGGGCGCGGTGGATGTGCGCGTCGCCCCGGCGGCCGCGGCCCGATGAGCACGCCGGAGGCCGCGGCGGCCGGCGCGTCCGGCGAGCGGGTGGCCGAGACCGACACCGCCCGCATGACGCACGCCCTGGGCGAGGCCGTCGAGGTGATGGACAGGCTGTGGAACTTCGGCGGCTGGGAGGTGACCCAGACCCACGATTCGCTGCGCCCGTACCTGCTCGAGGAGACCTACGAACTGCTGGACGCGATCCAGGACGCCGACGCCGACACGATCCGCGAGGAGCTCGGCGATCTGCTGCTCCAGGTGCTGTTCCACTCCCGGATAGCCGAGGCCGCAGGCGAATTCACCGTCGCCGAGGTGGCCGCCGCCCTGGTCGCCAAACTCACCCATCGCAGCCCGCACCTGGCCACCGACGCCATCGACCCGGCGGCGAGCCTCGAGGACAAGATCGCCGCCCAGGAATCGGCCTGGGAGGAGCGCAAGACCGCCGAGAAGTCCCGCCGCTCGTGCCTCGACGGCATAGCGATGGCCCAGCCCGCTCTCGCCCTGGCCGAGAAGGTCCGCTCCCGCAGCACGAAGGCGGGCCTGCCCGACGCCCTGATCCCCCCGGCCCTGCGGACCGTCGATCTCGGCGGCCCCGACAGCGCCGAGGAGCGCCTGCGCAAGGCGACCCGCGCCTTCGCCGCCGACGTCCGCGCCGCCGAGGACGCCGCCGAATCCGCACGCGGCCAACGCCTCCCGCTCGACGCCGAGGACTGGTGCCGCTACTGGCCGACGGCCTGAAATGGGCGCTTGTCCGGTTGTGGTGACGCGGGCGGCTGCCACGACGCCGGGCGATTCGTCCACTGCGCCCGCTATGCTTCTGCTGATTCGGGTGCAGAGGAGGAGCAATGCGGGGGCGTAGTGTCGCCATATGCCTGACGGTGCTGTTCGCGGTCACGGGGTGTAGCAAGGTCGTGAGCGGCACGCCCGCGCCCGACCCGGTGGTGGTGAAGATGCCGAAGCTCACGCCGGACAAGATCCCGGACGTGCTGCTGTCGACCGACGAGGTCGGCAAGATCGTCGCGGCCTCCAACCTGACGCAGAAGTTCGAGAACACGGTGCCCACCGTCCCGAACTTCACGTACAAGCCGGAGGAGTGCGCGTCTATGCTGTACACCGCCAACTCCGATACCTACGGCGACAAGTGGACCGGATTCCGGCTGCGGTCGCTGCAGGAGCCGGGGGACAGCTACCAGCACGCCATCTACGAGACCGTCACCACCTTCAAGAACTTCCTGGTCGCCGAGGAGATGGTGAACCAGTACCGCGAGGTGCTGGCGCAGTGCGATGGGCGGCAGGTCACCAGCACGCCCAAGGACGGCAAGGACAAGCCCAGCACGCTGAAGGTCACCGCGGTCGAGCACAGCAGCGACCCGTCGGCGTACTCGGTCGACTGGACGCTGTCCTCGAGCGGCAGCGACTGGGTCTGCTCGGACACCATGCGCACCCAGGGCAACGCCCTCATCGAGATCTCCAGCTGCGCCTACGCCGACGCGCGCACCTCGGCGGTCATCGCCGACCGCATCGCCACCAAGATCCGCCAGTTGAACTGAGGCGCGAAGGCGCCTGTCCCGCAAACGAAAGCGCTGCCCGGCCGGATGACGTCCGGCCGAGCAGCGCTCGTCATCGCGCGGCGATGATTACACGTTCACCCCGTAGTCGCGAGCGATGCCCCCGAGCCCCGACGCGTAGCCCTGGCCGATGGCCCGGAACTTCCACTCGGGTCCGTGCCGGTACAGCTCACCGAAGACCATGGCGGTCTCGGTCGAAGCGTCCTCGGTCAGATCGAAGCGGGCAAGCTCGGCGCCATTGGACGCGTCGACGACGCGAATGTAGGCATTGCGAACCTGGCCGAACGACTGGCGCCGATTGTCGGCGTCGTGAATCGATACCGGGAAGAAGATATTGGTGATCGTCGGCGGCGTACCGGCCAGATCGACATTGATCACCTCGTCGTCTCCGTCGCCGGCGCCGGTGAGGTTGTCACCGGTGTGCTCGACACTGCCCTCGGGCGAACGCAGGTTGTTGTAGAACACGAAATGCGCATCCGACAGCACACGCATATTCGAGCCACAGATCAGCGCGCTCGCGTCCAGGTCGTAGTCCGCACCGGTCGTGGTGCGTACATCCCAGCCGAGGCAAACCGAGACCTTGGTCAAGTTCGGGGCCTGCTTGGACAGCGAAACATTTCCGCCCTTGGCCAAACTGACGCTCACATCTCTCCTTCCCCGCGGTGCCTTCACACCGCATCCCTCCTGATTATGGTCGAAGAGAAGGCCCATTGTGTGCGTTCAATTCGGCACCGCAGCCCGGCCCGAAGTTTGGTGCCGGAAATGTCCGAATTGGCGCACGCAATGGGCCTCGCTCGCGACCTCAGTTACGCTCTGTCGCCATGGATTTCAGCGTCGCGACGCGTCGCTCCAGGTAGCGCAGTTCGGTGGGATCCAGCACGGTCCGCTGGATGCCGGAGGCCACCGTGAAGGCGGACTGGCGATGATCATCGATGGTTTCCACCTCGATGGCGACCGCCACGTAATCCTCGGCGCCGGGCAGCGGATCGGCCACCACGCTCGCTCGTCCGCTCGCGCACAGCGCCACGTCGCCGCCGCCGAGAATCAGCAGCGCCACCGCGGGCCGCGCACGGAGGCGGGCCAGTGACCCGCGATCGGACTTGAGACTGAGCAGGATCCGTCTGTCCCCGGCGCGCACCGGCCAGGAGACCGGAATCGCGTGCGGGGCCGGATCCGTGGTGACCAGAACCGCGATGGTGTCGAGTGGCCAGTCTGGAAGAGTGTCGAGTTGGGGATGTTCCGCAGGGGCCTCCGTTGTAGAGGGCTCCTGACGCTCCCGCGCTTCGGCTACCATATCGTCACCTCACGATCGGGTATAAACACAGCGGGCTGGACTGTGTTGCCAGCAAGTGTATGCCGTTGCCACAGTGGCGCGCTGGGGTCCGTGTCGCGTGCCCGCTCCCGCCCGTGTGTCCGAAACGTCGGTTACAGCTGTGAAAACACCTTCGGACCTGCGCGGTAATGGATTGACGCGGGGCCGGATCGGTTGCATCATTCGTTACAGTTCCTCGACTGCTCGAGGTCCCGCGAGTAACCGGCCGATGACCGCCCGGTGAAGCCCGTCCGCCCGTTCCGGCGTCGACGAACGCAACCTGTTCCGAACAACGCGACGCGTCAGGCGTCGGCCCCAGAGTGAGGTGAGTGCGAATGATTTTCCGGCCGTACCTGCGACGACCGTGGATATCACCGCGCACCGCTCTGCCCGCCCCGTTCTTCTGAATGCCCAAGGGTTTTCGTGGCTCGCGCCGGTCCCCCTGACAGGGGCCGGCGCCGGGTCGCGCCGGTGTGGGGTCCATGACGTGAGGTGAAAGCGCGAGAGAGCGGAGACGGTGATGGTGGAAATGGTTTCGGTGTCGGCGGCGGTGGTCGACGATCTGCGGCATCTGCGCGGGGAGATGACGGCGGCGGAGGTGCCGTACCTGCTGGTGCGCGACGCCGAGAACAGGCCGGTGCTGTCCGTGGACAGCTCCCATCGCGCCGCGCTGCGGCGGGTGCTCGGCGCGGCGGTGGTGGCGGGATTCGCGGTCAACGAGAAGCAGCACAACGTGTTCCGGCTGGGCCGTGACCTCGACACCGCGCATCACGTCGAGATCGAGGTGTGGGAGTACCACGGTGACACGGTGGAATGCCCGCGGCCGAACGCGTTGACCCGCAATGTCTTCGATCTCGCCGATGTCGAGATCTCCACCGTCCTGCTGTACGACGCCAGCTGGCCCACGCTGTCCGGCATGTTCGCGCCGCATCCCACCGATGTGGGTTTCGACATCGACATCGTGTTCTCCTGGGTGGACGGCACCGATCCCGAATTCCGTGCTCGCCGTGCGGGAATGATGGCCCAGGTGGTGGTGGGCGAGGGTGACGAGGCCGATGCCCGCATCCGCCAGATCGACGAACTGCGCTACGCCCTGCGTTCGGTGCACAAGAACGCGCCCTGGATCCGCCGCATCTTCATCGCGACCGACTCCCGGGTGCCGGATTGGCTGGCGGACGATCCGCAGGTCACCATCGTGCGCGCGATCGACCACTTCTCCGACGTGAGCGGCCTGCCGATTTTCAATTCCCATGCGGTGGAATCGCAGTTGCAGCACATCGACGGGCTGTCCGAGCACTTCCTGTACTCCAACGACGACATGTTCTTCGCCCGCCCGGTGCGTCCGTCCATGTTCTTCACCCCGGGCGGCATCAGCCGCTACATCGAGGCGGGCACCCGCATCGGCCCGGGCTCGAACAACGAGCGCCGCAGCGGTTTCGAGAACGCGGCGCGGATGAACCGGCAGTTGCTGAACCGGCGCTTCGGGCACGTCATCACCAGGCACCTAGAACACACCCCGGTGCCGTTGCGGCGCAGCGTATTACACGAGATGGAGCAGACCTTCCCGGAGGATTTCGCGCGCACCCGCACCAGTCGCTTCCGCGCGGCCACCGATATCTCGGTGACCAATTCGCTCTACCACTACTACGCCCTGCTCACGGGCCGCGCGGTACCGCAGGAGGCGGGCCGGATGCGCTACGTCGACACCACGCTGTACACCGGCCTGGCCCTGCTGGAGGGCCTGGAACGGCGGCGCGACGTGGACTTCTTCTGCCTCAACGACGGCAGCTTCCCCGAGGTGCCCGAGGCCGAGCGGGTGCGCGCGGTGTCGCGGTTCCTGGAGACGTACTTCCCCGAGCCCGCGCCGTGGGAGAAGCCGGACACCTCGACCGTGGTGGCCTTCGAATCCGGCGCCGCCTGAACGGTTTTCACGGGTGGCCCGCCCGGCGGGGCGGGCCACCGGTCGGCCGTGCCGGGGCGCTATTCGACCCGGTGCGCGGACTCACCGTCGGATTCGACCGTGCCGCGGCCGGATTCGGCGGCGCCGTCGCGGCGGCGCATGACGTGCGGAATGCGCGCGGCCGGCGGAATCACGATGCCGGCGGCGGCGAGCTTCTCGGCCGCCTGGTCCGGCGTCGCGGGCTCCCCGACGGTCGGCCCGGCCCCGATCGGCACCACCGAGTGCACCACGGTGTCCGGGTACACGTGCACGTAGTTGAACGCCTGCGCGGCATCTCGCCCGCGCAGCCCGCCGGTGGGCACCGACAGATCCTGGCTGTAGCAGGTCGCCGACGCCACGGACACCGGAATGCCTGCGAACGAGGCGCTGGTCGAGAAGTGCAGGTGCCCGGCCAGAATCGCGCGCACGTCGGTGCCGTCCAGCACCCCGGCCAGGCGGCGCTGATCGCGCAACTCCACCGTCACGGCCAGATCGATGACGCAGGGGATGGGCGGGTGGTGCATGGCCAGAATGGTCCCGAAGGGCGCCGGCTCGGCCAGTTCCGCACGCAGCCACTCCAATTGGGCATCGGTGATCTCACCGTAGTGATGCCCGGGCACCGAGGTGTCCAGCGCGATGACCCGCAGCCCGTCGAACAGGTGGACGCTGTCCAGCGGTGTGTCCGAAGCCTTTTCGCCGAGCAGTTCCTCGCGCATCGTCTCGCGGTGATCGTGATTGCCCGGCACCCAGACCACCGGCGCCCCGATGCGCCGGGCGACCGGTTCCACCACCGCGCGCAGGCGCCGATAGGCCCCCGGCTCGCCCCGGTCGGTGAGGTCGCCGGTGAACACGATCGCGGTGGGCGTGATGCGGCTCGCCTCGGCCTGATCCAGGAGCAGGCGCAGCCGGGCCTCGGCGTCGACATCGCCGTACAGGTCCTCGTCGGCGGCGATCAGGTGGGTGTCGCTGATGTGGAACAGAACATGGTCCGCCCTCGGGTATTCGGCGACTCTCGAGATGTACACGGACATCCTCCCCGGCAGTGTGGGTGCCTCGGCTTGCCGTTTCCGTCCGTCAGAATAGCGAAGCCTTTTCTTTCAGCGTGCCTGCGTCCAGTGACGGCACGCTTGCGAGAAGGTGAGATTTGGATGTCGGCTCAATGCCCGAGGCTACCGGCCAGCACTCGCGGAGTCTGCTGCTCACGTGTCTGCAGCAGAGCGAAGTAGCGGCGCAGCATCAGCACAGCTGTGGTGGCGAGTCCGGCGGTCAGGCCCCACCAGACCCCCGCCGCGCCGAGTCCCGCCGGGAAGGCGAGCAGCAGCGCGGTGGGCAATCCCACACCCCAGTAGCCGACCAGGGACAGCCGGAAGCCGGCCTTGGTGTCCTTCAGGCCGCGCAGCAGCCCGACGGCGACGTTCTGGGCCGCGTCGAACAGTTGCAGCACGATCGCGATGAGCAGCAGTCCGTGCGCGAGAGCGACGGTGGCGGTGTCGGAGTCGTCGAGGAAGGGCAGCAGCACCAGGTTCGGCGCGGCGACATAGGCGATGCCGGTGACGGCCGCGACCACCGCGACGTAGCGCAGCGCCAGCCACGCCAACGCGCGCGCGTGCGGATACTCATCGCGCGCAACGGCCTTGCTGACCAGGATGGACGCGCCGTGCGAGAGCCCGATCGCGACCTGGAAGACGATGTAGACGACCTGGTAGACCACGTTGTGCGCGGCGAGCGCGGCCGCGCCGAGACTGCCCATGACCAGCGCCAGCACCGAGAACATACCGGCCTCGGAACCGTAGGTCAGGGCGATGGGTGTGCCCAGTCGCAACTCGGCGCGCACCGTGGCCCAGTGCACCGGCCACATCCGAAGCGGCAGTGTCGCACCGAGTTCGGCGTCGCGGCGCACCATGATCCAGAAGACGCCGAAGGTGATCAGGAAGACCAGCGAGGTGGCGACGCCGATACCGGTGAGCCCGAGTTCGGGCAGCAGGTACCACCCGTGCATGAAGGCAAGGGCCAGTACGACATTGAGCGCCACCGAGCCGAGCGTCACCAGGAGCAGGGCCTGCGGCCGCTGCATGCCGACGGTGTACTGCCGCAGCACCTGGAACCACAGGCAGGGCAGCAGGCCCGGCGCCAGCGCGACCATCATGGGCCGCGCCTGATCCAGTACCGCGCCGTCCTGGCCGAGCCACTGCAGCGACCACCCGAGCCCGATGAGCAGCGCGCCGCCCAGCAAACCCGCGAGGGTGGCGATGAAGAAGCTCGATCGCACCACCTCGCGCACTTCGACATCGGGCTTGCGGCCGCGCTTCTCGGCCCGGCTGACCGCGATCGCCACCTGGTTGCCGGTGCCGGTGATCAACCCGACGCACATGGTGCGAATCTGGTTGAACAGCACCAGCGCCAGGCCGCCCGCGGCCACCTGCCGCACCCCCAGCGTGCCCATCAGGGCGATGTTCGTGGTCGAGATCGCGACCTGGGCCAGCTGGGTGAGCGCGATGGGCGTCGCCAGTGCGGTCAGCTGCCGCCCGTCGGATAGCCGGGCCGGCCGTGCGGCGTATGTCATTGGGCCAGTGCCTCGTCCGGCCGCGGCGCGGTGGCGGCGGGGGGTACCAGGATCGTGTGCGTATCGCCCGGGCCGGGCCCGCCGCGCAGGCCCTCGAGCAGGTCCGAGATCATGGCGGCCCGGTCGACGAGCTGCTTGCGATGCTTCTCCAGCGCGCGATACACGCCGTCGTCGTCGCCCTGGGCGAGGAGCTCGCCGATGCGATGGGCGGGCATGTCCGTCAGCTCCAGCAGCCGGATCAATTTCGCCTGCGGCAGTTGTTCGTCCACGTAATCCCGCAGCGCGGCGCCGCCGAGGCCGTTCTCGATGGCGAAGGTGTCCGGCAGCGCGTAGTGCAGATCGCGCAGCACCGCGATCTCGCGGGGATCGGGCCGGGCGGGCGGCGCGCAGGCTCGCAGCCTGGCCAGGATGGCGGCCTCGCGCTCGCGGTCCAGCAGGTCGCGGTCGCTCATCCACTCGTCGTCGAAGACGGTGTCGAGGTACTTCTCGCCGTCGTCGTTGATCACGACCACCACGACCGAGTGCGCGGGGTAGGTCTCGAGCCGGGTCAGGGCGGTGTACACCGAGCTGCCCGAGGAGCCGCCGATCATCAGCCCGAGCTCGGCGGCCAGGACGCGGGTGGTGGCGAAGGCGTCCGCGTCGGAGACCTTCACGCGGTCGCTCGGGTCGATCAGGTGCAGGTCCTCGTCCACGTGCAGGCCCGGCTCGGCGCCGAGTGGGGTGCCGGTTCCGGACTGCCAGTAGTCGTGCGCGGGACCGCCGAAGGCGATCGAGCCCTCGGGCTCCACGCCGACCAGGCGCGGGGTGCGCCCGAGTTCGCGCAGTCCGCGCGCGGTGCCGAACAGGGCGCCGCCGGTGCCGACGGCCGCGATCAGCACGTCGATCTTGTCGAGATCGGCGGCCAGTTCGGCGGCGAGCGCGTAATAGCCGATTCCGTTCGCGGAGTTGTGGTGCTGCGCGGGGAAGTAGGCGTCCGGGCCCTGCTCGGCCGCCATTCGCTCGGCCAATTCCTCGCGCGCGTTGGTGGACAGGGCGTCGTCGTCGCCATCGCCGACGAATACCAGCTCGGTGCCCATCGAACGCATTGCGTTCAGCTTGGACTTGCACGCGTGGTGGTCGACCACGGCGGTGAACCGATATCCGCGTTCGCGCGCGACCACCGCCAGCCCGAGGCCGGTATTGCCGGAAGTCGACTCGATGATGTGCCCGCCGGGCCGGAGCAGTTCGCGGCGTTCGGCCTCGAGGATCATGGCGCGGGCCATGCGAATCTTGGCCGCGCCGGTGGGGTTCATCGTCTCGAGCTTGAGAAAGACCCGGGATCCGGTCTCGGTGCTGACGGCGAGCTCGAACAGTGGTGTCTGTCCGATCAGCTCAGACACGCGCCTGACGATAACCGGCATTTCAGTAATTCTCCTCGGCGAAGTTCTTCAACGTGGGTGATGTGGGCGAGCCGACACGCGGGCGGTTCATAAGGGATAGCCCCGGTCCGGCGGCAATAACGGGCGGTGGCGGATTTCTCGTCACGCCCGCGGAGCGCGGAGGTTCATGTCGTGCATTCGCGAAGCAAGCAAAACGATAGTGCAGTCGGGGAGCGGCTGCCAGTGCTCCGTTGGTGTGGCGATGCCGGAATGGGGCAATTTGTCAGCATTCGTCGGATTTACCGTCCAACGTCCAGCGCAATTCGCCGTTCGCGGTGTTGTGCGCGGCGTGCAGGACCACCTTCGCGGGAACGGGCAGTTCGTGAAAGGCGGACTCATTGCTGTCCATCTGATATCCGGCCGTATTCGGGTATACGAGCAGATCGCCGATTTCGGCGGGCCGGGGCAGCGGAATGCGCCGGCGGCTCAGCATGTCGTCTTCCAGGCAGGAGGCGCCGCCCACACAGGTGGGGGTGAGCTCGCCCGGGCGCGGCGGCCACAGCACCGGATCGGGCAGGTACTCGCTGGCGAACCACTGCTCGGACAGGCTCAGACTGGTGCCGTTCACGGTCAGGATGGCGTACCGATGTCCGTGCGCGGTGCGGGTTTTCACACCCTGCACCCCGAAGACCGAACAGCCGGCCCGATCCAGCAGGGCGCGCCCGGGCTCGATCGCCAGGCGAATTCCGGCCGCGCGCAGCTGATCCGCCAGCTGCCGGTACTCCAGGATGGCCGCGAGCATCGCCGGACCCGGCACGGGGCAGTGGTAGGGGTAGTAGGTCTCGGTGCGCGGCGCCCGATCGCCGTGGAACCAGCGCGGATTCACCCCGTCGAGGAAGGCGCGCCAGGTCTCGGCGGCGACGTAGTTCACCCCGAAGCCGCCGCCGATGGAGATGGTGGTGACCGGATGCCCGAGTCCGCGCGCCTCGCGGCAGCGCTCGATCAGGGCCAGCGCCAACTCGGCGCGGTCGGCCACGTCGTAGCCGGTCAGGTGAAAGCTGAAGCCCTCCAGGCGAATCGACTTCTCGTCGGCCGCGGTGAGCGCCAGATCGAGTTCGTCGCAGGTCAGGCCGAAACGGCTGCCGCTGTTCGGCGGCAGGACGCGCAGCATGACGCGCGCGGGTCCGTCCCCCTTCGCCACCGTGCCCAGTCGCGCCAATTCGCCGAGGTCGTCGATCGCCACCAGGGCCCGATGCCGCGCGGCCAGCTCCAGCAGGCGCGCGGATTTCGACGGTCCGGTGACCATGAGGTCGGCGCCGCGCACGCCGCCGCCCAGAGCCGCGACGAACTCCTGCGCGCTCGAAACATCCACGCCCGCACCGGCTCGGGCGCACGCGCGCACCACCGACGGCGACTTGTTCGCCTTCTTGCCGTAGTAGATCGCCCCCACCACGCCGTGTCCGGCGAACACGCGCTGGAAGTCGCGGATGTTGCGGACCACGCGTTCGGGATACATGAGATGGAACGGGCCGCCGATCGCGTCGGCCAACTCGCGCAACAGCTCCGGATCCGCGAGCACCCGCCGTTCCCACTCGTCGCGGTGCGCGGGCATCGGCGCCGCGGTGATGGGGGATACCTCGTGCACCGACTCGTTCCGCACGGTCGCGGTCTCGCTCTTCACGGTGTCGGTCAGCGCTGTCTCCGTTCCTCGGGCGCGCGGGCGGCGGTCAGTCCCACAGCGACACCTCGGTGCCGCGGCCCTCGGCGATGGCGCGGGTGGCCAGGGCGTGCGCGACCGCGATATCGGTCAGCACCAGGCCGCTGTTGTAGACGAAAACGCGTTCCTCGTCGGTGATTCGGGCGCTGGCGCGGCGGCTCAGGATGTGCGGTAGCTCGGCGTCGACCCGGCGTAGCCTGCCGTCGGGCCCGGCCATGTCGGTGCCGGTGAGCGCCATCTGCTCGGCGCTGGTGGCGACCACCCGATCGGCCTCGTTGAGAGTCGAGGGCGCCAGGCCGTAACCGACCAGGACCACCGTCGAACCGGGGGCCAGATCCGCGGCCTCGATGGCGACCCGGGTGCCCGGGCCCGCGGTGGCCAGCACGATGTCGGCGCCGCCCGCGGCGGCCTTCGGATCGGTCACCAGTTCCAAGTCGACGTGCGGATTGTGCTGCCCCAGTTCGCGATACACCGACTCGATGCCCTCGGGGTGGGTGCCGTAGAGCATGAGCCGGTTCAGGTGCGGATTGGCGGCCAGCAGATGCGGCAGCGCGTTGCGCCCCTGGGTGCCGGTGCCGACCAGCAGGACCGAGCGGGCGCCGGGGCGCGCCGCCTCACGGGCGAGCAGCGCCGAGACCGCGGGCGTGCGCAGCGCGCCGACCCGCGCGCAGTCCATCATGGCGATGGGAATACCGGTGGCGTCGTCGTACAGGGTGATCGTGGTGTAGTACCGCTTGGTGCTGCGATCGTGGTGCGGATCGAACTTGTACGAGGTCTTCATGGCGACCACCCGGCGGCGGCCGTCACGACCGAGCATGGCGTAGGCCACCGACCAGCCGTCGGGGTGCGCGACACTGAGTTTGCGCGGATTATCCGAATCACCGGATGCCAGTGCGAGATACGCGTCCTCGACGGCGCGCACGACCTCGGCCGGGCTGATCGGCACATCGGCTAGGTCGCTGCGGCTGAGTACGCGCAGCGGGGTGGGTCTGGTAGTCAACTGCGGAGTCCTCGGATCGTACGGAAGGGGGCCACCACCCGCTGGCCGTATCCGTTCTCGGTGGCTTCTGCCGCGGCGCGGCGGCGCTGGGGCAGCCGGATGTTCACTCGCTTGAGCCAGCGATCGGTGCCGTCGTAGCGGGGGGTGAACGGCACCCGTCCGTGCACCACGACATCATTGTCCACGAGCAACAGTTCCCCCGGGGCCAAAGCGGCGGTGATGCAGACCCTTTCGAGTTCCGTTGCCAAACGGTCATAGGCGGCCAGGAATTCGCAGTCCGCGCCGTCCAGCGGGGTGTAGGCCGGGTCGAAGCGCAGGGTCAGCTCGCCCCCGTCCTCGCCGAGGGTGGCGACCGAGGGCGCGGGTTCGGTCTCGAAATCGTCGCCGTAGGAGATATCGGGCAGAATGGGCAACTCGCGCCTGCTCAGCCGTTCCCGTTGTGCCGCATCGAGTTCCACCCGCCGCACCGAGGAGACGGTGGTGCCGACGAGGTCGGGATTGCGCAGGCAGCCCAGCATGAGCAGGTTGGCGCGCTGGGGGTGGAAGGCGTCCTCGGTGTGCGGGCTCAGCAGGGTGGTGCTGCTGGCGCCGGATTGCTCCTGTTCGTGGCCGGGCGTCGGCACGATGTTGTTCACCAGCCGCCCGCCCTGCTGGCCCTGCCAGCCGAACGGTTCGCCCGCGCACCGCGCGAGCAGCAGCATGGTGACATCCAGGGCGAAGGAGGTCGATGCCCGGTCCGGGTCACCGGCCCATTCGGCGGCCTGGCGCCAATCGACCGGCGTCGTACCGAGTTCGGCGTCGCTGAGCGGTAGCTGCCCGATGACGGTGACGCCGGCGGCGGTGGCGGGCGCGCGCATGACCTGATGCACGACTTCGGGTAATTCGACGTAGCGGTCTTCGATGTGGCGCAACAGGGTCGCGTCGGAGAGGGTGGTGGTTATCGCGGGGCTAGCGCCCAGTGTGACGGTGATCTCATGCGCGAGCGCGCGTACCGTGTGTCCGGCGTCCGCTGGCAGCTCGCGTCGTTCGAGTTCCGAAGGGTGAAGCGTCTGACGTTCGGAGAGAACGCTTTTCGCCAAGGGGGTGCCTTCCTGGCCTCGGAGTGAAGTGCGGTGTATGGGTCCCGCAGGGAAGCTAGTGCGCCCCGGCAAATTTGGCAAGGCTTACCTAAGCGCGTGTTGAAAAAATAGCTGAGAGGTATCAAAGAATAGCCGCGCGGGTCACCGGCACGTATCGATCAGGCCGACTCCTGCGCGCCCGCGTTGACGTTCCTGGAAGGTGCGCCGATCCATATGCATGATGGACAGGGTGCGTTCCACCAAGGCCGGTCTCGGCGCTGTCATGTCCCGCGCCGGCCTGTTGGGCACGGCTTCCCTTCTGATTCTGCTGACCGGTTGCGGCTCAGTCGATCTCACTCCGATTCCGGAGGGCACGCCGCCCGGGCCGGGCGCCGCCCTGCCGGTGATCGATCTGGATGCCCCGGGCCGCACCGCGATTCAGTTGCACGCCTGGGCCGAGGACCAGGCCGACAGCATGGGTATGCCCGCTGTCTCGTTGCAGGCGTACGGCTATGCGGCGGCGGTCATGGCGCGCTCGCGGCCCGACTGCGGCATCGGCTGGACCACCATCGCGGGCATCGCGAGCGTGGAGAGCAGGCACGGCACCCATCGGGGCGCGAAGGTCGCCGATGACGGCAAGGTGTCGCCCGCCATTCGTGGCATTCCCCTGGACGGTTCGCCCGGCGTGGCCCTCATCAAGGACAGCGACGGCGGCAAGCTCGACGGCGACACCGTCTACGACCGCGCGATGGGCCCGCTGCAGTTCATTCCCGAGACCTGGCAGCGTTTCGGCGTCGACGCCAACGGCGACGGGATCGCCGATCCGGACAACATCGACGACGCGGCCCTGACCGCCGCCCGCTACCTGTGCGTCAGCGGCGGCGACCTCACCGGCGCGCCCGGCTGGGAGAAGGCGCTCATGACCTACAACCAGTCGACCGCCTACATGAAGAAGGTCCGCGACCGCGCCGCCGCCTACAGCGTCGGGCGCAAGGCGTAGATCCCCTGCGACCCGGGCTCGTGTATGCGGGCCGATGCCCGGCAACGGGGCGCGTGCTCGCGCCGCGCGCGGCGGGCCGGAGTGACGAACGCGCCGACGGGGGGATGTGGCACACCCGCGTGAGCACGTTAGGCTCGGGGCCTGCACGGGTTGTTCCGTGCGACCTGCCGAGTCAGTAGCCGAAGGAGTGTCGTTTCGTGGCCATCATCGAACAGGTCGGAGCCCGCGAGATCCTGGATTCGCGTGGTAACCCCACCGTCGAGGTCGAGATCGCTCTCGACGACGGCACCCTCACCCGCGCGGCCGTGCCGTCCGGCGCGTCCACCGGTGAACACGAGGCCGTCGAGCTGCGTGACGGTGGCGACCGCTACAACGGCAAGGGTGTGCGCAAGGCCGTCGAGGGCGTCCTCGACGAGATCGCGCCGGCCATCATCGGCCTGGACGCCGTCGAGCAGCGCACCGTCGATCAGGCCCTGCTGGACCTGGACGGCACCCCGGACAAGTCGCGCCTGGGCGCCAATGCGCTGCTCGGTGTTTCGCTCGCGGTGGCCCGCGCCGCCGCCGAGTCCTCGGGCCTGGAGCTGTTCCGCTACATCGGCGGACCGAACGCCCACGTGCTGCCCGTGCCCATGATGAACATCCTCAACGGTGGCGCGCACGCCGACACCGGCGTGGACGTGCAGGAATTCATGATCGCCCCGATCGGCGCGCCGACCTTCAAGGAAGCGCTGCGCTGGGGCACCGAGATCTACCACTCGCTCAAGTCGGTGCTCAAGTCCCAGGGGCTGTCCACCGGTCTCGGCGACGAGGGCGGCTTCGCCCCGGACGTCGCGGGCACCCGCGCCGCGCTGGACCTGATCTCCACCGCCATCGACAAGGCCGGCTACAAGCTGGGCACCGATGTCGCGCTCGCGCTCGACGTCGCCGCCACCGAGTTCTACACCGCCGGTTCGGGTTACAAGTTCGAGGGCGAGGTCCGCACGGCCGCCCAGATGATCGAGTTCTACAGCGAGCTCATCACCCAGTACCCGATCGTCTCGATCGAGGATCCGCTGGACGAGGACGACTGGGACGGCTGGGTCGCGCTCACCGATCTCATCGGCGACAAGGTGCAGCTGGTCGGCGACGACCTGTTCGTCACCAACCCCGAGCGCCTGGAAGAGGGCATCGCCAAGGGCGCGGCCAACGCGCTGCTGGTGAAGGTCAACCAGATCGGCACCCTGACCGAGACCCTGGACGCGGTCGACCTGGCGCACCGCAACGGCTACAAGACGATGATGAGCCACCGGTCCGGCGAGACCGAGGACACCACCATCGCCGATCTCGCCGTCGCCGTCGGCTCGGGCCAGATCAAGACCGGCGCCCCGGCTCGTTCCGAGCGCGTCGCCAAGTACAACCAGCTGCTGCGCATCGAGGACGCCCTCGGTGACTCGGCGCGCTACGCGGGCGATGTCGCCTTCCCGCGTTTCGCGTTCGAAGGCTGATCGATCCAACGAATACCGCCGAGTATCGAGGGGTGAGATGACGGAGCGACGGGCGCGCGGCACCAGTCCGGCAGGACGCGGTGACCGCCGCCCGTCGCGTTCGGCCAAACCCCGCTCCGGCGGCGCCAAGACCACGCGCGCGGGGTCGGGCGACGGCACCCGGCGCGGCGGTGCGAGCGCGGCCAAGGCCGCGGTCGGCCGGCGCACCGCCCGGGCCAAGAAGCAGCGGCCCGAACGCAAGATCCTCGGTCTGTCCACCGGCCGCGCGGTCCTGCTGGCCGCGGTGCTGTGCGGACTCGCGCTCACCCTGGCCGTGCCGCTGCGGACCTACTTCACCCAGCGCACCGAGGCCGCCGAACTCGCGGCCCAGCGCGAACAACTCATCGACGATGTCGCGCGCCTGCGCGATCGTCGTGCCGAACAACAGGATCCGGCCTACATCAAGCGTGAGGCCAAGGACCGGCTGCGGCTGGTCATGCCCGGCGAGACCGCCTACATCGTGCAGGTGCCGGGCATGGAACAGCCCGCCGTGCCCACCCAGCCCACCAAGACCAGGGAACCCGATCCCTGGTACACCGAGCTGTGGCGCAGCATTTCCGCGCCGCAGCCCGCAGCAAGCACAGTCGAGGAAGGACAACCCAGGTGACCGCATCCGAGAACAGCCGCCCCGGGGACGAAGCGCCCAGCGAGCGGGATCTCGAGATCGTCGCCAAACAGCTGGGACGTGAGCCGCGCGGCGTGCTCGCCATCGCCTATCACACCCCCGACGGTCAGCCCGCCGTGGTGAAGACGCAGCCGAAACTGCCCGACGGCACGCCGTTTCCGACCCTGTACTACCTGACCGACCCCCGGCTCACCGCCGAGGCGAGCCGGTTGGAGACCACCGGTCTGATGAAGGAGATGAGCGAAAGGCTCACCCGCGACGCGGAATTGGCGGCCTCCTACCGCGCCGCGTACGACAGCTTCATGGCCGAGCGCAACGCCATCGAGGATCTCGGCACCGATTTCGCCGGCGGTGGCATGCCCGATCGGGTCAAATGCCTGCACGTGCTCATCGCGCATTCGCTGGCCAAGGGCCCGGGCCTGAACCTGCTCGGCGACGAGGCGGTGGCGCTGGCGGCCGAGAACGGGTTGCGCGGCAGCGCGATTCCGGCAGACTGGCCGCAGGCCGAGCAGTATCGGGGCACGCCGGAAGATTCGATCTCGGAGGAGTAGTTGGCATGAGTGAGCGGATCGCCGCGATCGACTGCGGCACCAACTCGATTCGACTACTGATCGCGGACGCGGTCCGCGAGGGCGAGGCGCCGCCGCGGCTGACCGACGTGCATCGCGAGATGCGCATCGTGCGGCTCGGACAGGGCGTGGACGCGACCGGCGCGCTGGCCCCCGAATCCATCGAGCGCACCCGGGTCGCGCTGGCCGACTACGTCGATCTCATGATCGAGCACAAGGTGACCCGGGTCCGGATGACGGCCACCTCCGCCACCCGCGACGCGAGCAATCGCGAGGACTTCTTCGCCATGACCGCCGCCGAACTCGGCCGGGTCGTGCCGGGCGCGCAGGCCGAGGTCATCACCGGTGACGAGGAGGCCCGGCTGTCCTTCGCCGGCGCGGTCGGTGAATTGTCCAGTGCGCAGGGGCCTTTCGTCGTCGTCGATCTGGGCGGCGGTTCCACCGAGGTGGTGCTGGGGGACAGCTCCGGCGTGCAGTCCGCGTATTCGGCCGACATCGGCTGCGTGCGCATCACCGAGCGCGCGCTGCACGGCAATCCGCCCACGCCGGAGGAAGTGGCCGCCGCACGGTTCTTCGCCTCCGAGCGGCTGGCCCAGGCGTTCGGCGTGGTCCCGGTCGAGCGGGCGCACACCTGGGTCGGGGTCGCCGGAACCATGACCACGCTGGCCGCGGTCGCGCTCGATCTGCCCGAATACGACTCGGAGCGGGTGCATCTCACCCGGCTCTCGGGCGCGGATCTGCGGGCGGTCTGCGACCGGCTGATCAAGATGAACCATGACGAGCGGGCCGCCCTCGGGCCCATGCACCCGGGCCGGGTGGACGTGATCGGCGGCGGTGCGGTCATCGCCGAGGTACTGGCCGACGAGCTGGCGCGGCGGGCGGGGATCGACGAGTTGATCGTCAGCGAACACGACATCCTGGACGGGATCGCGCTGTCCATCGCGTAATCGGCGATCGAGCGCGGCGCGGCGGCGGGTCTCGGCGCCGGTTCGAGTGGCTTCTTCGGGGCCGTGGCTACCAGCCGCGGCCCCGTTTCCCATGTCCGGGACCACCGCGCGAGTGCGCCACAACTCGCGATCGGACAACGGCAGCTATTTTTTGCCCGGACTGGCAAACTGAGGACTGCTGCCGATTCTGATTCGACCTGTATGCACGCGGGAATTCTCGAGACATACGTCAACAGCTGAGGTTGCTGTCAGATTGCCCGATATGGGAGGGTCTGGATTATGTCGGAAGTAGCACGTGAGGACGTCGCGCCGGACGAACGGACGCTGTTCGGGCATCCCATCGGACTCACGAATCTCTTCGGTGTGGAGCTGTGGGAACGGTTCTCGTTCTACGGCATGGTCGCGATTCTCGGCTATTACCTCTATTACTCCACCACCGAGGGCGGCCTGGATCTGCCCAAGGCCACCGCCACCGGCATCGTCGGCGCGTACGGCGGCCTCGTCTATCTCTCCACCGTGCTCGGCGGCTGGATAGCGGACCGCGTGCTGGGTATGGAGCGCACGGTCTTCTACGGCGGCGTGGTGGTGATGGCCGGGCACATCGCCCTGGCCCTGCTGCCCGGTCTCGCCGGCGTCGGGGTGGGCCTGGTGCTCGTCGCGCTGGGTTCGGGTGCGCTCAAAGCCAATGCGTCCTCGCTGCTGGGCACGTTCTACGCCAAGGACGACGCCCGCGTGGACGGCGGATTCACGCTGTTCTATCTCGGCATCAATCTCGGCGCGTTCATCGGCCCGCTGATCACCGGTGTGCTGCAGCGCAATATCGGCTTCCACTGGGGTTTCGGCGCGGCGGCGGTCGGTATGGCGCTGGGGTTGACCCAGTACGTGGTGTTCCGGCGCAACCTCGGCAACCACGGCCGCGAGATCCCCAATCCGCTGCCGCGCCAGGATATTCCGCGCGTCGTGGGGTTCATCGCGGTGCTGGGGATCCTGGTCGCGGTGGCCGCGCTGACCGGTCTGCTGACGCTGTCGAACCTGCCCGACGTGACCACCGGCGTGATCGCGCTGGCCGCGCTGACCTACTTCGTCATCATGCTGCGCAGCCCCAAGGTCGAGCCGATCGAGCGCACGCGCGTGCGGGCGTTCATTCCGCTGTTCATCGCCAATGCCGTGTTCTGGTCGCTGTTCCAGCAGATCTTCACTGTGCTCGCGGTCTACTCCGACGAGCGCATCAACTGGAACGTCTTCGGCTGGAACGCGCCGCCGAGCTGGATCAGCTCGATGGAACCGGTGTGGATCATCACGCTCTCGCCGCTGTTCGCGCTGCTGTGGACGCGCCTGGGCAACCGCGCGCCGAGTACCCCGCGCAAGTTCGCCCTCGGCGTGATCGGCATGGGCATCGCGTTCATGCTCTTCGTCCTCTACTCCGGCACCGAGGGCAAGGTGGTCCCCATCCTGTTCGTCTTCGTGGTGCTGGGCGGCTTCGCGATCTCCGAGCTGCTGCTGTCCCCGATCGGCCTGGCCGTCACCACGAAACTGGCCCCCAACGCCTTCCGCGCCCAGATGATGGCCCTCTACTTCTTCTCGGTGGGCATCGGCACCTCGATGTCCGGTTCGCTGTCCAAGTTCTACGACCCCTCCCACGAGTTCGCCTATTTCGGACTCACCGGTCTGGTGGCCGTGGCCGTCGGCGTGGTCGTCTGGTTCGTGGCCCCTCGAATCAGCGCACACATGGAAGGCGTCCACTAACCCGCCCCGCCCTCCCGAAAAAGCCCTCCCACCACCGAAAACCCGCCCCCACCCCCAACTCCCGGGGAGCCCTCCCCGCGGCCGTCGCGCGCCCACCCCGTTTTTCGCCCCAGAATCCCCGGTCAGCCTCCTTCCAGCCAGACCGTACGGCTCGGTACTCTGACCCAGACGCCCCCGTAGCCCAATTGGCAGAGGCAGCGGACTTAAAATCCGCACAGTGTCGGTTCGAGCCCGACCGGGGGCACCCATTGCGTGGTTGCCGGTATGTCGCCGGGGCAACCGAAGTGCCGACGGACTCGGTCGCTGTTCGTTTTGGCTGCGGAGTTAACGACGGGTGTCCCGACTCGTCGCAGGACGGCGTGCAGCAGCACGCCGAACTGTATTTCAGCGGGTATCAGCTGCCGGCGCCCTCCGGCGAAGCACCGCTGATCGTCATTTCGGCGGCCGGGCGCATCATGTGCTTCGACGACAGCGGTCGCATGACCTACGGTTGGGATCTACTGGTCGAATACGGCAAGCGCAAAGCGGACGGTCACCCGTTCCGGCCTGTGGTCTCCCGGCCGGATGCGCGTCCGCACTGCCCCTCGAGGCCCGAATAACAACGGCCGCCCGCGTTCTCGCGGGCGGCCGTTCTCGTGACCGGTGTTGACTTTGGTCCTCGCTTAGGTAACGCTGCTATCAGCGCCATAGTTGCGCCCTCTCCCTGAATTCGCGGGAGCAACCACGCGCCGGTACCCGGCTCGAACCTCGCTCACATCTCCGTTCTGCGGACCTGAACCCCTGATCCACACCTGGATCAGGGGTTCAGTCGTTGAAGCGCATCTCCGCCGACGCGGCACTCGCCCAGTGCGTTGGCCCCAGAAACCCCGGGCGGCGGTGCATCGCGGGTTCGTACCCGGCCGTTCTCGGAATTCGTGACGACCGACTCGGAAGGACCGAACTCGATGTCCTGCACACAACTCATCGGATACGTGCACCCGCACGGAAATTCTGCTCACGACATCCGCAAGGAGCAGCCATGCCGGTGACCACTTTCGATACGGGCGCGCCGCCCGCATGGGTGAGATCCCGATCGGTGCAGTGGAATCGCATGACCGCCAACGGTATAGCGCAGGAGAACCTCTCCGGAGTGACCGTGACCAGCGGAACCACTCACAACATATCCGTTCGCTCAGGCGCCGACGCCGCGTTCAGACTGACTCGAATTCACAACGCCCAGAATCTGGTACTAGGTTCGCCAGACAATCCGGTAAAGGCATCGCCTGTCGGCGATCCCATCACCACCACACCGCCGAAACCGGCCCCGCAGGCGACGACGCCCGAGCCCGCAACCACGATGCCGCCGCCGAACAAGGCTCCGGAAGCGCCTCCCGCTCCGCCGGTCGTGGTGCCCGAAGAACAGCATGACGAGGAACATCGGCCGGCCAAACAGCATCTCCCCGGTGTAGATCCGAATCCGCCGAGGACCGTGCCACAACAGCCCAACAGTGGAGGACAGAATCCAGTCATCACCAAAGATCCGAATCCTGTTGTTGACCCGTCGGTTCCGCCGGTCTGGACTCCGCCGCCTGCGGTTCTACCCGGTGCGGACCCATTCGGATTGCCGGATACGACCGGCAGGCTCCCGGGTGACGAGTGGCTGACTCAACTCCCGAACGGCACCATCGTCGTCAACCGAATTCCGCTCGGGAACGGGAATCAGACCGTCGATCAAGAGATACCCGACGGTAAAGGCGGAACTACATACTCCCGTGTCGTCGCTGTCGCGTCTGGCTGGCGACGGTGGAACACGCACACCTCCGGCCACAGCTTCTATGGCGAGAAGACCGGTCCCGATGAAGCGATGTACGGGCAGCACTTCAACCCGGGTACCTCGACCTTCGGCGCACCCGACTGGGAATTCGGCGCATCACCCGACTACCGCGTGGTCGATACTCCCTCGTTCGATGCGAACGGTGTTCGCATTGGCACTGACCGCGGCATCCAGAACCGATACGGCCTGTACGACAACATCCATCGCGATCTCTACGGCAACGAGATATGGAGCCAGGCGAGGCCCGACGGCAAGGGCGGAGTCAACAGCACATTCGCCGCGGTGATCGACAGCAGCGGTCGCGGCTGGGTGCTGCGCAACGGCCGACCCGCGGAGCGTTTCCTCGACGGCAACGGCAAGGAGGTGGTGATCTCCCGAGATCCGCTCACCGGCAAGCAGACAGTCGAATTCGAGGGCGGCAAGAACACCCTCGATGCCGAGGGCAACTTGATCGGGCACCGGGCCTACGGAGCCGACGGTTCGCTGTTGTCGGGATGGACTCGTGAGAACGGTTTCGTCACGACCATCAAGCCCGGACCGACCGGACTCGAGTACACCTTCTACGACCAGAAGACCGGGCGTGAAGGCCGAATTCTCCACGGCGCCAAAGACTACCAACTGGTCTTCAGCGACGGTGAGATTGCAAAGTTCGACCTCAACGGCAATATGTTGTCCCACAGGCCTCGACCGGATACGCGCAGCTTCCTGGAGCGCGTCGACGAATACGATCGAGCGTTCAGAGAGGGCCAGCTGAAAGCGGTCTGGGGTGCGGTGACGGGCATCACCGCGCTGTTGGGAGCCAACGACCAGATCAACACAGGTCTCGACCTCGTCGGGATCGATGAGAAATACCGGCTCATATCCGGAGGAGACGCGGCCTGGGGCCTTGTCAAGGGGTTCGCCGATCTCCACACCACCGCCTGGACCTCAGCCATCACCGTGGCACGAGAGCTGACCGGGGTACTCGTCGGCAATCAAGGATTTGGCGCCGCCTGGGTCGACATCCGCCGTGACATGGGCGCCATGCTCAACGCGCACTCGAAATTCCTGATCGGAGTCGATTGGGAAGGAGCCTCACACAATCTGGCCGAAACACTGGGCCAGGCATCGGTCGGCGGCGCCCTCCTCCTCGCCCCCACCAAGGGCGTCGGGTCCGTGGGACGCGTAACCAAGGGCACCGGCAATATCAGCCGGGGAGCGCAGGGCACTGGACGCGCCATGAGCTCCGCCGACGCGGTACGCAACACCGGCAGTACCGTCCGCATCCAACGTCCGAATCTCGAATCACGCCCCACTGAGGGCAAACCCGAAACGGTAGGCAGGTCCGAACGCGACCGCGGTGTTTTGCCGACCGGAAGCACTCGTACAAAATCCCGCTCACCCGCCGCCGGTACGGCAGAGCGCGATCGCGGGGCATGGCAGCCGAGGCAAGGTTCACCGAGCACGAAGCCTTCACCGATTCGAACGGCTATCGACGCCAAGATCGAATGGCTCGACAGGGTGATACAACGGAATTCTCAGTGGCGTACGGCTGCCGAAGGCGTTCCGGATGGCTGGATGAACGGAAAGATGCACAAGCCCTCACAGTCGGGACCGGGAAGGCTGGACAGCGGACTGGATGGGGTCAAGAGGTGGATCTCCGGAAACTTTGCGTTCGCCGCCAAGAATATCCCGGCTCCAGGTAGAGGCAGCGGCAGAAGTCTCACCGACAACATTCTCGAAGGGCATCGAGCACTGGGGCCAACTGTCAGTCGAGTTACCGGACTGACAGGATGGGCAAAGGATCGCATGACACGAAGCGGCCAGCGCGCTCGCGATATGCTCAACGAGCTTTTCGAGGCGCGCCGACAGCTCGAACAAGACCCTGCACTTCGTGCACAGGTCGATCTCGATGCCAAAGCGACTGCCAAAGCGAAACTGAAAGAAGGAGAGCTGATGCCCACAGAGTTCGATTTCGGGATACACCTAAGCGACGGGACATGGTTGCGAACTGTCGAGGTCAAGACCTTGAGCACCCCGGTACAGGCTGCCTCGAGTTTCGCACTCCACCTCAATAACGCGACCGCGAAGGTCGCGGACCCCTCAAGGTCGACAAAGCCGATCATGTCCCCGCATCTGAGCATATTTGCAAGAATTGAAACAGGAATTTTTCCCGCCAGGGGTCTGAATCTCGAACGCAAGGCCAACGGTGACATTGTACAAAAAAGATCGGACGGTGGACTCCTCTCTGATGGGAGGCCGAGCAGGACAACAAACATTTTCGACGACTTCAAGGACCGGCTCAACGGCGAAACCGGACCTGAACCGAAGAGTCATGGCGGGGCCCGCGGAGCTTCCGCCGAAGGCGCTGTGGACGGCGCTCCGAAAAAGATTGAGAACCTCGACAGGATCTCGATCATCGATGAGCGTACACACGCCCTGATCGCCGAATTCAATCGAATCAATAATGTATGGATCGTCACGAAATATGGAAAATAGGCGCGCAGAAATCTTCGACTCACCTGGTTGCAGTTTTCATCTCGAGCGATATGCGCAGGAATTCGAATCCGACGTCGACTTCGATCGGGCGACGCTGCAGGACGTTTTTCGATTCATGTCCGGGTTCTGTATTCCGCTCTCCGTAGACCTCTCGACTCTGTACTGGATGAATGAGTTCGATATACCGATCGACGAGACTTTCCCGACTTCGTCGCAACGCACGATCCGCGCGGCGTCTCCGCCCGAAGGGATGCGCACCGATTTCGTTTCGGCGGGAAATGTTTTCGAACAAGTCGACGAATTGAGCTATGACTCGGTTCATGAATGGTTTGTCCGGTCACTGGATGAGGATCGCGCAGAGAACCCCCTCCTGCGTCCGGGATGGGATGAGATCTGGATCAGATATTCGATGGCCAGAACGCCTGACGGATGTTTCCCTTCGGATATTCGAACCATACCTGTTCACTACCGGAGCTCGACCGCCGAGCACCCCGTGATTCACAGGGACGAATCCGTCTGGATTGCAGGTCCTATGGCGAACACACTCAATGCGCCGATCGAGATTCAGTTGATCAGAACTCCGGGTAGGGTCACCGTTGGCGTGTATATTTTTTGGAATATCTGGATGCCGGACGGGGCGGGCTACGGATTCGTCGAGAGTGGCGTCAGCGAGTTGCTGGCGGCCGGATGGGCTTTCCGGTGAACCGTTCGACCGGGTAGGTGACAGGCGGTGAGGGCGACCTCCACGGGTTGCCCTCACCCCGAGTCATAGGCCGCTGTGGGCCGGGCGACCCCGACCGGCAAGATTGGGGGTATGGCGACCTTCGGCGACTGCCGGATTGGATTCCGATGGTTGAGATGCCCTACGACGCACGATAAACTGTTCTCGGCTCGTACCCGAGATCCCTTGTAGGGCATGGCACATTGCATCCTCAGCCTCGAATTCACACAAAGATCGATGCGCACCTTCCATAAGGCCATACTCACCATGGATGATGCCCTTGTTCGCGGCGGATGCGAGGAACACCACGGCGCGGGGATATCTATTGCCAGGGCTGGCCACTCGGCAATAACCGAGGGCGGATCGATGAGATCGTCGATCGCCCGAAGATTGTCTACTTCCGCGAAGACTCTTCACTGGACGCGGTGTCGGAGTTCCTGGCTACCCGCGTATTTGGGTCCGGCCGCCACGAGGCTATCGCTGCAGAACTTGTGGGAATAGGCGATCGTGCAGCTCGGCAACGCTAGACTGACCGCGAGCGTCACCGGTGGACCCTCGACGAGCTGGCCCGAAAGTAGCAGTCGGTCTTGTCTCAGGCTCGGGACGGCGATCCAGATGATCTGCTTACCAAGGTGTTTCGGACGACCTCAATCTCGCTGCGGCACCTGAGCGACTGCTCCAGCGGTTCTTCGAAGTTCTCCAGCTCACAGTCCATCTCCACGATGCGCGTGCGATCATAATCATCCAGCTTCCCGCCGGCCAGGTGCCGAAATTCGTTCGCATCGTTACCGCAATCAGTGCGATACCCCCGGTCGTACCTGTGGACCAAGTCGGCCGGATTGGTGTCCATGCTGTACGTGTCGCACAGGGGGTACCCTTTGCGTGGTTGCGGGTTTGTCGCTGGGGCCCGCGCCGGCGCGGGTATCGCCCGGGCGCGGTTCGTGTGGGAACGATCCCGATCACTGGGATACCTCATAGTCGATTTGGGTGAATTGCTGTTTTTGTGAGACGCGACACCCCGGATGTCGGCTTTTTCGACATACCCGAAGTGGCGTTCCCCACGATGAAAGGCATTCCCACAGATGCGAATCCGATCTATTCGCTTATCCATTGCGATGATGGCGACCGCGGTCGTGGCCACAACCCTCACCGCCGGCGCGGCGTCCGCCGACCTCGACCTGGGCAGCTCCGGGAGCGGCACGGGCAGCTTCGGCGGCGTCGGCGCCGGCGACATGACCATCACCCTGGTCCGCCACACCCAGTCCGCCGGTAACGCCTCCGGTCTGATCGACACCAAGGTGCCCGGGCCCGACCTGACCGCGCTCGGCCGGACGCAGGCCGACAAGGTCGCGGTCCAGCTGGCCGGCAACGACTACGACTGCGCCTTCGCGTCCAACATGGTGCGCACCCAGCAGACCGCGGGACCGACCATCGCCGACCAGAAGCTGAGCCTCAACGTGCAGCCCGGCTTCCGCGAGATCGAGGCGGGCCAGTACGAGGGCACGCCGGAGGCCGACTCGCTGTCCGGGTACCTGCAGGCGCCGATCAAGTGGCTCTCGGGTGACCTGAGCGCGCGAATTCCGGGCTCCATCGACGGCAAGGAGTTCGACGAGCGCGTCGACCAGGGCCTGCTCGATGTGCAGCGCCGCGGCTGTGCCAACCCGGTGATCTTCTCGCACGGTGGCACCATCATGTTCTGGGCGATGATGAACGCCGACAACGCCGACAAGGGCAAGCTCGGCACCGACCCGATCCGCAACGGCGGCCGCGTCGTCCTCAAGGGCAACCCGCAGAAGGGCTGGACCATCACCGAGTGGGTCGGCCACCCCGACCTGAGCTGATTCCATCGCGCCGCGCCCCGGATGTCATCGACACGATCGATGGCGCCGGGGCGCTGTCGTGTGCGGATCCCGCTGCGGTTCGGGCTCTTCCGTGCGATCGGGCCTATTGTGAAACCAGCTGGTGTCAATTAACGTGGCGGGCTCCAGGTTCCGTCGGTGGTTGGGGCAAAGGCATGAAGATCGGTTCCGTTACGAGCAACATCGGCATCGCGAGAGTGCGCGACGCCCGGGTGCTGATCGTCGGCGCGGGTGGGGCGATCGGGCGGCGGGTCGCGGCGCGGTTCGCCGAGCTCGGTGCGCGCCTGGTGCTCGCGGATCGGGACGTCGACGCGCTCGCCGAGTTGCGGTCCGAACTCGCCGGACCCGGGCGGTCGATCACCGTCCTGGGCTGTGATGTGCTCGACGACAACGCGGTTCGAGAACTGATCACCCGCGCCGAAGCCGAGGCCGGGCCCATCGACATCCTGGTCGCCACCGCCGGTGTGGAGTTCAACGCGCAGTTCCACACCTCGTCGTTCGACGATCTCGACCGGCAACTGTCGATGCATCTGCGCGCGCCCATGCTACTGATCCATTCCGTGCTGCCGGGCATGCTGGAGCGCGGCCGCGGGCACATCGTGGTCGTGTCCAGCCTCAACGGCAAGATCCCCTTCCCGGCGAAGGTGCCCTACTGTGCGGCCAAATCCGGTGCGATAGCGATGATTCACGCGCTGCGCCGGGAGTACGCGCAGTCGCCGGTCGGCTTCTCGCTGGTGCTGCCCGCCATCGTCAGCGGCGCCGGGCAGGCGCAACGCGCGCTGGACGAGTCCGGGGCGCGGCTCCCGCGCCTGGCGCCCACCACCACCCCGGAGCGTTGCGCGGACGCCGTGCTGGACGCGGTCGAGCGTGGGCGGGCGGAGGTCGCGGTGTCCTCCAGTCCCAACGCGCCGCTGGCGGGGTTGCAGTGGTCCGTTCCGGTGCTGGTCGACAAACTGCTGGAACTGTCGGGGATGTCGGGGTTCTGGCGTCGGGTGGGTGGGCTGGACGCGCGCTGAGGGTGCAGACTTGCTGCGCCACAACGTGATCGGCCGAGTGAGGTGCGTCCTCGAATTCAGTTCTGCTGCGCGGCAAGGGCTTCGAGAACCGCCACCTGTTGCCGATCGCGGTTCTTCTCCGCCTCTGCGTAGGGAGTCGACCCGAACGACTCGTCGATCTGTGCGAGCAGTTTCCGGCGTAGTCCCGGGGTCAGCAGCACGGGTCGGACGGCCGCGTGCAGCCACAGCAGCTGCATGCCGGTCGCGAAATGCTCGAGGAAACCGCGGAATCCGCGCGGGCCGCCGCCCAGGTGGAAGGACCGGAACGGTCCGGCGGTGGCCCAGCGCGGGCCCAGGGAATTGGTCACGATGTCGTCGAGTTCGGACACCGTCACGACCCCGGCGCGAACCAGGGCGACGGACTCCCGGAACACCGCGGCCTGGATGCGATTGGCGACGAACCCGGGGATCTCCCTACGCAACCGGATCGGCGTCTTGCCGAGGGAGGCGTAGAAGTCGATCGCCTCGCGCACCGCGTCTTCCGACGTCTTCTCGCCCGGCACGACCTCGACCAGTGGAATCAGATGCGGCGGATTGAACGGGTGGCCGATGAGCAGCCGGCTCGGGTCCCGCATCCCGGCGGCCTGTTCGGTGGCCGTCGTTCCCGAACTCGAGGACAGCATCAATACCTCTGCCCGCGCGTGCTTTTCGACATCGCGCCACAGCCGGACCTTGAAATCGCGGCGTTCGGGGCCGTTCTCCTGGATGACGTCGGCCGCGCGCACCGCGGCGGCGAGATCGCTCTCGCACCGCACGCGCTCGGGCAGGCCCGAGGTGTCGAGTCCGAGCATCCGCAGCGTCGGGATCAGCCGAGCGAGACCGTCCCGGACCCGCTCGTCCACATCGGGCGCGGTGTCGTGCACCGTCACCTCGTGCCCGTGCGCCGCGAACAGCGCGGTCCAGGAGATGCCGATGACGCCCGCGCCGATGACGGTGATGTTCACGAGGTGCTCCCGGGGTTGAGATCGACGACCTCGCCGCGCGTCCACGGTTCGAGGTCGGTGAGGAAGACCGAGTCGCCGCCGCCGTTCTCCTGCATGCGAACCCACTCCCGCAGGGCGGCGCGCGCGGGGCCGTCCAGCACCCCGGCCGCGTTGACGGCGGCCTCGTGGCGCAGCCCGGCGGCCGGGGACGATGCGAAGTCCTCGTTGATGATTCGCTTCTGCGCTGCGACGTTGGCCCGGTTGCGCCGGGCGTAGCGCTCGCCCAATTCCAGTGCGCGGTCCAGTAGTTCGCCGGGCGCGACCAGCTCGGCCACCAGGCCCATGTCCAGTGCCTCCCGCGCGCTGTAGGCCCGGCCCTCGAGCAGCATTTCCAGGGCGCGGGCCGGTCCGATCAGCTGGGCCAGCCGCTGGCCGCCGACGGTCGTGGTGAGCCCGATCAGCAACTCGGGCAACAGGAATCGCACGTCGCCGGAGTCCGCCGCGATGCGAACGTCGAAGTAGGCCGACAGCTCGAGCCCGCCGCCCCCGCACGGACCGCCGATCGCCGCGATCCACACCGCCGGTGAGCGCATGATCGCCAGCGCGAGGTTCCGCAGCCGCGAGACATGCATCAGCCCCGCCAGCGGTGTCCGCTCGAGCATCCGGTGCGCGCCTGGCACCGCCGCGGCGGCGTCGAGCCCCCGCATGAGCCCCTCGAGCACGCCGGGGGAGATCGAGTCCCCGGCGTCCTGCGCGGCCTCCAGGATGTCGGCGATATCGAAGTGCGTGATGTAGCGCCCCGCCACCCCACCGGTGATCACGACCGCCCCCACACCGTCGTCGACCGCCACGGCCTCGGCGAGCGCGGCGAGATCCGACTGCATCTGGGCGGTCATGAAGTTGTAGGGCGGCGCGGTGACCGCGGCGATCAGCACACGGCCGTGCTGCGTCAGCTCAAGGGTGGTGAGGGCGAGCCCACACGCGTTGCTCACGGGAAACTCCTGGGTCGGCGGTCACGACTGCGCCCCATGGTTCCACATTGTTAGACATGAGTGGCTAAAACGTTGGTCACATTGATTGCGCGAGGCGGGACACCGATGTTCGCGCGTCTTCACCTCCCGAGTTCGAGTCGTCGCGCGCCGGACGGGTGACGGGGCGGCCGACTCCGGGAATGCTCGGGACGATGCCGGCGTTCGGGAACTCGACGCCGCGGTGGCGAGTTGGAAGGAAGTTTTGCGTATGTCACAGGAATCGGCCGGGGAACTCTCGATCGCGCTGGACGAGCTGTTCGGGGAGGTTCAGCTGGGTGGGCTGCGGTTGCGGAACCGGTTCGCCATGGCGCCCATGACCCGGAGCAAGTCGCCGGGCGGGGTGCCGAACGCGGAGAATGTCGGGTACTACCGGGACCACGCGGCCGGTGGGGTCGGGCTGATCATCACCGAGGGGACGTATGTCCGGGGGCCGGCCGCCGGGCCCGATCTCGCGGTGCCGCGGTTCTACGGGGAGGAGAGCGCCGCGGGGTGGCGCGAGGTCGTCGAGGCGGTACACGCGCAGGGCTCGGCGATCGTGCCGCAGCTGTGGCACATGGGGGCCTCGCGCGGCGGGAGCCCGAAGTTCGAGCCGGAGGTTCCGACGGTGAGCCCGTCGGGAATCAAGGCCAGTGGCAAGCCCGTCGGCCGGGCGCTGACGCACGACGACCTGGATGTGCTGATCGAGTCCTACGTGGAGTCGGCGCTGCTGGCGCAGCAGCTCGGGTTCGACGGCATCGAACTGCACGGCGCGCACGGCTACCTGCTCGACCAATTCTTCTGGTCGACAACCAATCTCCGCACCGACGAGTACGGCGGATCGCTGCGGGAGCGCGCGGCGTTCCCGGCTCGCGTGGTCGCCGCGGTACGCGAGGCCGTCGGTCCCGCCTTCCCCATCATCTACCGCTTCTCCCAGTGGAAGGGCGACGATTACACCGCCCGCATCGCCGAAACCCCCAGCGAGCTCGAAGAACTCCTCACCCCGCTGGTCACCGCGGGCGTGGACGTCTTCCACGCCTCGGTCCGCCGCCACTGGGTGCCCGAATTCACCACGCACGCCGAGGATGTCAGCCTCGCGGGCTGGACCAAGAAGGTGACCGGCCTGCCCGTCATCACCGTCGGCTCGGTCGGCGTGGACAAGGTCTTCCTGGGCGACGGCATCGACGAGACCCAGGCCCAGCGCTTCGCGGTCCTGCGCGACCAGTTCGCCCGCGGCGAGTTCGATCTCGTGGCCGTCGGCCGCGCCCTGCTCGCGGATCCCGAGTGGGTCAACAAGGTTCGCGACGGCCGCCTCGCCGACATCGTGCCCTTCCGCTGAGCCCCGCTGTCCCGGATGCCGGTGCGACCCGGCATCCGGGAATAGGGCATGTGCCCGATGGTGCCGTCCCGGCTCGCGTCCTAGGTTCGGAACCGATATTCGAATCGGTTTCCGGCACAGATCGTTCCGGACCCAGACCGGAGGAGATTCACCAGCCATGACGCGAAACAGCAAGTCGTTCCATGGAGTTCGCATCGCCGCGGGTGCGGCGGCCCTCGGCGTCGCCGCCGTCGCGAGCGTGCTGACCGCGCCGACCGCCGCCGCCACGGTGACCGGTATCGCGATCGCCCCCGGCCTCACCCTCGGTCTCCACAGCCAGGGCACCGGCTGCTCCTACACCGTCACCGCGACCGTCGACGACAACACCAAGCGCGTCTACTTCTACGAAGAAGGCCAGGGCCCCAGCGGTTTCGCCGATGCCCAGCCCGTCGACGGCCAGGCGAAGGTGACCTGGACCCCCACCTCCACGAAGCCCACCTACATCTACGCCTTCCAGCCCGGCGCGACCGCCCAGATCCGCCAGCCGGTCGACATCGGCACCGGTGTCAACCTCGGCTCCGCCTGCCTCGCCTACTGATTCGGCGCGGGCGCCCACCAGCGGCGGAACGGGCGAACCGGCCTGTTTCAAATGACTTGCGGATTCCCGGACTTGTCGGGAAGCTGTGGTAGCTATTTGCGCGTGAGAAGTGAGCGTGAGCGCCGGTCCGGCGCTGCGAGTTCGAAGGTGGGGAAGACAGTGTCCAAGAGAAGCTGGCTCGTCGGTGCCGTCGCGGTCGTCGCGGTGCTGGTGGCGGGGTGCAACGGGTCGGACACGACGTCGGCCAAGTCGACCACCACCAAGGCGGGCGCCACCTCGACCTCCGCGAAGTCCACGGCGCCGGCCGCGCCGCTGCAGAACCGGCGCGCGGGGAACGGGGAGATCGTGCAGCAGGCCGGGCTCAACGGGTCGGGCACGCTGGAGATCGACAACGGCAACAGCAAGGACTACGCCATCGTGGTGACGACCGGGAGCCCGTCCTCGCCGCAGGCCACGATCTACGTGCAGGGCAACTCCAAGGCCACCCTCTCGGGCATCGCCGGTACCTACTACGTGTACCTGAAGACCGGAACCGACTGGGACCAGGCCGCACTCGGCTTCACGCGCGACCAGGACTTCCAGAAGTTCGACGACTCCTTCGACGCCGACTCCGACTGGGAGATCACGCTGAAGCCGTCGGTCGGCGGCAACGCCAGCACCAGCGACGTGCCCGCGTTCTGACCCGCGCGGCGGACGGGCTCGGTTGAACGCCGAGCCGCCCGATCGCCGAATCAAGGTAACCCGAAATGGGGTGTCCCGTATGGGGCACCCCATTTTTCATGCGCGACAGTCACATTCCCGGCCACGACCGTCTGTGACTTGTGCACCATCCGGCCCGCTGGGTAATGTGCCCCACATCTTAGATGCTCGTGTCCAACAATGATGCTGGGGTGTACGCGATATGGCCGCATGGAACAGGCGACCGCGGGGGAACGCAACGAGATCGCGGGGGTGGCCGGCGCTCGTTCTCCTGCTGCTCGCGGCGACGGTGACGACGGCGGCCCCGCCCGCCGGCGCCGCGCCGTACGACGGCGTCGTACAGCCTGCCCCGCCCTTCCTGAGCACCCCGGTGATTCCGGAGTTCGACCCCTTCTACCGCCCGCCCGCCGACGTGCTCGCGGCCGCGGCCCCCGGTGAGATCCTCTCCGCCCGCCAGGTCAACGTGGCGACCTACAACGTGCTCCCGCTCAACGTCGACGCCTGGCAGGTCTCGTACCGCTCCAACGACAGCCGCGACCAGCCCATCGGCGCGGTCGCGACCCTGCTGAAGCCGCGCGGCGAGGTACCGCGCGGAACGCGAAACCTGCTGTCCTACCACATGGCCGAGGACTCGACGGGTCAGTACTGCGCCTCCTCCTACGCGATCCAGCAGTGGGCGGTCCCGGGCTTCGTCACCGGCCAGGCCGTCGCCTCCATCGCCTTCCTGGAGGTCCAGGTCGCGCTCCAGCAGGGCTGGGCGGTGGTGGTTCCCGACCATCAGGGCCCCAACGCGGCCTTCGCCCACGGCCCGCTGGCCGGGCGCATCGCCCTGGACGGCATCCGGGCCGCCGAGAACTTCGGCCCGCTCGGCTTGGACGGCACGGCGACCCAGGTCGGCATGATGGGCTACTCCGGCGGCTCGGTTCCCACCATGTGGGCCGCGGAACTACGCAAAACCTATGCACCGGAACTGAATATCGTCGGCGCGACCTCCGGCGGCACCGACGCCGACCTCGGCGCGCTCGTGGATCTGGCCAACAACAACGCGGCCTCGGGCCTGGTGCTGGCGGGCGTCATCGGATTGGCGCACGAGGAACCGGAATTCGCGGCCTTCCTGCGTGAGAACACCAATCCGCTCGGCCAGTTCCTGCTCGGCGCGAAGGATAGGTTGTGCGTGGCCTACCAGGCGGCCTCGCTTCCGTTCATGAATCTCAAGGGGCTGTTCACCACCCCGGGCGATCCGCTGCTGGCCCCCGCCGCGCAGGCGGTGCTCGACCGCACCCGCATGGGTAGGTCGGTGCCCGACATGCCGGTGTTCCTGTACCAGGCGAACATGGACTGGCTGGTCCCCGTCGGACCGGTGAACACCCTCTACGGCACCTACTGCCAGGATCCGGACGCGAACATCACCTACACCCGCGACCACGCCAGCGAACACCTCAGCCTGGAGGCGATCGCCCTGCCCAGCGCCATGATGTGGATGCGCGACCGGTTCGCCGGCAAGCCCACCGCCGGGGGTTGTCAGCTGACGGATGTCGGCTCGATGGCCCTGGACCCCGAAACGTGGGGCGAATGGGTGTCGATCATCGGCGGCGAACTCGCCGCGTTCCTGGGACAGCCCATCGGTGCTCGCTGATCGGGTGACAGGGCTGATCCGCGTCCCGACCGACGCGGGTCAGCCCTTGCCGAGCGCCTTGGACAGCTGCGCCTTGGTCATCGTCGAGCGCCCCTTGATGTTGCGCTGCTTGGCCTCGTTGTACAGCTGGTCCCTGGTCAGCCCCTTGGGGCCGCGCGTCCCGGACCGCTGACCGCCGCGCTGCTGCGGCGACTTTCCCTCGAGCGAGGTCCGGCTGGCCGTCTTCGTCTGCCCGGCCCGGGCCCGGTTCTTGTTGACCGTGCGCGCGGCGATCTCCTTCGCGCGCTTCTCGCTCGTCCCGCGATCCTCGGCGGAATCACGAATGTGCTCGTACTGGCGTTCCTGCTTGTCGGTCCATTCCTTCGGCATCTCGAACCTCCCGCATCGCATCGGCTCGCCCACGCGTGGGTTCCGCGGCCGCCGTTCGCACGGCGTAGTCGGCCGCCCGTTCATGGGTTCACCGGCGCGATACCCCGGGCTCGGGTACGCAAACACGGCCCGCGCGGCCGCCGATGTGCGGGCATTCCCGAGCCTCGGGCGGCTCGTCCTCGGCGGTGCGGCTCGCGGCCCGGCCGATTCGAGCGCATCCGGCCGACGGGCGATCTGACAGCGCGCCTCCCCGGCCGCGCGTCGGCCGGGGCCACGCGCGGCCCACCGCGGCGCTACCGCGCGAGCAGCCCCTTCGCGATATGCGTGACCTGGATTTCGTTGCTGCCCGCGTAGATCATCAGCGACTTGGCGTCGCGCGCGAGCTGCTCCACCTTGTACTCGGCCATGTACCCGTTCCCGCCGAACAGCTGCACCGCCTCCATGGCGACCTCGGTGGCCGCGCGCGAGGAGTACAGCTTCATGGCGGAGGCCTCGGCGAGCGAGACCGGCTTGCCCGCCGCGGTCCGCTCGATCGCGTTGAACACCATGTTCTGCACGTTGATTCGCGCGATCTCCATCTCGGCCAGCTTGAGCTGGATGAGCTGGAACTGCGCGATCTCCTTACCCCAGAGCTTGCGCGACTTCGCGTAATCCACACTGAGCCGGTGGCATTCGTTGATGATGCCCAGCGCCAGGGACGCGATGCCGATCCGCTCGGCCGCGAAAGACTCCTTGGCACTGTCCTTTCCATCGCCCTTGGCCGGATTCTCGGTCTCGCCGAGCAGCCGGTCCGGGGTGATGCGGACGTTGTCGAAGAACAGCTCGCCGGTGGGGGAGGAGTTCATGCCCATCTTCTTGAACGCCGGGCTCTGCGTGAAACCCTCCATGCCCCGGTCCAGCACGAAGGTGAGCACCTTGCGGTCGCGCTTGTCGACGCCGTCGCCCTCGTCGAGCTTGGCGTAGACCACGGTCACGTCCGCGTGCGGGCCGTTGGTGATGAAGGTCTTCTGCCCGTTCAGGATGTAGTCCGCGCCGTCGCGGCGCACGTAGGACTTCATGCCGCCGAAAGCGTCCGAGCCCGAGTCGGGTTCGGTGATCGCCCACGCGCCGACCTTGGCCATGGTCACCAGCTCGGGCAGCCAGCGCTTCTTCTGCGCGAGGGTGCCGCGACTGCGGATGGTGCCGACGGTCAGCCCCAGGCTCACGCCCATCGAGGCCACCAGCCCCAGACTGATGCCGGCCAGTTCGCTGTTGAGGATTACCCCCATGCTGCCCGACCCGCTGAACCCGCTGCCGCCCTTGCCGGTGGTGCCCGCCTCCTCACGCGCGAGGGCCTTCTCCAGCCCCTCGCGGGCCATCTCGTCCAGGCCGAAGGTCGCGTACAGCTTGCGGATGATGTCGAACGGCGGCAGCGCGCCGCTCTCCAGCTGGTCGACGTGCGGGCGGACCTCCTTGTCGATGAAGCCGCGCAGAGCGTCGCGGAACATCAGGTCTTCGTCGGACCACTGGTACATGCGCTGAACTCCCGAGGGGATCGCCGGAACTGTCTCCCCAAATATAGAACACGTTCTAGATTGTCCGGCCGCGCGGAGCCCGCCGCGCCCGGTCCGGCGGGTGGTCCCGCGCGGCTCGGCCCGAATCCGCGGCGGTGCCATCGACCTACCGGGCTCAGGGCGCGGGCGGAACCCCGGGGCTCGCCTCGGCCAGCACGGTGACGTGCCGGATGGTGCCCGAGAGCCCCGGCAGTTCGCGCGGCCTGCTCCAGGTCTGGAAATTGTCGTAGCTGTCGCTGTAGAGATAGGTCCCGTCGATGTAGGAGTCGAAGAACATGCGCCAGCCCCCGTTCGGCAGCCTGGTGACCGACTGTCCCTCGCGCGGCGTTCCCCATCCGGCCCAATCCTCTTTGGCCACAAAGGTATACGGCCCGACCGGGGCGTCGGCGGTCGCGAGCTCGATGAGCTTGGTCGTCTCGTTCTTCGTGAAGGCGTAGTAGCGCTTGCCGATTCGGGCCACGGTGGTGTCGATGTACCCGTACGAGGTGTCGTCCCCGGGCTCGGGGCACAGCCCGATCATCGGCGTCGGCTCGGTCCACGCGGTCGGGGAGGACGGGTCGGTGGTGGTCATCAGATTGGGTGTGAAGCGATACCCGTCCGACAGCGACACCATGACGTGGATGCGCCCCTCGCCGTCGATGAGCCACTCCGGGGCCCACGCGGAGGTCACGCCGGGCAGGGTGAACTCGTAGTCGTACAGGTGCGCCCACGTCACCCGGTCCGTGCTGCGCGCGAAACCGATCGTGTGCCCGTCCCAGGCGGTGGTGTAGGCCAGGTAGTAGACGCCGTCGGTGTGCCGGAACATGCACGGGTCGCGCATCAATCCGGTCGGCGGGGTGTAGGCCCGCGCTTTCACCAGCTCGAAGGTCATGGCGTCGTTCGACTCGTAGACGTAGAGATCGGTCTCGCTGTCGTTGGTGAACGCCGTCATGGTGTACCGCCGCGAGGGCGCCTGCGCGGTCGACACGGCGGTGGACCCCAGCGCGAACAGGGCGGGCAGACCCACCGCGGACGCCAAGAGTGTGCGCCGACTCATGAACCCCATCAGTCACCTCCGTCTCGCTGGCAACATCGCTTGTCATCATGGCTGGCGACGCGCCTGCGAACGGTGCGCGACACTCCATACGTCACGGACCGAGATCCCGGGGGTGGCGCACTCGGGCGCGGATGCGGCCGCGGGTCAGTTCTGCGGCCAGAGCACCGGGCTGTCCGTCCAGGTCACCGGGTCCTGCGGGCACAGGCTCGCCGAGCGGGTGGTGCGCGCGGGACCCGTGCCGGGGTCGAAGGCCCACTGCGCGATCGGCCCGGCGGCCTGCCAGTAGAGGGCGCCGTTCCGTGCGACCACCCGGTACTGCTGTTCCCCGCCGTCGATCAGCTGCGCGCCCACGCAGTAGTCGGTGTACTCCGAGCCCGGCTGCACCGCGCCGGCGCTGAACGACCCGGCGGGCCGGGTGCGCGCCCCGGGATTGGCCACGGTGCTCGGCCCGCCGACCGCCGCGCCGCGCACCCACTCCGGCGCGCCGTGTCCATCCGCGGAGCAGGTGTAGGCGGAACCACCGGCGACGACCCCCGTGCCCGGGGCGTAACCGGTTCCCGCCCAGAGACACTCGGCGCCGGGTGTGGGCGCGGCGGCGACCACGGCCGTGCCGGCGCAGGTCAGCGCGGCGGTGGCGGCGATGACGGCGGCCGCGCCGCGCAGCCACACGGGCCGCCGGTTCCGGGGCGAGACGGTGCGGGCGGGGGACTCGAATTCGCTTGTGCGCATAGGTCAACGGTAGGAATTCGGACCCCTGACCGGCGTCGAACCGGGGAACTGTTTTCCGCTGATACCCGGGTACTAGGGGTCCCTCGGGGTTCGCCCGGGCATGGCCGCGGTCAGCAATTCGACCGTCGCCTCGAACGCCTCGTTCACCCGCTCGGTGTCGCCGGTGGTGATGAGATCGAGCTGGAGCCCGCGCACCTGCGCCAGGATGAATGTCGCGGTGCGCGAGGTGCTCTCGGCCGGCCAGTCCAGCCGCGCGAGTTCGCGTTCGATGACGGTGAGCCAGTCGGTCACCAGCCGGGCCGCCGGGCGATTCGGGGTGCGCGCCGCGGTGGCCACGAGCTCGAACAGGACCAGAAACTGCCGCTGCTCGCGCGGACGGCACAGGTGCCGCCAGGCCGCGCGCAGCCGATCGGCGGGCGAGTCGATGTCGCGGATCTCCCCGGCCAGCAGACGCTGTTCGAAGTCGTCCCGAATGTGCTCCAGAACCTCGGCGACGAGCGCATCCTTGGTGGCGAAATGCCGGATCAGGGTGGCATGGCTGACACCGAGGGCCTGTGCCGCCGGACGCAGGGACAGATCGCCTATGCCGTGGTCGAGGACGTACTCCGTGGCGGCCGCGAGCAGCTCGGGGCGGCGGTGCTGGAACCGCAGTGCCCGGCCGTCGACCTTCTTGCCGCTCACCGGCGCGTCATCTCGCTCATCACGCGGCAGCCTATCCGCTTCGCCCATGCGGAAATTTTACCGTTCCAATCGGTTACGTAACCGGTCGGTACGACTATTCTTCTTAGGGCGCCCCGCCCCCGGTTGTACGAGGAGAAGAAGCAATGAGGTTCGACGAATACCGCTCCTACGACGCGGTAGGCCTGGCGGAACTGGTCGCCAAGGGTGAGGTGCGCCCCGCCGAGCTGCTGCGCGCCGCGCTGGACCGCTGCGCCGAGGTCGACCCGGCGCTCAACGTGATCAGCCTGCTGATGGCGGAGGTCGGCGCCGAACTCGCCGAGCGGCCCACCGGATCGGGACCGCTGGCCGGGGTGCCGTTCCTGCTCAAGGACCTGGTCCAGGACTACGCCGGATATCCGACCTCCGCGGGCACCGGCCCGCTGCGCTCGGTGCGCGCGACCCGGCACAGCCTGGCCGTCGAGCGCTGGCTCGACGCCGGCCTCGTCGTCTTCGGCAAGACCACGACCCCGGAATTCGGCAGCAAGGCCATCACCGAGACGCGAACCTTCGGCGCCACCCGCAATCCCTGGGATCCCCGGCGCACCCCGGGCGGATCCTCCGGCGGTTCGGCGGCGGCCGTGGCCGCGGGCATCGTGCCGGTAGCCGGGGCCAGCGACGGCGGCGGCTCGATCCGGATTCCGGCCGCCTGCACCGGGCTGTTCGGACTCAAGCCGGGACGCGGGCTCGTGTCGAGCGGCCCCAACTACGTCGACCCGCTCTTCGGCGCGGTGTCGGAGGGCGTGCTCTCGCGCAGCGTGCGCGACACAGCGGTCATGCTCGACATCCTCAGCGCCCCAGACCCGGGCGCGGCGTTCGCCGTCGCCCGCCCGGACAACCCGTTCCGCACCGCGGTGTCCGAGCCGCCGCGCCGGCTGCGCATCGGGTTCACCCACGAATCCCCCATGGGCACACCGGTGGACGCCGAAGCGGTGCGGGCGGTGCAGGACGCGGCGCGGCTGCTGGAGGAGCTCGGGCACACCGTGGAACCGGTGGCCCCGGCCATCGACGGCAACCAGCTCGCCCTGGATTTCATGAAGGTGTGGACGGCACTGGCCGCGACCGAACTCCAGCACGCGTGCGCGGTGAGCGGTGCGTCCCCGGCCGATTTCGATATCGACACCCAGGTGCTGGCCGCGGTCGGCCGTTCCGTCCCGGCCCCGGACCTCATCGCCTCGCACGCGCGCTGGAACGACTACACCCGCGCGCTCGGCGAGTTCCACGGCGCCTACGACCTGCTGCTCACCCCGACGCTGGCCGAGCCGCCGCTGCTCATCGGCCAGAACCGCACGCCCGTCATCGCCGAGACGGTCCTGCCGCCGCTGCTGCGCCTGGGCGCGGGAAAGATCCTGTCCCGCATCGACTTCTACATCGACCTCGTGACCGCGAGCCTGTCGGCGGTGCCGTTCACCCAGCTCGCCAACATCACCGGCCGGCCCGCCATGAGCGTGCCCACCCACTGGACCGAATCCGGCCTGCCGCTCGGCGTGCAGTTCGTCGGCCCGCCGAGCAGCGAGTATCTGCTGCTGCAGTTGGCCGCCGAAATCGAGAACGCGCGACCGTGGTTCGGGAAGACGCCCGACGACCCCGGCCGCGCGTTCTCGAAATAGGTTCGCCGACTCAGTCCTTGACCAGCATCGGGGCGACGGCCGCCTCGGCGGTGATCGCCTCGGCCCCGCCGGCGACCGATTCGGCCTCGTCACCGGGGACGTCCGACTCGGCGCCGTGGCCGTGCTCCGGATCGGCCGAGCGATTGGGCAGCAGGATCGCGGCCACGATCACCAGCAGCGACAGCGCGGCCGAGACGCCGAACGCCAGGCGCATGCCGTCCAGCTGCGCGGACACCGGGTCCGCGCCGTCCTCGATCAACGATGTACTGCGCGCGGACATCACGGTCACCACCAGGGCGGTGCCCAGCGCCGCCGCGACCTGCTGCAGCGTGCCCAGCATCGAGCTGCCGTGCGAGTACAGCTGCGGCGGCAGCGCGCCCAGGCCCAGGGTGAAGACCGGGGTGAACGACGCGGCCAGCGAGATCATCAGCAGCACATGCAGACCCAGCAGCTGCCAGTACGGCATGGACGCGGAGATCTGCGTGAAACCGGCCAGCGCGGCGGTGATTCCGATGGCGCCCGGGATCACCAGCACGCGCCCGCCGAAGCGGTCGAAGATCCGGCCGACGGTCGGTCCGAGCAGGCCCATGGCCAGACCGCCGGGCATGATCAGCAGACCGGTCTCGAGCGGGCTGAGACCGCGCAGGTTCTGCAGGTACAGCGGCAGCAGGATCATCGAGCCGAGCATGGCCAGGAACGCGATCGCCATCAGGGTCAGCGCCTTGGCGTAGGTGCCGACCAGCAGGACGCGCAGGTCCAGCAGCGGAGCGCCCTTGCGCTGCAGGCGCACCTGGCGGACACCGAAGATCACGATGAGCGCCACGCCCGCCAGCACCGTCAGCGCGGGAGCGGTGACGTCGTCGGGGCTGAACTTGCTCAGGCCGTACACGAGCGAGCCGAAGCCCAGGGCCGCGAACGCCACGCTCGACACGTCGAGCGCGCCGGTCTGCGGTTCCCCGATGTTCTCCAGCTGCCGCAGCCCGAGCCAGGTCACCACGCCCGCGATGGGCAGCATGAGCACGAACAGCCAGCGCCACGAACCGATCTGCAGCACCAGGCCGGAGATGACCGGGCCCATGGCCGGCGCGACCGAGATGGCCAGGGTGACATTGCCCATGACCCGCCCGCGATCGCTCTCGTGCACGACCGTCATCAGCGTGGTCATCAGCAGCGGCATCATCACCGCGGTGCCGCCCGCCTGAATGACGCGGCCCACCAGCAGGATCGCGAAGGTGGGCGCGATCGCGGACAGCGTGGTGCCGAACAGGAAGACGCCCATGGCGATCGAGTAGGCGCGGCGGGTGGTGACCCGCTGCAGGAACCAGCCGGTGGCCGGAATGACGGCCGCCATGGTGAGCATGAACGCGGTCGAAACCCATTGCGCCGAACGCTCGGTGACGTGCAGATCGTCCATGAGGCGCGGAATCGCGTTGACCATGATGGTCTCGTTCAGGATGACCACGAAGGTGGCGAGCGAGAGCACCCGGATGACCGTGGGAGTCCGCCCGCTGGTCGCTGGGACGGATAATTCGGCGGGCATGCGGGTACCTCCGGGGCGGTTCGTGAGCGAGGGCGACAGGTGACCCGAGAACGAGCGAGCTGTCGTTCCGGCGTCACACAGAATGAGACGGGAACTGTTCGCTCAACTAATCGGATGTGCCCGAGTATTCCGGGTCACACCGACAGAATTCACTCGATTTTCCGCGTCAGCTGATCTTCAGCACACTCGGAATCCCATGCTCACCAGCACTTTCTGGTGACGGTGAGATTCGAAAGGTGGCCCAGGTCACGGTGTTGGCGACGCGTCCGGTCCGGGTGCGGTGGACTCGATGCGGTCCAGCAGCCAGCCCGGGCCCGCGGTGCGCGCGCCGAGTTCGGCTACGCGCTCGCGCAATCCCCGGTCCGCGGTCACCACGGTGACCGATCGGCCGGCGTCGGCGGCGCGGGCCGCGGCGACCGCCTCGACGATGGCGTCGTCGCCGGAGGCGGGAGCGGCGATGACCGTGATCGCCGGGCCCGCGGCAGCGGCGGCCGCGTTGGCCGCGCCCTCCAGAACCACCGTGATGGCCGCGGGCTCGTCCCGCGCGTACTCGGTGAGCCGGGTCAGCAGGCGGCGCGCGGCGCCCGCGCGATCACGCCACCACCCGTCGGGCCGGGAGCCGACCACGTTCGCGGCGTCCACCACGATCAGCGCGTGCCCGTTCGTCATGCGGACAGTGTGCGCTGTCGGGTAGCGGGATTCGCCGGCGCGGGGGCCGGTGTCGGGATCCGCCTGTGGCGCCATGTGATTCGATGATGTGTCAAATTTTCGTGCCCGCCCAACTTGGGTGGGTACCCCGTGCTGTGGATCGAGCCCGGGTGCTGCAGAATCAGACCAAACGGCACCACGTCTTGGTGCTCACTTGGCGTGCGCGCATGTACGCGTATCCTCACCCCCGTGTTGGGCTTTAGTCGTCGTATATCCGCGCATGGCACGCTGGCGCGCATGATGGCTGGCGCGAGCGGCACGCAGCGGGACTGTGCGGCGCTCTGTGTTGCCATCGAACGCCGGATGGCGATTCGTTTGACCGTGGGACCCGTTGCGGGAGAAGGGCATCGGGTCGTCGACCTACTCGCCTCCCTGCTGCGGCACAGCCGGACCGTCGCCGGGGTGTGGGAGCTCGATCCCAGCCTCGTCGACGAGCTACCGGGTACCCTGCGGCTGCGAGAGATAGAAGCCTTCCTCGCGCTGGCCCGCCGCATCGTGCGGGAATCGGATCAGATCAGTCCGCCCGATCCCACCGCCGTCGATCGGCGACGGGTTTGGGACGATCTCGATATCCTGCTGATTCGAGCCGATGCGCTGGCCGAGCAGATCGTGCGGGTCGTGCCGAGACAGTACGACACCGTCGAAGGGTCGCAAGAGATTTCACGCATGCGCCTGGCGACCCATGCCGACACCCTGGTCGAAGCGGCGCTGCTGATTCGATCCGCGGTGCGCGAGGCGCTGCGGGTGGCGAGTCCGGACGCGGACGCGCTGCGGCTGGCCGCAACGGCCGATGCCGTGCTGGAGCTGGCTCACGGGCTGGCAGAGGACTCGTGTTCCATTGCGCGCCAACGTATTCAAAGCTGATACGAGAGAAAGAACAGGGGAACGCGATGCGAGCCGTTCCGGCCGATTCCGGCGGAAGTGAACATAAGATGCTGGGCAGCTACATGCAGCGTCAGCGGCTCGAGCAGGGACTGACACAGGCGCAGGTGGCCGCCCGATTGTTCATGTCGAGCTCAGGGTTCGAGAAGTACGAGAACGGGCAGCGGGTGCCTACGGTCGCCACCGTGCGCTCCTGGTGCACCGCGCTCGGGTTGCCCCGGTACAAGCGCCGCAAGGTGTGGTCGATCGTCATGGGCGAGGACCTCTCGGTTGCGGCGGGGGCTCTGGAACCGGTCACCGCCGCCGAGCTCAATCTCATGAACCGGATGCCCGGGCCGGCGTTCCTGCACCGGGTGCCCGAGTACTACGTCCTGGGCGCCAACGCCATGGCGATCGACATGTTCCCGTGGCTGGATCCGGCGCTGGGCACACCCGAGCAGCCGGTCAACGTCATCGTGCAGATGATGACCGATCCGCGCGCCCGCGAGATGCTGGTGAACTGGGGCACCATCGTGCACCGGCTCGTCTACATCCTCAAGGAGAACTCCCTCGGCATCGTGCCGGAGGCACAGATCGCCACGATTCGTGAAGCCTGCCGGTCGAACCCGCTCTTCGATCGCATGTGGGACACCGCCATGCCGCCGGCGACCTACGACGACGACACCGTCATCGTGCGCTCGCCGGAGGGCGAGGACATCTACTTCCAGATGGATTCGCTGCGGTGGGCGCATCCGTGGCGCGATATCGAGATGTTCAGCCTGACCATTCGTAACGACGAGGATTTCCCGCATCTGCACGAGACGCTGCCGGGCATCTTCGCCTGGTAGCGGGGGCTCGATACCGCCGGAAGTCCGTTCCGCCGGTATCGGGCCGTCGCCGCCCCCATTTTCGGGGGCATACCCGTTGCTAACGAACGACCCCGAGCCGTCGGATGTCATCAGTGAACATCAGTGTTCGTCGGGGTGGAAACGAATACGGGAGAAGCAGATGCGAGCAGTAGTCATAGCCCTGGCCATCGTCGCGGCGGCCGCAGGGATCACCGGGTGCGAGGACGACCAGGTGCCCGCCGGGGCGCCGGGCGGAACCGCCCCCACCACCGTCGCGACGGCGCCCGGCGCGTCGGGAACGGCGGTCGCGACCACGCTGCCGACCCGCGACGACGCGACCGTGGACGCCCGCGACTACGCGCAGGGCGAGCAGTACTACTTCCAGTCGCCCAGCGGGAACATCATGTGCGGCTTCCTCGACACCGGTGGGATCGGCGTGGGATGCCAACTCGCCCAGGTCAGTTCGGTACCCGCCGAGCTGCCCGGCTGCGGGTACGCCGAGAACAAGAAGGTCGCCGCCGAGATCTTCAACGGTTCGCCCCGCTTCCGCTGCCTGAGCCAGGGCATGTTCGTGGGCAGCCCGACCGACGGCACGAACAAGGGCGGCGGCAAGATCCTCGGCTACGGCCAGACGATCATCGTGCGCGGCACGGCTTGCACGTCGAGCGAGTCCGGCGTGCGCTGCGACACCGCCGGCCGCGGCTTCAAGGTAGCCGCCGAGGCCCAGTCTCTGTTCTGACCGCCGCCGTTCCCGGTTCGGCGCACCTCGTTCGGTCGGCGGGGTGCGCTGCCGTTGACGCGACGGTGTGGGGCGGCGGGACCGACCCGAACAACGTCGCGTGCGCGGGGCCGAGTTCGAGCAGGCGCGGCGTTCGGTGTCGGACGCGGTCGGCGCCCGCGCCGGGGGTTTCGAGAGAACCACGTGCGCCGATGTCGGCGGGTCGGGGCTCGAGCGCATGGGCTGGACGATGATCGGGCAGGGCGGCGCGTGCGGTCCACCGGGGTTGGGCGGGACCATACTGTCGGCGATCGCCCCACGGGCTCAAATCGGGCCTGCCCATCGATCGTCTGGGGAGTGGCCGATGGGCTGGGAGCGCCGGGGTGTGGGCGGGGTTGGAGACTGGTGGGGATGAAACTGCCTGAACTGCCTGAACTGCCGGTGCGGGGCGCGCTGGACGAGATCGTCGGGACCCTGCGGGACTCGCGGGTCGGCGTGCTGGTCGCGCCGCCGGGGACCGGGAAGACCACGCTGGTGCCGTTGGCGCTGGCGGCGGGCACGGACGGGCGGGTCGTGGTCGCCGAGCCGCGGCGGCTGGCGGCTCGGGCCGCGGCGGCACGTATGGCCGCGCTGCTGGGAGAGCCGGTGGGGGAGAGCGTCGGGTACTCGGTGCGCGGGGACCGGCGGGTGTCGGCGCGGACCCGGGTGGAGGTCGTCACCTCGGGGCTGCTGGTGCGGCGGTTGCAGGGGGATCCGGAGCTCGCGGGGATCGGGACCGTGGTGCTGGACGAGTGTCACGAACGGCACCTGGACGCAGATCTGCTGCTGGCGTTGCTGCTCGACGCGCGGGCCGGATTGCGACCGGACCTGCGGGTGCTGGCCACTTCGGCGACTGTCGCGGCGGACCGATTGGCGAACCTACTGGGTGGTGACGGCGGGCCCGCGCCGGTCATCGAGGTGCGCGGGTGGGCGTATCCGGTTGGGCTGGAGTATGTTCCGGCCCTGCCGAAGGAGCGGATCGAGGCGCAGGTGGCGCGGGCCACCCGGGCGGCGCTGGCCGGCGGGGACGGCGACGTGCTGGTGTTCCTGCCCGGCGCGGCGGAGATTCGGCGGACGGCCGGGCTGCTCACCGGGCTGGGCGACATCGATGTCGTCCCGCTGCACGGGCGGCTGGCGGCGGGGGCGCAGGACGCGGCGTTGCGCCCCGGTGCGCGGCGGCGCGTCGTATTGTCCACGGCCGTAGCCGAATCCAGCCTCACCGTGCCCGGGGTGCGCGCGGTCGTGGACTCCGGACTGGCCCGGGTGCCACGCGTCGATCACCGGCGCGGGCTCTCCGGCCTCGCCACCGTGCGGGTTTCGGCCGCGGTCGCCGAACAGCGCGCCGGTCGCGCCGGTCGCGAAGCCCCGGGCCGTGCCTGGCGCTGCTGGCCCGAGTACGAACACGCCACCCTGCCCGCCTATCCGGACCCCGAGATCCGCACCGCCGACCTCACCCGCCTGGCCCTCGAACTGGCCTGCTGGGGCACCCCCGACGGCACCGGTCTGCCCTGGTGGGACGCGCCGCCGGTCGGGGCACTGACCGTGGGGCACGAGACACTGCGCGCCCTCGGTGCGGTCGAACCGGCGGCGGACGCCGCGGGCCCGGATCGGACGGGCGCCCTGGCACTCGAGGAGGATGATTCCCTCGATGCCGATGCCGATGCCGATGCCGATGCCGATGCCGATGCCGATGCCGGAGAACGTGATTCGACGCCTGGCCAGTCGCGGCGTCGCAGTGCTGCGGTTCGACAAGGTGGCGAAGCGGTGGGCGAGGCGGGGCCGTCGGGCACGACACTCGCACCCCGCCCGGCCCATCCGGCGACCATTCCCGTCGGTGCAAACGCCGACCCCAGGCGCGACTGGGGAGCGGTGACCCCGCGCGGACGCGACATGGCCGCCCTCGGCCTGCACCCGCGGCTGGCCCGCGCGCTGCTCGACGGCGCCCCCGAGGTCGGTGCCCGCGCGGCGGCCGAAGTGGTGGCGCTGCTCGACGACGACACCCTCGCGCCCACTGTCGATCTGGCCGCGGGAATCCGGGCCCTGCGCGCCGATCCGCCGTCACGCTGGCAGCGCGAGGTCGGCCGACTGACCCGCCTCGTCGACGACCGTTCGACCCGGGAGCGCCGATCGATGCGCGGTGACGACCCGGCTTTCGTTGTGGCGCTTGCCTATCCGGAACGGCTGGCGCGGCGGCGCGCCGCCGGGTCCGCGAGCTACCTGATGGCGGGCGGTACGGCGGTCGTGCTGCCGCCGGGGTCCGGGATGGGGGACGCGGAGTGGCTGGCGGTGGCGGGCGCGACGCGCGACCCGGGGCGCGCCGAGGGGCGGATCCGGCTGGCGGCGGCGACCGACGTGGAGACGGCGCGGCGGGCCGCGCCCACCCTACTGGTGACGCGGGACGAGGTGGACTGGTCCGGCGGGGACCTGGTGGCGCGATCGGTCTCGCGCCTGGGCGCGATCGTGTTGTCGGAGAAGACATTACGAGATCCGGATCGCGAGCTGGTGACGGCCGCGCTGCGGCGGGGGCTGGCGAGCGGCGGGCTCGGCCTGCTGCGGTGGAACGCCGACGCGATCGGCCTGCGCCGGCGGCTGGAATTCCTGCATCGCACGCTGGGTGCGCCGTGGCCGGACGTGGCAGACGCTGCGCTGCTGGCCGATACGGAGAGCTGGCTCGGACCCGAGCTGGCCACCGCCACCCGCCGCGCGGATCTCGAACGGATCGACGCGGGGCACGCGCTGCGGCGACTGCTGCCCTGGCCCGCGGCGGCGCGGTTCGACGAGCTCGCGCCAGAACGCCTGGAAGTGCCCTCCGGCAGCAAGATTCGGCTCGACTACGCCGGAGACGTGCCGGTGCTCGCGGTCAAGGTGCAGGAGATCTTCGGCTGGGCCGAGCCCCCGCGCCTGGCCGACGGCCGGGTGCCGATCCTGCTGCACCTGCTCTCGCCGGCGCAGCGCCCCATCGCCGTCACCGCGGACCTGCCCTCGTTCTGGCGCACCGGCTGGCCACAGGTCCGCGCGGAGTTGCGCGGCCGCTACCCCAAACACGCCTGGCCCGAGGATCCGTCGACGGTCTCCGCCCACCGCGGCACCGCCCGCCGCGCCAATTCCTGAGCCCGGCACCGTCGTTCGACGCCCGGTGTGCCGATTCCGTGCCCGCGCCCCGACTCGGCGCGGAGTCGAATCCCCTTCGCGGGCAACGAGTCGAGCCCGCATCGGCGCGGGCTCGGTGAGTTTCTCACGCCCCGCCGAGGGGTGTACGGGCTCGGCGGGGCGCGACTCGGGTCATTCGGCCCGAGGGATCAGGGTGTTCTGGCGTGCCACGGTCCACCAGCGGCCGTTCTCCTTGACCAGGACGTACAGCGCCACCATGGCGGGCTCGGGGTGCAGGAGTTCGCCGGCCGGGGTGGTCTCGTAGGCGAGTTTGTGCGCGAGCGCCAGATCCGTTCGTACGAAGGTGATGTCGGCGACGTCGTAGCGGGCGTACTCGTCCTTCAGGAACCCGGCGAACCCGGCGCGGGACGCCTCGCGCACCGTGTCGACGCCGTGCATGACGCGGCCGACGGCATTGCCCACCGCGGCGTTCGCCGCGAAATCGGCCGTGAGCAACTCGGCGTCGTTGCCGTTGAACGCGGTCTGGGCGTTGGCGATGATCTGCTCGATGGCGGCGATATCGGCCGTGTGGTCGGCGCCGGTGTCTTCGATGACGGGTGCGGTGCTCATGAGTAGATCTTGTTAGCTCAACTTAGGTTGAGGTCAAGCATCCGGGCTGCGAGATGTCGGTGATTCGGGTCACCGCGATCACGCTTGCATATACCCCCTGGGGGTATTAACTTTCTCCGCGTAGGAACACCGAGAACGTCGAGAGAGGCCGAGACAATGACCACCCACGAACACGCCGCCCACACTCAGGCCCCCACCGCTCACGACGCCCATGGCGCGCACGGCGCACATGCCGCCCATGGCGCACCGGCCGCCGGTAATCACGACGCCCATCCCGCGCACAATGTTCCGGCCGCCGACGATCCGCACGCCGGGCACGCGACGCACGGCGACCACGCCGCGCACGCCGCTCCGGCCCACGACGCCCACGCCGCCCACGGCGGCGGGCTGCCCGGCGGCCTGCAGATCACCCAGGACGGCTACACGCTCGAACTGGCCGAAACCATCACGCGGCCGGGCGAATTCGACCTCCGCTTCCGGATCCTCGGCCCCGACGGGCATCCCGTCACCGATTACGCCGCCATCCACGATCGCGAACTGCATCTCATCGTCGTCCGCCGCGAACTCACCCGCTTCTGGCACGTGCATCCCACGCTCGACATCGACGGCACCTGGGGCGTGCGGCTCACCCTCCCCGAGGCGGGCGCCTACCGCGCCTTCACCGACGTCCAACCCCGCGAGCTGGGCCGGACCATCACCCTGGGCGCCGATTTCGCCGTAGCCGGCGACTACGATCCGCAGCCGGTGCCCGAGCCCAATCGCCTTGCCGTCGTGGACGATTACACCGTCACCCTGGACGGCGACCTCGTTCCCGGTCAGGGGGAACTGCTCACCCTGACCGTACGCAAGGGTGGTGAGCCGGTGACCGATCTGCAGCCCTACCTCGCCGCATTCGGGCACCTGGTGATTCTGCGGGCGGGCGACCTGGCCTACATCCACGTGCACCCGAACGGCGAGCCCGGCGACGGCGTGACCGCCCCCGGCCCGGACGTCACCTTCCACACCGTCGTCCCCGGTCCCGGAACCTACCGGCTCTTCCTGGATTTCAAGCACGGCGACACCGTTCGCACCGCCGCCTTCACCCTGCCGACCCGCCGGCCCTGACCCCGTCCGCCCGCCGTCGCACTCACAGCCAACTCGCAGCGGAGCCGCAGATTCGCCACATCCGGCGGATCTAGGCTCCGCGAGTCGAACTGGGCCGAATGCGAATCCGAGCGATCGGGGAAGGGCTGTGGGCATGACGGAGACCGGGGTGCGGGCGGACACGGCGGTGCGGCCGATCGGCGGTGAATTCCGCTGGGCGGCATGGGTGTCCACCCCTGAGGGCCGGCCCCGGTGGGAACGCCCCGCGCTGGCCGCCCTGCTGGCGGGCACCGCCGCGCTGTATCTGTGGGGCCTCGGCGGCGCGGGCTGGACCAACGAGTACTACGCGGCCGCGGTGCAGTCGGGCACCCGGAGTTGGAAGGCATTGCTGTTCGCCGCGCTCGATCCGCAGAACGCGATCACCGTGGACAAGCCGCCCGCCGCGCTGTGGGTGATGGGCCTGTCCGGACGGGTCTTCGGCTTCGGGTCCTGGTCCATGCTGGCGCCCCAGGCGCTCATGGGCGTCGGCGCGGTGGCGCTGCTGGTCTTCGCGGTACGCCGGTGGTCCGGCCCGGCCGCGGGGCTGCTGGCCGGCCTGGCCCTCGCGGTGACGCCGGTGGCGGCCATGATGTTTCGCTACGACAACCCCGACGCGCTGCTCACCCTGCTGCTCGTCGCCGCGGCGTACTGCACGGTGCGCGCGATCGATGCCGAAGGCGCGCACTGGTTCTCGGCGAGCACCGGGTGGCTGACCGGCGCGGGCGTGCTCATGGGCCTGGGCTTCTTGACCAAGATGATGCAGGCGTTCCTGGTGCTGCCCGGCCTTGCGTTGGTGGTGCTGGTCGCCGGTGCGGGCGGCCTCGGTGCGCGGTTGCTCAAAGTGGTGACGGCCGCCGCGGCCGTCGCGATTTCCGCCGGGTGGTATGTCGCGCTGGTGGCGTGGTGGCCCGCAGGGTCGCGCCCGTACATCGGCGGCTCCGAGGACAACAGCCTGTGGGAACTGGCCGTGGACTACAACGGTCTCGGGCGGATCCTCGGGAACGACGGGGGTCATCCGGCCGTGTCCGCTCCGCCGCCGGGCGCCGAATTCGCCGGTGGATTCCAGGGTTTCGGCAGCCGGGCCGGCATCGGCCGCCTGTTCACCGGTGAACTCGCCACCGAATTCTCCTGGCTGTTCCCCGCGGCACTGCTCGCGCTCGTCGCGAGCCTGTGGCTGACCCGGCGCGCGCCCCGCACCGACCGCCGGCGCGCCGCGCTCGTGCTCTGGGGTGGCTGGCTGCTGGTCACCGCCGCCGTGCTCAGCTACATGAGCCGCAGCTTCCACTCCTACTACAGCGTCGAACTCGCACCGGCCATCGGCGCACTGTGCGGCGCCGGCATCACCCTGCTGTGGTCGCGCCGTGCCCATGTCGGGGCCCGGCTCACCCTGGCCGTCATGGCGCTCGGCACCGGCCTGTGGACCTTCCACCTGCTGGACCGGACCCCGGACTGGCTGCCCGCGCTGCGCTGGACGCTGGTCGCGCTCGCCGTGCTCACCGCCGCCGCGCTGCTCGGGGCCGCCGCGTTCCGGCGCGCGGGCATCGTCATCGGCGTCGCCGCGGTGATCACCGGGTTGCTCGGCCCGGCCGCCTACGCCGTAGAGACGGTCGCACAGCCGCATGCGGGCGGCAGTCCGCTCGCCGGTCCGCCCCGCGCCGCTCGCGGGCCGATGCGCGCGGCCCCCGCCACCGATCCGCTGCTGGACGATCTGCTCACCGCGGCCGGGACCCGCTGGGCGGCAGCGGCGGTCGGCGCGTCCGACGTCAGCGCCATCGAATTGCGCACGGGCGCTGCGCTACTGGCCGTGGGCGGATTCAGCGGACGCGACAACGCCCCGACCCTGGAGCAGTTCCAGCGGTACGTCGCGAACAACGAGATCGGCTACTACCTGGTTCGGCAGCGCGGCGGAGACTCCCGCGCGCACGACGGGGTGGCGGACGAGGCGAGCGCATCGGGGGTGGGCGGTGCGGAGACCCGGCTGAACCGTATCGACAGGTCCGCACCGGACCGTCCGGGTGCGTCCGCGGGGAACGGTCCGGGCGCCTCCGGCCCCGAATCCGCCATGGGCGGTTCGCAATCCATGGGCCGGGAGCGACTCGGTCCCGCGCGCCCGGCCGCCGCGCCGTCGAACTCCGCGGCCATCACCGCGTGGGTGCGGGCCAACTTCCCGGTGACCGTCCTGGGCGATCTGGAGGTATTCAAGCTCACCGCCTAGCCCGAACGCTGCGGGAATCCGATCGGCCGATCGCCCGCCGCACAGGATTCGGTGACAGAGCCCGGCGGCCCGACGTGGAAAACGGTTACAGTGGCGATCGAGAGTCACGGGGGCTGTCGTGAGGAGTTCGGCGATGGCCGAAGTGCGCGCACAGGTGGGGGTGCTGGGTCCGGTACAGCTCACCATCGACGGGACGCCCCAGCAGCTGGGCGGTCCGAAGCAACGTGCTGTCCTGGCCTACCTGGCGATTCACGCCAACCGCCCGGTCTCGGTCGACGCCCTGGCCGCGGCGGTGTGGGAGGAGTCCCCGCCGCCGGACGTGCGGGTCAGCCTGCACGCGATCGTCTCGAACCTGCGCAAACCCCTGCGGGACGGCGGTATCGACGCCCGCACCATGCTCCAGCACATGGGCACCGGCTATCGCATCGTCGTCGACGACGTCGCCTGCGATGTCTTCCGGTTCCGCACCCGCCGCGAGAACGGGTTGCGCGCCCTGGCCGCGGGCCGGTTCGGCCCGGCGGCCGAGGCGCTGTCGGAGGCCCTGGCGCAGTGGCGCGGGCCGGTGCTCTCGGACCTGCGCGGGCTCGGCTTCGCCGATGCCTACGCGGTCGCCCTCGACGACGAGCGCATCGGTGTGATCGAGGCCCGCGCCGAGGCGGACATCGCCCGGGGCCGCGCCGAGGCCGTGATCGCGGAGCTGGCGCTGCTGGTGCGCGAGCATCCGCTGCGGGAATCGTTGTGGGAGCAGCTGATCACCGCGCTCTACATGGCCGGGCGGCAGTCCGACGCGCTGGAAGCCGCGCGCCGGGTGCGCTCCACGCTGGCGGAGGAACTCGGTATCGACCCGGGGCACCGGCTGCGCGAACTGGAGGCGCGCATGCTCCGTCAGGATCCGCTGAGCGTGCGCTCGGTGGGCGCGGCGTCGGCCACCCGCGCGACCACCATCGTCGATCGCAGCTGGCACGAACCGCAGGCCGTCCTCAAGGACCGTGACGGCAACGCGTATCCGATCGCGGGCACGGTCACTCGGATCGGCCGGCTCTCCGACAACGACATCGCGCTACCGGACGGGCGGGTCAGCCGCCATCACGCGCTGATCGTCGACAACGGCCTGACCTACGTGCTCAAGGACCTGGCCTCCTCCAACGGCGTGTACGTCGATGGCGCGCGGGTGGTGGACAGCATGATCCTGGCCGACGGGTCGCGGGTGCGGATCGGCGACACCGACATGGTGTTCACCCTGGTGCGGGGCAGTAAGCGGGAGTGACAACCCGGGTGAACTGAAACGGGTTCTAGACATATTCGAGTATTTGTCTTACCGTCGGTTCATGAGTTCAGTGTCGTCTCATCCGGTCAGCTTCGTACCCCGCTCCGGGGACACCTGGCGCGACCCCTGGTCCATGTACTCCGCACTGCGCGAACACGATCCGGTGCACCGCGCGGTGCCCGAGGGTCGCGAATCGGACGACTACTACGTGCTCTCGCGGCACGCGGACACCTACGCCGCCGCGCGGGACCCCGAAACCTTCTCCTCCGCCTCCGGGCTCACCGTCGACTACGTGGACCTGTCCACCACGCCCGTGGGCATGGTCCGCCCGTTCGTCTTCATGGACCCGCCGGACCACACCGACTTCCGCCGCCGGGTCTCCCCGGGATTCACACCGCGCCAGGTGAATTCGGTGGAGCCCGCGGTGCGCAGCTTCGTGATCGAACGCATCGAGCGGCTGCGCGAGGCCGGCGAGGGCGATATCGTCGCCGACCTGTTCAAGCCGCTGCCCACCATGGTGGTCGCGCACTACCTCGGGGTGCCCGAAGCCGACCGCGCCAAGTTCGACGAATGGACCTTCGCCATTGTGGGCGGGGCGATTTCGGCCGGGGACATCTCCGCCATGAGCGCGGGCGTGATGACCGCGGTCGGCGAGATGATGGCCTACTTCACCGAATTGATCGCGCGCCGCCGCGTGGAACCGGGCGACGACACCATCTCGCACATGCTCGCCTCGGGCCTCGGCGAGGAGGGCGACACCGCCGGGCTGCTGTCCATGCTCGGCTTCGCGTTCACCATGATCACCGGCGGAAACGACACCACCACCGGCAATCTCGGCGGCGCGGCGCAACTGCTCACCAGCTTCCCGGACCAGCGTCGCCTGCTCATCGAGGATCCCGCGCTCATTCCCGGTGCGGTGGAGGAGTTCCTGCGCATGACCTCGCCGGTGCAGGGGCTGGCCCGCACCGCGACCCGCGACGTGGAACTGCACGGCACCGTCATTCCCGAGGGTCGCCGGGTACTGCTGCTGTACGGGTCCGCCAATCGGGACGAGCGGGAATTCGGGCCCACCGCGGGCGAACTCGACGTGCGCCGGAACCCGAAGCGCATCATGACCTTCAGCCACGGCAATCACCACTGCCTGGGCGCGGCGGCCGCGCGTATGCAGGCGCGGATCGCCCTCGAGGAGTTGCTGGCCCGCTGCCCCGACTTCACCGTCGACCTGGACAAGGTCACCTGGTCGAACGGGAACTACGTGCGCTGGCCCATGAGCGTGCCCTTCCGCGCGGTCGCCTGATCCGGCCGCCCCGCGCCGGCGAGCACCGGCGCGCGGGCAGCGGCGCGGGTAGTCTCGGCGCGATCGACGAATACCTGGGGAGAGATCTGAAGTGAGCCGGGACTGGCTGTCCGACGACCGCGCCGACCTGGCGGCCGAACGCATACTCGACGCCGCCGCCGCGCTCTTCGCCGAGCGCGGCGTCACCTCGGTCGGGATGGGCGACATCGCCAAGGCGGCGGGCTGCTCGCGCGCCACGCTGTACCGCTATTTCGACAACCGGCACGCGGTGCGGCTCGCCTTCGTTCATCGTGAAACCCGCCGGATCGCGGCGCGGGTCGTGCACCAGGTGCGCGACATCGCCGACCCGACCGACCGGATCATCACCGCCATGCTCGGCGCGGTGACCGAGGTGCGCGCCGACCCCATGCTCATCGCGTGGTTCCGGGCCGGCGAGTCGGGCCCCGCCGGGCGCATCAGCCAGGACTCCGACGTCATCGAGTCGATCGCGGGCGGGCTGTTCACCCCGAACGGCCTCACCGACCCCGAGCGCGGCAGACTGGCCCGCTGGCTGACCCGGGTGATCGTCTCGCTGCTGTCCGCGCCCGGCCGCGACGCGGACGACGAGCGCGCCATGCTCGAGGAGTTCGTGGCGCCGGTCGTCGCCCGGGTGCTGACCTGAGCCCGGCCGGCCGGGCACTACAGTTTGGAGCGTGTCTGCTCCAGAATCGCTCGTCGAGGTCCGTACCCGTATCGATGCCCTCGACGGTGAATTGATTCGCCTGCTGGCCGATCGGCAGGAGCTCGTGCGCGCCGCCGCCACGTTCAAGAAGGACGAGCAGGCCGTGCGCGCGCCCGACCGGGTGGAGCAGGTCGTCCAGCTGGCCCGCGGCCGCGCGGTGGCCGCCGGCCTCGAACCCGCTGTGGCGGAATCGGTCTGGCGCGCGATGATCGGCGCGTTCATTCAGCTGGAGCTGGACGCGCACGCCGCCCAGCGGTAGCGCCAACCAACCCGGCGGTAGCGCCGAACTAGTTCACCGCCCGATATCCGCTGCGGCCGTAGATCTGCTCGGCCAGCAGCGCGCCGAGCTCGCGCACCGCGGCCCGCGCCTGCGGCATGGGCAGCGCGTGGAACACGTGCCACAGTCCGCGATACTCGCGATGTCGCAGTGGCGCTCCGGCTTTCGCGGCCAGCTCGGCGAAGCGGCGGGCGTCCCCGCCCAGCGGATCGTCGGTGGCCGAATGGAGCACGATGGGCGGCAGGCCGGTGATGTCGCGGTACAGCGGGGAGAGCTCGCGGCGGCGCGTCTGGGATACACCCGGGAGGTAGGCGTCGGTGAACTGCGCGATCACCCGCGGGGAGAGCAGCGGCTCGCGGGACGGATCGCAGTCGAAGGCCGCCGATCCGGCGCTGAAATCCAGGACCGGGCAGATCGAGCCCAGGACGGCGGGAGCGGGCAGCCCCGCGTCCCGCACGCGCAGGCCGAGCTCGATCGTGAGATCGCCGCCCGCCGAATCGCCCGCCACCGCAATGCGTTCGCCCGGAATACCGCGCGCCAGCAGATCCCGGTAGGCCGCGGTCGCGTCGTCGATCGCTGCCGGGTACACGTGTTCGGGCGCGAGGCGATAGTCCAGGGCGTACACGACGGTGCCCATGGTCTCGGCCAGCAGTCCGGTGATGGGGCGCAGCATCCGCGGGCTACCCATGGTGAAGCCGCCGCCGTGCAGGTACAGCACCGCCGCGTCGGCCGGAGCCCCTGCGGGCGTGAGTATTTCGGCCGGTCGGCCACCCAGGGTTCCGGCGCTGATCCGTACCCCGCGCGGTGCGCGCGCGAATCGCGTGGCCGCGGCCTCGCGGCGGCGCACCCGGACCCAATCCGGCGCGGCCCCGAACATCCAGCGCCCGATCAGGCGGGAGGTCGAGCGCAGCAGCGCGGTTCGCACGGTCGAATTCGGCACGGCGCTCTCACTTCTCGTTCGGGATCGGCGGGCCGAGTATGTAATCGGCCGGATCCGGGGTACTGCGAATGAGCTTTTCATAGGCGCCCGGACTCCACGGCCACAGCTCGGGCAGTCCGTCCTTGCCCAGATACCAGCTCCGGCAGCCGGTGGTCCACACCGTGCTCGGCGCCGCCGCGCGCATCCGGGCGTTGAAGCGGTCGGTGGCGGCGGCCGTCGGCGCGACGGTCGTGAACTCCCGTGCGCGCCAGCGCCGTAGCCAGCTCACGATGCGCGCGGACTGCGCCTCGGCCACCGCGGTGAGCGGATGGTTGGCGAAGGGGCTGTGCGGGCCGATGAGCATGAACAGATTCGGGAAGTCCGGCAGCATGACGCCCTCGAACCCGCGCGGCCCGTCGGCCCAGGCCGCGTCCAGGGTACGACCGGCCGAACCGGTGATCGCCATCGGCCGCATGAAGGCGTGCGAGTCGAAACCCGTTGCCAGTACCAGGATATCGAGTTCGTGCAGGGCGCCGTCGGCGGTGACCACCCCCGCGCCCTCGACGTGGTCGATTCCGTCGGTCACCAGATCCACGTCCGGCCGCTGCACGATCTCGTAGAACCGGTCCGAGACCACGAGGCGCTTGCACATGGCCTGGTAGTCGGGGGTGAGCGCGGCGCGCAGCGACTCGTCGCGGACCGTGCGCAGATTGCGTTCCACCACCCACTGAATGAGCCGCCGCACCCGGCCGGGATGGGTCAGCCCCCGGGAAAACAGCCCGAAGACAGCGCGATTCATCTCGTACGCGGCCACGCCCAGCCGGGGTATGCGCTGGTAGACGCGTTTGGCCAGGTCCGAGTAGGCGCGATTGACGGTCGGCAGAATCCACTGCGGCGTGCGCTGGAACATGACGACCCGGGGTACCCGGCCCGCCAGTTCGCTGACCAATTGCGTTCCGGTGGAGCCGGTTCCGATCACGCCAACGCGTTTGCCGGCCAGTTCGACCCCGTGATCCCAGCGCGCGGAGTGCATGAGGACGCCCGCGAAATCGTCCAGCCCGGGAATGTCGGGCCGCCGGGGCCGGTGCAGGAAACCCGTCGCGCACACCACGAAATCGAAGCGCTCGACCGCGCCGCCGGAGGTCGTGAGCGTCCACCCGCCGTCCGTGAACTCCGCGCCTGTCACCTCGGTGCCGAAGACCGTGCGCTCGTGCAGGCCGTGTGACCGGGCGGTCGCGACGAGGTAGTCCCTGATCTCCGGACCCGCCGAATACAGGCGTGACCAGTCCGGATTCATGGCGAAGGTGAACTGGTAGTACCGCGAGGGCACATCGCAGGTGAGGCCGGGATAGGTGTTCGCGCGCCAGGTGCCGCCGAAGCCGTCGGCCTTCTCGTACAGGGTGAAGTTCTGGAAACCGTTGCGCCGCAGCGCGACTCCCATGCAGATGCCGGAGATGCCCGCGCCGATGACGGCTATCCGCGGCTCGTGCGGCGCTTCGTTCATGGATGGGCAGCCTAGATTCGCGTCCCGGGTCGCGGGAGGGTTTTCCGGAATATCGGTAGACATTCCGTCATTCGTTAGACGCAGTGTAAAGCGAGTGCTACCGTGTGCGCCAGATCACAAGCTCGAATCGAGGAAGTCAGCATGCGAGCACTGCAGTGGACCGGACCGGAGAAGGTCGCGGTCAACGACATCCCGGTCCCGGATATCGGGCCCGGCGACCTGCTGCTGAAGGTCGGCGCGGCGGGCGTCTGCCATTCGGATCTGACCCTGGTCAACTTCCCGTATCAGATTCGCGAAGACCCGCTCACCCTCGGCCACGAGATCGCCGGAACCATCGAGGCCGTCGGATCCGACGTGCGCGGCCGCGACATCGGCGAACGCGGCCTGGTGTACCTGTTCTGGACCTGCGGCGTCTGCCGCGAATGCGTGAGCGGCAACGAGAACGTGTGCACCGCCGCCGGCCGGGTCGCCATGCCGCCCTGCCCGGGCCTGAGCATCGAGGGCGGGATGGCCGAGTACGTGCGGATCCCGGCCACCGCGTTCGTGCCCATCGGGGACCTGGACTTCCTGCAGGCGGCGCCCATCGCGGACGCCGCGCTGACCACGTATCACTCCATTCGCGGTGCGCGCGAGGCACTTCGGCCCGGCGGCACCGCCGTGGCCATCGGCATCGGCGGGCTCGGGCACGTGGCGCTGCAGATCCTGGACGCCATCGCCGGCGTTCGCGTCATCGCCGTGGACGTCGCGCCGGAAAAGCTGGAACTGGCCGAGGCTTGCGGCGCGGATCTGGGGCTGCTGGCCGGCGCGGACACCGCGCGGGAGATCCTGGATCTCACCGGCGGACGCGGCGCGGACGCGGTGTTCGACTTCGTCGGCGTGGACGCCACCGCCAAACTGGCCGTGGAAACCGTCGCCCCCAACGGGGCCTACCGCATGGTCGGCATCGGCGGGGGCGTACCGGAGATCAATGCCGGACCGGCGGGCGGGCCCGGCCTGCCCTGGGGCGCCTCGGTGCGAAAGTCATTGGGCGGCACCCGGTCCGACCTGTACGACTGTGTCGGTCTCGCCCAAGCGGGCAAGCTGCGCATCGAGGTCGAGCGCTTCGACCTCGCCGACGGCCCGGAGGCGCTGCAGCGCCTGGATCAGGGGCACATTCGCGGGCGCGCGGTTCTCGTGCCCTGACCGCGGGCGGGCCAGCCGTCGACGCCGTCGAGGAATTCCGCCACGCGCGCCGCGATGCGGTCCGGGAACTCGCCGTTGATCGCGTGCGACGCCTCCGGCCACACCTCGATCTGCGCGGCGGGCAGCAGCTTTCGCGCCCGGTCCGCGATCCGGCGGGCGTTGTGCACGATGCTGCGCCCGGCGAAGATGCCGAGAAACGGCGTCCGCAACGCTGACAGCTGCTGCCGCTCCGGCTTTCTCGTCATCGGCAGGAAGGCCGCGAAATCGCGCATGCCCGACGCGATGAGCCTGCCCTCCGGGGAATCCCGGGGCGTGCGCGCGCCGCCGGAGATCCAGCTGAGCAGGGTGTCCCGCCAGGACTCCGGCATGCCCGGCAGCACCGAACCCAGGGACACCACGACCATCTTCCAGCTGACGCCCGCGAAGACGAAGGGGGAATCCAGAGTCGTCAGCGACGCCACCCGATCCGGTTGGCGCACCGCGAGATTCACCGCGGACCAGCCGCCGATCGACACCCCGAGCAGATGCACCGGACCCGGTTCCAGGGCGAGCAGAGCCGCGCCCAGCCACTCGGCCTGCTCGCGGTCGTCGGCGATCGGAGCGGACTGCACGCTCGCGCCCGGTTCCCCCAGCAGATCGAGGGTGATGACGGGCCGCCCCGTGGCGAGCAGCCCCGGCAGATTGGACACCCACAGCGGTGTGGCCGACTGCCGCCCGGGCAGCAGGACCAGGGGCGTGCCGGACCCCGATCCGAAACGGTAGGCGCGCACCGTGCCCCAGGCGGTCGGCACGTCGATCGTCTCCTTCGGCGCGGGCAGCAGCTCGAAACCCGCGCGATAGGCGTCGCGATAGCGCGCGTACCCGGCCGCGTCGCGGAAATAGCCGACGCGCTCGCCCTTCCATTGCGCGCCGACGTTGTGCTCGGGGAACTCGACGATGCTCACCGGTCCAGCATCCCCGGCGCCGCGGCGGCTATCAACGAGCCCCCGGGCGCGCGCCGCTCGAACGCGTGCTCTCATTCGAGACGGGCGATCCGCCGCGCCAGCCAGCCGCGCGTCTCGCTGTCTCCGGAGTGCGCGAGCAACCGGCCGCGGGCGGCGGGGGACAGGGCCAGCAGCAGACCGTCCACCCGTCGGCGGGTGTTCCAGTCGAGGACGTAGCGGACCGCGCCCGCCAGCGCCCGCTGATCCGCCTGTTCCACCGCGCGGCCCACATCGCGGGGTGTCTCGCGATCGAGGAACCGGGCCGGGATGCCCTCGTGCACCGGATAACCCGAGTGCGCGCCGGTCCCGGCGGCGCACCAGGTGAGCAATCGCAGGACCCGCTCGACGGCGTCCGGATGCACGGCGCACAGCAGGTCCCACATCTCTGTCAGCTGGGAGCCGGGTAGCCGGCCGCCGGTGCGGGAGATGTCCAGGAACAGCGGGGCGTACACCGCGAGGGGATCGGGAATGGCCGCCGCCCAGCCTCGTTCGACCCGTTCGGCCGCCGCGGCCCGGTATTCGGCGGCGCGGAATTCGCGCAGCGGGCCGGATACGCCGCGAACGGCCAGCCACTCCAGGGACAGCTCGCCCTCGGCCAGCACCGCGTCCTCGGACCACCCCGCCCAGCGCACCGAATACCCGTGGTGCAGGGTCACGCGGGCCAGGCCCGAACCCCGGCCGTCGACGAAATCCAGGGCGACGTCGCCCGGGCACATGCACACGAACCCCGGAAGATCGGCGATCCGCAGCGCCGCGCACAGCGCCCGCACGGCAACCGGATCGCGTTCGGTCAGCACCGGCGCGGAATCGCCGCGCATTTCCCGGACCCGTACTCCGCGCGCGTTTACGAGCACCCGGTCCAGGGCATCACGATCACCTCTGGCGGACTCGTCCCCGAACGACATACCCAACCCTAAGGGAGTCCGCCGGTCGCGGCTCCGGCCTCGTTCAGCACGCAATCGGGTGAATGTTGTCCGACTGGTTGCTGAACTGGTTCGTACCAGTTGGTGATACGGTGCGATGTGACGCCGACAACTCAGGTCTCGCCCCGAGGCCGAGAGCAAGGACCGGGGCAGGACCAGGGTTTCTGTCTGCCGGTTGCATGCGATCGAGAGAGAACAGGCACGGGTGTGCACCGCGTGGTGACCATCCGCTGCTGAACTGCATTGTTGCCGAGAAGCCAGACATAGGAGAAACAGTGGCGATATCGGACCCCAAGCGGGATGGGACCGGACCCGCTTCCGGACGCCGGAGCGCGCTGTGGCGCACCAAGTCCGTCGAGCAGTCCATCCGCGACACCGACGAACCCGACGCCAAACTCCGCAAGGACCTGACCTCCTGGGACCTCACGGTCTTCGGCGTCGCCGTCGTCGTCGGCGCCGGCATCTTCACCCTGACCGCGCGCACCGCGGGCAACTACGCCGGGCCCGCCGTCTCGCTGGCCTTCGTGTTCGCCGCCATCGCCTGCGGCCTGGCCGCGCTCTGCTACGCCGAATTCGCCTCGACCGTGCCGGTCGCGGGCAGCGCGTACACCTTCTCCTACGCCACCTTCGGCGAGCTCGTCGCCTGGACCATCGGCTGGGACCTCATCCTCGAATTCGCGCTCGGCACAGCCGTTGTCGCCAAGGGCTGGTCGCAGTACCTGGGCGTGGTCATGGGCGGGCACAGCCCGGTGCTGAACCTGGGCGCGGTCGACATCGGCGGCTGGCACTGGGATGTGAAATTCGACTGGGGCGCGGTGCTGCTCATCGCCATCCTGTCCGTGCTGCTGGCCCTGGGCACCAAGCTCTCCTCCCGGGTATCGGCCGTGGCCGTCGCCATCAAGCTCGCGGTCATCGCCCTGGTCGTGGTGGTCGGCGCGACCTACTTCAAGGCCGAGAACCTGAAGCCGTTCATCCCGGACTCGGTGCCGGTCGAGGGCGGCGCCGAGAGCGCGCTGCACCAGTCGCTGTTCTCACTCGTCACCGGCGCCGGGCACACCACCTACGGCTGGTACGGCCTGCTCGCGGCGGCCAGCATCGTGTTCTTCGCCTTCATCGGCTTCGACGTGGTCGCCACCGCCGCCGAGGAGACCCGGGACCCGCAGCGCAACGTGCCGCGCGGCATCCTGGGCTCGCTGGCCATCGTGACCGTGCTGTACGTGGCGGTGTCGCTGGTGCTCACCGGCATGGTGTCCTACAGGGATCTGCAGGGCGACGACGCGACCCTGGCCACCGCGTTCGAGATCAACGGCGTCATGTGGGCCAAGAACATCATCTCCATCGGCGCGCTCGCCGGCCTGACGACCGTGGTCATGGTGCTGTTCCTGGGCCAGACCCGCGTGCTGTTCGCCATGGCGCGCGACGGGCTGGTCCCGCGCAAGCTGGCGCAGACCGGGCCCAAGGGCACGCCGGTGCGCATCACCTACATCGTCGGCGCGATCTGCGCGCTGCTGGCCGGCTTCGTCGACTTCGGCACGCTCGAGGAAATGGTGAACATCGGCACGCTCTTCGCCTTCGTTCTGGTGTCGATCGGCGTGATCGTGCTGCGCCGCACCCGCCCGGATCTGCAGCGCGGATTCAAGGTGCCGCTGGTGCCGTTCGTTCCGATCCTGTCGGTCATCGCGTGCGCGTGGCTCATGTTCAACCTCTCGGTCGAGACCTGGCTGCGCTTCCTGGTCTGGATGGCGCTCGGCTTCTGCGTCTACTTCCTGTACGGCCGCAAGCACTCGCTGTTGCGCGCCACGCCGGAGTGACCGGGGCGGGGTAGCTGGTCGGCTGCTCGAGTTCGGATCAGGTGGTGTGTCGTCCCGGCGGCACCCTGTGGCTCGAGGTGTAATTGCTCATATTAGTGAGAGTTGCGCCACATGTTTCGCCATCAGCACCACCTCAGCATTCGAGAGGAACCGATCGTGAGCATGCTCCTCGCCGCCGTGCACGACACGTACACGACAGTCGTCGCGCAGATCGGCAATCCGACACCGGAGACCCCGCCGGTGGCGGACAAGCTGATGAAATTGGTCCGCTACTTCACCTGGTTCACCATGCTGTCCGGCGTCACCGCCATCACCTACGGCGGCGGCCGCTTCGCCTGGGAGAAGTGGAGCGGAGGCGGTCTGGAATCGCCGAAGATGGTGGCGGGAGCCATGATCGGCGGCGCCACCGCCACCAGTGCCGGAACCATTATGAATACGGTCATCGGGAGCTGACGCCGATACAGTGAACCGCTGGCAAGGGGTGCGCCGGAATTCCGGCGCACCCCTTGCCATTTCGGTAGCCTGCTAGTTGCTACTTCTGGCCGAGCATCCGGCGCATCTGATCGATCTCGGTCTGCTGGCCGACCACGATGGCCTTGGCCATCGCCTTGGCATCGGGATTCACGCCATCGGTGAGTTCGGCATTGGCCATGGTGACGGCGCCCTCGTGATGCTCGATCATCATGCGCATCCACAGCTGATCGAACTCGGTGCCGGACAGACCCTGCAATTCGGTCATCTGGGCCTCGGTCATCATGCCGCTCATACCGCCGTGACCGGCGTGCCCGTCCACCGTGGTGCTGGGCGCGCCCTTGCCGAACGCCTGGAGCAGCGCGGTGATCTGCTGCATCTCCGGCGTCTGGGCCTGCTCGATCGCCTTGGCGAGCGCGATCAGCTCCGGATTCTGCGAGCGGGACGGCACCATGGCCGCCATGTCCACCGCCTGCGCGTGATGCGGATACATCATCTGCAGGAAGCTGACATCGTCCTCGTCGAAATCGGTGCGGGTCGCGGCCTGCGCCGAGGTGGCGGCCGTGGTGGTGGAACTCGACGCGGCGGTGGCCGAGTCGTCATCGCCGCCGCATCCGGCGGCGAACAGGGCGATCGCGGCGGTGGCGGCGATCGCGGCGAACGTGGAACGGGTAGCACTGAACATGGCTGCACTCCTCGGGAATCAGCTGAAAATCTGGAAATGGGCATGCGAAAAACCGCTTCCGCGTGCGTGATACGCGGCAGCGGGCGCCCATCAGATCCGCAGAATCGCCAAATCGGCCAGGGTGAGCACCGTCCACGGGGGTGGGCGGGCGTGGTGTGCGCGAGCCGGCCGGGCCTTCGTGTCATCGCCGCCGGGGCGGGGCGCGCCCACCCAGGCCAGCAGGGCCAGGCCGAGTCCGAGCAGCAGCGCGGTCAGGACGAAGACGCAGCCGTGCAATCCGGCGTGTCCGCCGTCGCAGTCACCGCAGCCGGGTGTGTTCGAGGCGTGATCGGTGGTGGCTGCCAGCGTCGATGCGGTGACGGCCGTGTGATCGGTGGTGGCTGCGTGATCGGTGAAGTCCGCGTGATTCGCGGTCGCGGCGTGGCCCGGGGGCATGTCGTGCGCGGGGCTCGCCGCGTGGCCGGTGCCGATCACGAGCGCGTGCATGATCGCGATTCCGGCCAGCAGGGTGAACAGGCCGAACGCCCGGGCGAGCCGGGTTGCGTGCGACTGGTGATCCACCACGGGGGCCATTCTATGTGGTCAGGGGTGCGGGCCGGTCGATACCCCCGGTTGGTATCGGTCGACATGGCGCGCCCGAATGCCGACGACCCGGGGTTCGGCGGCGCGGGCGGGTAGCCTGACGCCGTGTCACAGCGCGAACTGGTCATCCTCGGAACAGCCAGCCAAGTACCGACCAAGCAGCGCAACCACAATGGATATCTGCTGCGCTGGGATGGCGAGGGACTGCTGTTCGACCCGGGGGAGGGCACGCAGCGGCAGATGATCTACGCCGGGGTGTCGGCCACCGACATCACGCGCATCGGCATCACCCATTTCCACGGCGACCACAGCCTCGGGCTCGCGGGAGTCGTGCAGCGGATCAGCCTGGACCGCGTGCCGCACCCGGTGGACGTGTACTACCCGGGCTCGGGCGAGGAGTACTACCGGCGGCTGTGCCATTCCACCGCCTATCACCAGACCGCGGAACTGCGGCCGCATCCCATCGTCGAGGACGGTGAACTGCCCTCGCAGGGCGCGCCTTTCACCCTGCGCACCGCCAGGCTCTCGCATCCGGTCGAGGCATTCGGCTACCGGCTCACCGAGGCGGACGGGCGCCGCATCGTGCCGGATCGCCTGCGCGAACTGGGCATCTCCGGGCCGGTGGTCGGTCGATTGCAGCGTGACGGCGAGGTCACCCTGGACGGGCGGCGCATCACGCTCGACGAAGTGAGCGAACTGCGGCGCGGGCAGAGTTTCGCGTTCATCATGGACACCCGGCTCTGTGACGGCGTGCACGATCTCGCGGCGGGGGTGGACATGCTGGTCATCGAGGCCACCTTCACCGACGCCGACACCCATCTCGCCACCGAATTCGGGCACCTCACCGCGGGACAGGCGGGCGAGGTCGCGGCCAAGGCGGGAGCGCGAACGCTGGTGCTCACGCACTTCTCGCAGCGCTACCGCACGCTGGACGATCACCGCAGCGAAGCCGGCGCGCAATTCGACGGGGAGATCGTGGTGGCGGCGGATCTGACGCGCATTCCGGTGCCCCCGCGACGCTGAATCGGCGCGGGGTGCGAAGTTCGCGGCGGTACGGTCGTGGTGCACGGGGGCGGGCATGATGGGGGCCATGGATGCGCACGCGGAATTGATCGCACTTGCCGACCGGTACTGGGATGCCATGCTCGAATCCGCGCCCAGTTCGGCAACGCTGCTGGGGGACAGGCGATTCGACGATCGCATCGAGGATCTGTCCGAGGAGGCCGAACAGCGCCTACTGGGCACTTGGCGCGCGCTGCTCACCGAGGTCGACGCCCTGGATCCCGAACGCCTCGACGAACAGGATCGGGTGACCCGCGGTCTGCTGCGCAATGAATTGGTATCCGCCGCGGAGAATCTGGAGTGGCGCCCGATCGAACTCGCCTCCGATCAGATGAACGGCGTGCACGCGGGCCTGCTCACCATGGCGCCCCAGCTCAACGCGCCCGAACCCGAGAATGCCGCGAACCTGGTGCTGCGATACCGGCAATTCGGCGGATTCATGGCGCAGGCGGTCGAGCGATTCCGCGCCGGGCTGGCCGCCGGGCGCACGCCCGCGCGCATCACCATCGAGCGTTCGCTCAATCAGCTCGACGGTTATCTGGCCTCGGATATCGCCGCCGACCCCTTCGCCACCTTCGCGGGCCCCGCCGAGTGGGCCGGTGAATCGGCCTGGCGCGCGGATATGGCCGAGGTGACGCGCGAGGTCATCCGGCCGGCCTTCAGCGCGTATCGCGACGCGCTCGCCGGCGAACTGCTGCCCGCCGCGCGCTCGGACGACCAGCCCGGCCTGTGCTGGCTCGGCGCGGACGGCGACGACATCTACCGGCGCCTGCTGCGTCAGCACACCACGCTGCCCGATCTGGGCGCCGAGGAAATCCACCAGCTCGGACTCGACGAACTCGACGCGCTGCGTGCGGAATACGCCGAAGTCGGCTCGCGGCTGTTCGGAATCTCCGGGCTCACCGAGGTTTTCACCCGCCTGCGCGAGGATTCGGCCCTGCGCTACGACGACGGCGAAGAAATCATGGTCGACGCCCGCGCCTGCCTGGCAGCGGCCCAGGCCGAAATGGGTAAGTGGTTCGGCCGCCTGCCCCGCCAATCCTGCGACATCCTGCCGGTACCGGATTTCCTGGCGGCCGACGCGCCCCCGGCCTACTACTTCCCACCCGCCGCCGACGGCTCTCGCCCCGGCGCGTACTACGTGAACCAGCACGATCCCAAGGGCCGCAACCGCTTCGAAACCGCATCGGTGGCGTATCACGAGGCCATTCCCGGCCATCACCTGCAGCTCACCATCGCCAACGAACTCGACCAGCTGCCGAGCTTCCAGCGCATGTCCTTCTCCAACACCGCCTTCGTCGAGGGCTGGGCGCTGTATACCGAACGCCTGGCCGACGAAATGGGCCTGTACCCCGACGATCTGACCCGCATAGGCATGCTCGCCGCCGACTCCTGGCGCTCCTGCCGCCTGGTGGTCGACACCGGCCTGCACGCCAAAGGCTGGACCCGCCAGCAGGCCATCGACTTCATGGTCGCCAACGCGCCCGTGGGCGTGGAGGAAATCCGCACCGAGGTCGACCGCTACATAGCCATGCCGGCTCAGGCCGTCGCCTACAAGGTGGGCCAGCTCGAAATCCGCCGCCTCCGCGCAGCCACCGAACGACGTCTGGGTTCGGCGTTCGACATCAAGATCTTCCACGATCGGGTGCTGGGCTCTGGGTCGGTGAGCCTTCCGGTTCTCCGGGATCTGGTGGCGACGCTGTAGGTCGCTGCGGTTTCGTTTGGAGCCCTGCCGCCGGAAAGTAGACAGGACAACGGAGTACCGGCGGGAAGGCGTGAGTGCCTCGGCGGCGGTTGGGAGCCCTACCGCCGGAAAGTAGACAGGACAACGGAATACCAGCGGGGGCACGTCGGGAGACTCGGCTGCGGTTGGGTGCCCTACCGGCGAAGTACGCCTGGATAACGGAGTACCAGCCGGGGCGGGTTGGGTGCCTCGGCTGCGGTTCCAGCCCTTCCAGGCCGATCGACGGGATCGAAGCCCTTGGATGCGTGGCCGAGTTCGCGACCCCGGACCAGGCGTGGCAATCACCGCCCTGGGCATAACCCCATTGTGTCGATGGCGAGTCTTTGTCTGTGAGTCTCGAGAAGGTTCCCACGGCCGGCCGGCCAGGCTGGGAGGGTGAACGGGCTCCTGGCTGGGGAGCCATAGGTCGGGTACGGCAGGTGAGGTAACCAGCACTGTCGCATCTGTTTTGCCTGCTCTCCCGAACCCCGCTGGAAGCCGCACAGCCGGTATGGGTGTGGGCTACGTCGGCCACGGGCGTGAACACCGATACGTGTGGACGCACGGGCTGTCCGGGCGGGACGGCCGGGCTGTTGCGAGGACGGGTGGGAGCCCGTTCGGTGATTGAAGGCCGATGAGGCCGCGAACGAAAGTGTGTAGAGCAGGGGCGGATATCGCGGCCGGGGGTGCGGTCGCTGGCAGAGCCGCCGTGTGGAGATGCGCGATGCTGGGGGCGGGGTAGCTCACACAGGGGCGACGGCATGGGCGGTGCCGGGCGCACGAAGGCCTCTTCGGCGTCGAAAGCCGAAGAGGCAGAGTCGAAAGCGGCGGTGAAGCTTGATACTCAGGGGCGAGCGCTAGCAGCGCCATCGTGCTGGGATCCCCGGAAACTGGGGATGATGACGGAAGTTCACACGCGGCCTACGACCTGGGTCGATGTGTGGCGGTGGGATCCATCCGGTTTTGCCCGGATTCTCCGAATCCTCACCCATCGCAACCGTTCCCCACCCGTTCGGGCCGGTGTTGATCTGGGCGTGGCAGGCATCGCACGCCAAAGTCAGGTTCTCGATGTCGGTTTCTC